>NZ_DAMANB010000013.1:0-113395 GCF_032073645.1 Myroides sp.
AAAGTTATGTAATTAATTTACTAATTTCACTCCAGCTTATTTAGGGGCTAATATAGATAAGAAGTTTTTTCTTTTTAGATTAACTAGACTTTTTGCCTAGTCCCCAAATTTTGTCACTGATCCCAAAGTTATCAGGTAACCTATTTATAAAAGGTGCACTTTCGGTGCACAAGGGCATAAAAAAAGCCCGATAACGAGTGTTATCGGGCTTTTCAGCGGAGAAAGAGGGATTTACACCCTACTCCGTATGTCCTATAAATAGTGACTTTCAGGCTTTTGTAACTTTTTGTGCCATGAAATAGCCGAGCTTTTAAATCGATGATTTTTAGTGTATTAATTTAATACTAAATATACTAAAAAAATCTATACAACTATACTTAATTCATTAATATATAAAAAACTCATTTTAAAACAATTTAATTAAAAAGCCTACGAGTCTCTCTAATTATTCCATACATCACGTAATATAAGTGTTTGATCTTTGTAATAATGTAAACATAGTTTTATTACAAAGGCAACTCATTTAATTTCTTTTTCTGGGTGCGCCACGAAGGATAATATTGATCCATTAACAACACAAATCGTTTATTATGATGACGTTCTATCAGGTGAATTAGTTCATGAACAACAATATAATCAATACAATCTAAAGGCTTTTTAGCCAATTCGATATTAAACCATATTCGTTGCTGATCTGTAGCACAACTCCCCCATTTGGTTTTCATAGTTCGAATTTTGAAGCTAGGTGATTTGATATTCATCAAAGCCGAAAAATAAACAATCCTAGCCTCTAAATACTTTCGTAATTCTTTACGGTAAAAAGCATACAGAGTAGCTTGGAGTTGTTTAACATTGTTCAAATCTGAAGATTTTAAAACAATCTTTTTACCAGCGATTTCAACTTTATTTCTCGTACTCTCTTCTAACTTCAATAAATAACGATCTCCAAAGAAAAAGTGACTCTCTTGATTTTTAAATACTCTCGGCTCTTCTCGCAGTTGTTCTAAAAATTTACGCTGCTCTTTTTTAATCCATCCTAATTTAGTAGCAGCGTAAATCTTCACTTTTTCTAAATCATAAAACAATGGAGAAGATATTGTTACTTGTCCATAAGGTGGATGCACACTCAGATGCAAGTTCTTAATATCTTTGAACGTCACCTCTATCTCTACTTCCCCTATCTCTATACGTTCTGTCATTTTTAATATTCGTCTTTATGTGCTTCGATAATTTTGTAAACTTCTTCTACCTTATCGATATCTTTAACTACATCAAAAATAGCTTTCTTCACCATGCGTTGGCGAGCTAAGTTCTCTCTAAATCCTTCCTGTTTAACATATTGGACTGCTTCTTCACAAGCCAAAGCCATTTCTTCATTACCTAAAGTATGATACAAGGCTACTTTACCTTTTGTGTTTAATGAAACTGGGATATCATCCTTTTTACCTCGATTAACTTGTCGGATTAGCTCTGCCATCTTTACCAAGTATTCTTGATAAGAAACCGTTTCTTGTTTTCTGCGTTCTATTAATTCTTGTAATAAAACGGACATTTGGTCGAAATATTTTGGATCTAATAAATGCTCTTCTACAATCTTGCTTCGTACATTATTTTCAATGGTTTCTGCAACGGCTTCCTTATTCCCCTTAATTCCTTTTGGCAATGAATCAATAGCCTTCTCCATATCAGTCTCCATCAAATCTAATAGGGAAATATCATCAAAGGGAGACACCTTTTCAGACTCTTCTGCTTTGATATAGGTGTCAATTAAAAAACGCATATCAGCTTCATAAGCTTTCAAATCAATAGTTTCACCTGAAGCTTTACGGATGATCTCACGCAAATTCAAATAATCTTCCATCTTTTGATGAAAACGCTTCACTTCAGCTTCTGTAAAATTAGTATTGACAAAATCAGCTTTTAGATTCGCATAAGCTCTTATATATTCTACAATAGCTTTGTATAAGGCCATGCGTTTATATTCATTCGATTTTAAATCTTCCGGATTTTCCGTATTCCCACAGAAATAACGAATAAAATCAATATCTGCTTTTGGAAATTCTACTGATTCACAAATGAACTCTACCGTTTCCAACGCTGTTAACAAACGATCTACAGCAATCTTTAATCGATCCTTTAGATTAATCTCAACCTCTTCTTTTGTGAATCCTTCACTATCCAATTCGGACGTATAAACATTAATGGCATCGGTTACATTGCCAAATAACTCCATATAATCGACGATGTAACCATAGTCTTTATCATCGGTATCCAAACGATTCACACGACAAATGGCTTGAAATAAGGTATGATCCTGCATCTTTTTGTCGATATAGATATACGAACAAGGTGGCGCATCAAAACCGGTCAATAATTTAGAAACTACGATAAGTAATTTCATTTTGGCTGGTTCCTTTCTGAAACGTTCTTTACTTTCAGATTCGTAAGTTTCTGTCTTCGATTTATTACCACTGGACTGAACTTCTTTTAATAGCTCTGTATATGTATTAAAAATATATTCTTTATCCGTTTCTGTATCAGCACCCGTATCTTCAGTTGATACATCACGCATATTGGGATTATATGAGGTAATAATCGCACATTTATTCTTTAATTCACTTTGCAGGAACAAATTGTAATACTTGCAAGCTTCATATATACTCGATGCCACCAAAATAGCATTTCCCATTTGCGAACGCAGACGTGTTTTGGTTTGAAAATCAAAAATAATATCAGCTACAATCTTTTCCATGCGACTTTTAGAGCTCAAGACATTTTGCATGGTTCCCCATTTTTTCTTCAGTTCATTTCGTTGGAAATCATTCAGACCAGCCGTTTTTGATTCAAACCATTGATCGATTTTAGCTTGTGAAGTCAGGTTTTGTTCAATATTTCTCCCTTCATACATCAAATCTTTTACCACTCCATCTTCTACTGCCTCGTTGAATTTATAGGTATGAATGTATCTTCCAAAAACATCCATAGTAGTTTTCTTATCTTCTTTCAACAAAGGTGTACCTGTAAAACCGATGAAAACCGCATTTTGTAATACTGCCTTCATTACTTGGTTTAACTTACCACTTTGCGTACGGTGACATTCGTCGATAAATACAAAAATTTCACCTTGCGTTTTTACAGGATTATCTTGCAATTCTTTAATGAAAGCATCAAAATCAGTTTCTGTTTTATTGCCGAATTTATGAATCAACGAACATACTAATCGAGGACGTGGCGAGGTTAGGAAATCCATCAGTTCTTTTCCTGATTTGGTCTTAGCAATATCAGTTTCACCTACATCATTGAATACTCGTTCTATCTGGTCATCTAATTCGGTTCTATCTGTTAAAATAACAATACGTGAATTGGCAACATTTTCCAAAATCCACTTGCCCAACATCACCATCATCAAGGATTTACCCGAACCTTGGGTATGCCAAATGATTCCGCCTTCTCTGCGCTTGATAAATGGCTGGGCTTCTTGCAAGGCGAAATATTGATGTGGACGAGGTAGTTTTTTCACACCTGCATCAAACACAACACCATTATAGATAATATCCAATAAACGTTGTTTGTCGCAAAGTTTTTTGAGGTATTTGTCTAATTTATAATCTTCGTTTTCTTGTTCATCTTCTTTCCAAGACAAATAATATTTATCTGGTGTCTCAATAGTTCCATATCGTAAACCTTGTGTATTATTTCCTGCAAAAAGGAATTGAACTGTACTATAAAACCACTCATTAAACAATTCTTTTTGGTTGGAAATAGATTGCCGAATACTTTCCGAAATATCAATTGTTCCGCGTTTTAATTCTAAAACTCCCAACGCAATTCCATTGACATATAACACGATATCTGGGCGGCGTACATTTTGCCCTTTGGCCAAAGTAACTTCTTCCGCTATACCAAATTCATTGTTTTGCCAATTCTGCCAATCAATCGGAAAAATGGTTTCAAAGTTCTCTCCCAATTCAGGGCGAGCTTTCACACCATAACGCAATAGCGAATACACTTCTTTATTGCGCTGATACAATCCACCTGCATTGGTATTTGCCAAATCGTACACTTCCTTTACTGCTTTATTCGCTAAGGTTTCTGAATAACCACGCTTGAGTAGATTTCTCTTTAAGATCTCTTGCTCTACATTGCTATTATGCTCTCGTTTTTCCCAATTGCCATAATAGCAATAATTCAACTGTTCTTGAAACAATTGAATGATACGATTTTGAGTGATGCGTTCTATTGGGTTGATCATAGTGTTGACAATTTACTCGTTAATATAGATAAATATTCTATTATTTTCTCTTTATCTACTTTTTTAAAATAATGCTTATATTCATCATCGTAAATAAAATCACCCAGTGATTTAATCACTATTTCATCAGCAGATCTATCATTAATTGTGGCTGCCTTATGGAAAAAGCAACATTCATATCCTGCCCCATCTTTTGCAAATCTGATGTCTAGGTCATAGACCTTTTCTCCTAATTTAAAAGAAGATAATTTAATTCCAGGAGATCCACCTGTATTTTTATCCCACAAATATTCCTTAGTTTCAAACGGATTTATATCAAATTTAAGATTTTCTAATTCTTGAAATAGCCACATAGTTCTCAATTCTAAATGATATCCTGTTATAGCTGTGGAATGTAAAAGTCGAACATCATTTGCCGAAAACCATCTAATCTCATTGTATTTACACTCTTTTATAGCTCCTCCGTTTTCCACAAAGTAGTATTCCCAATCTTCTTTAGTAAATTTATGGTTTTTAATTATTGTATTTAATTTATTTACAAGATCAAGATCTGAAAGATCTAATAAGTTATCCAACAAACTCCTTAATAGGTTTCTTCTTTTTTCATCATCAAATATTTGTCTCCAATTGTCATTACGACTCCTTAAAGAATCATAAGATATACGGCAAAATGAATGATTTGTTCTTTCAACAAGGTAGTCCCCTTTTGTTAGTAATGCTTGCTGCAAATAAATTTCATTATTTCTTGTTGAAAACAGCTCTGAAAGTAAATCAGAGTATTTTGTAAATAGATCTTTATCACTAGTGGCTAAGTCAAACGCAAATTGAATTTGTCCCATAAAATATTCATGATCTTCAAGCTTGTGAATTTTATTAAAATCCCATACTGTAGGATCCAACGTACATTTATATCTCTCTTCGGTAATTTGACTTTTATCGAAAAATGATAAACTAAATTTTTCTGACTTCAAAGCTTCTTCTAAATCTAGTATGTCTGAAGACAGTAATGTACCTATGCTTTTAAGTGCATCGAATACATTATCTGGACTTTGTATGTAGGTATTGTAAATAATATTCCTCATACTACGTATCCAAAAATCAATATTTATTTTATTAGACTTTAGAAGTTCTAAAATAAAGTAATAATAAACTTGGTCCCAATAGTTTGGAGTGAAAGCATTATTTTTGAGATAAAGTGATAAAATATTCTTTCCCTTCGAAATAAACGGTTCCTTGACAATCGAATTTATTTTATATTTAATATCTTCCTCAACTTCAATTAAGGTTGACATTGTACTATCAATATATCTTAAACAATCAATAGAAAATAGCTCAAAAATTTCCAATATACCACTGTCATTCTTTAATTCAATTATAAATTGACTTAGGGGAATATATTTTACAGATTGTTTGTTGTAAGTATCACTATTCCTAATCTTTTGTAATAATTCCTTTAAATGATTAGGTAAAGCCGTATTCTTAGAAGTAGATAAATGAAAATTTATTGCCAATGTCTTTAAATAATTAAAATAGAAATCATCTAGTGATCTAAAATCAGCATCTATTTTTTTCCAAAAGAAATTCAACCAATCTGTATCAATCTTTTTCCAAAATCTTTCCAAAAAGGCCTTATCATCAATTGAAAGTTGTTTTTTATTCATACAATCTTGAAGCCATGCTTTAAAATGCTCAAAATCGGTCAATTGTTTACCTCTTTCGTTCATTTTTATATATAATTCATCAGACTGTCTTAAATCATCTAGGTCTAAAAAATCAAACTTAAATGGTAAATCCTTAAGATTAATTGACATAAAATCGAATTCTTTATGAGTAGAAAACTCTTTATGTATAGTTTGAAGCATTACCAAAGCTCCACTTACAGTGGCATCATATTTCCATTTATCTAAATACCACGTATATTTTGTTATTTGTTTGTCCAGTTCTTCGCTTAACTCTTTATGAATAACTTCGATATTACCTTTAGCAGTTAACTCCTCGAAAAATGCTAAAGCTAGTTTTCTATTATTATATTTAAAATTTAATAACTCTTTAGAGACCTCTCCTTTTCTCATGGAAATATACCAATACAACAAAAACAAAGTGGTTAAACGCTGTTGCCCATCAAGTGGTATAAAAATTAAACTACTCGTTTCATCAATTTCATTAATATTAATCTTTGTCTCTACATCTATATTAAATTGATGCGCATATTGTGTTACAGTGTGCAATAAGGTTTTTACTGAATCCTGATGAAGCTTTGCTTCTCTTTGGCGCTCTTTCCCTTCAATCTTACCATAAACAAAACCAAGATGTAAATCTTCCTTTTGAACAATATTATTTACTAATGATTTTACAAATCGTTCTCTAATATAATTTACATTATCAGAAAGACGTCCTTGTGCATAATCCCTTTGGATAATAGGTACCTCAATAATATGGTTAGCTAATAATTGATGAAATGTATATTTTATAATCATAACTTTAATTTAAAAAAGTAGTTATTTTATTCAAGATATCACTCATATATGCATCTCTATCTCTTGTATTCCAATAGTTCAGTGTTAACTCATTTGATGGCGTCAGTGCCTTTTGGAAAACTTGTTTTGTGGCAACTGGTACATAAGCCTCTGGATCCAAACACGAATCCACTTCAAGAATCATATTTCTCTTTTTTCTAAATACTTTTTTTCCTACTTGAATATTCGTTTTATCATCCAACAAACAAAGATTAGATAAATGATCTTTATCTATAATATCTCCCAGAAGCGTTTCAATGTCCTTAACCTTTAAATTAGCACTTTCTAAATCATCTACTTTTATCTGCTTAAATTTAGCTTCTAATTCTTCATTCTGTTTTAATTGTGCATTTTCAGCAAATAGTTCTTCTATCTCTTTCATCCATTCTTGCAAATCTTCCTTCTTTTCAAAACCCATTGAGTTTTTTGCATAGATATGTTCTATATTCCAGGCTCGTGTCAAATTAAACAAATCAAATGGAAACAAATACTTTTTATCTTGTAATTGTGCTACCGCAATATTGTATAGCAATAAAATTGGAAAAACTCCTGTTTTACCATACTTAATCTCATTAATATCGTATTTACTCTTAAACTTTTGTTTTTTATCTTCAAAAAACTCATCTTTTAAAATCTGTTTTAAATAGTTTTTTAATTGATTTTTCTTACTTGAAGATCTATATTCTTCTAAAACTGTATGTATAGTTTTGGTAGTTAAATGCACCACAGCACCCATTAAATGATATGTTTCTCTATCATGGTACCATTCATCTAATAAATTATATAATGTTGCTAAGCTTCTCCACTCTGGTTTTTCTTCACGTTCAAAAGCTTTTTCATACTGTCGAAAAGTGTAATACAAATCTTCTTCCTTGGCACCCTTTCCTTTCTCAATTTCTAATAAGATGGTAATTTTATTTGCTAATTCTTTATTTGATCGATTATTTTGAATAAAATTCCAAAAATCAGGTCTTTGTAAATGTTGTTCGATTGCATTCCATTCATCAGCAAATTGATTTAACTCATAAGACTTTCGCGTAAAATCACTTATCTTGTTCATATCCAACACAAATAAACCTTTCACTAATTCTGCTTGATCCAATTGAATTTTACCATCATTGAAATTAATAAAAGTAAAAGCAACATCTTTATCATCTACTTCTTCAGTATACCAAATCACCTTAGTATACTCTAAAAGATTATGTTTAATAAAGTCTTCATTGCCATTCTTAATAAACCATAATTGAATTAAGCAGTATGCTTTAAAGAAATAAAAATTGTCTACCGTATCTTCGATGTTATTTTCATAGCAAAAGGATTCTTTCCAAACAGTCCATATATGATTTTCAATATCTTTTGACTCAGATTGTAAAACTGCTGAGAAATCTAAAGTATGCAAACGTGTTAAAAAATCATTAGATCCATCTTCTATTGAATTCCTTGTTTCATAATGAATATGGAAATAATTTTCCTTTAGTAAATGCTTTATAATCAAGAAAATAGTAGTAGTTCTTTGCTGTCCATCAATTAATTCGAAATTATTCTCGCCCTTATATAGCATTACCAGCGGTTGCAAACAGTAAAAACCGTCTCTGGTAATATCAAAAGATAAAATATCTTTTAGTAGGGCATATATTTCTCTTTTACCCCAACGATATCCCCTTTGATACTTGTTAATTAAAAAGTTTTTACCTTTAAAATTCTTAATAGCGACCATAGAATCATGCTTAGCATCCATAAGTTTTATTATTTACAATATTTAATTAAAAACTTCACGACTGGTTAAACCGTAAGGTTTATTATTATATTTACACCAACCGCACTCGCCCCGTCAACAACTCTTGCATCATGCCTTGATTAATGTAGATATAATTAGTTCAACTTATCCTTAAAATAGTTTACTTGAAAAACCCAAGTTTGTCTTTCAAATAATATGATTTGAAACCTTCTTCTTTTGTTTCTTCTTCCCACAATTCTTTAACAACAGGAAATGTATTATAATAATACATCATACCTTAATGCCATGCATTAGAAATCCTGCCCTTTTTATACTAATAATATTGTTTGGAACATAGATTAAAATAATCTATTAATTCATTGTAGAGCGATTTACTACCTATATTAGTATCTATAGTTTTTTTTAAGTTCACTAATATTTGTAGTTAACGTTAATAATGCTAAACTATCATTAAGTTCATCATATCTTTTATTAAACTCTGCAAAGACTTACCTCATATCTTGTTTAATTTAGTTGATTTGGGTTATTTGAGATTATTGAATACTAAATTTAAACCCTGATTTATCTTGATAATTAGCATCAACAAAAAAGCGAACTACTTGCCCATCATTCTTTTCTCCGAAATTGCTAAGTTCTAAACTATTTCCTTCAAAAATTGAAATTTTATAGGTTTGAGCTTTCTGATCGTAAAAAACAAAGGCGAAATCTTGAGCAAATTTGCTCTTATTAATATCAAAATTCCATAATCCATTTGAATCAGAAATATTAGAAACAGAAATTTGTTGCTTCGCTAGATTTAATTCTTTACTTATTTTATCTTTTATATCAGATATACTAAACTTTTTAATCGCCTTTTCTAAAGATTTGAACTCTAAAGAGGAAATGTTTTCTAAATCAGCTTCTGTATACGTATTTTGCCCTTCTTCATTTACTAATTCATCAATTACAACTGGAAGTTCACTTTCTATTTTATGTTTTTTATCATACGCCAAATGATGCTCCTTACACATCGGTAAAATAACATCTTCAATTGGTTGATGTTGAGCTATAAATTTAGATTTAAACTCTTCCAAATCTACCTCATATAAATCATGGTCTATTTTATAATCTGATAGAATAGTTGCAATAATAGTAGGTCTGTCTTTTCCTTTAATATGGGCTGCTTCTAATGGTTTTCTTTTATTACAACCTTTTTCACGACAGGTTGTGTGTGCCTTTAATTTTCTGGCCATATTAGCTACAATATTTCGAGCTAATGGTCCAACATAATCATTAAACTCTCTTAGAGTTCCTTTAAACACTGCCATAATTAATCGTTTTTATTCGTTTAGTTAACCCCACAGCTGGTTAAACTATGAGTCTTATATTTTACTCTTACACCAACCGCACTCTCCCTGTCAACAACTCTTGCATCATCCCTTGTTTAATTTGACGGGCTTTGGCTAATTGATTGTCTAAGGCTTCTAACTCGGTATCCATATCCGATAAGATTGTAGCAATGCGGGTTTGCTCAAGAAGGGGTGGGAATGGAATTATAAACGCTTCTAATTCATTACTATTTATACCTGGCTGACCACTTCTCATAGAATTAGAGATAATAAAATTATCATAATTCTTACTTTTGGTTAGATAGAATAAAAATCTTGAATAAAGTACTTTTGAATCAACTCTTAATCTGATCAAGAAGCCTGCAAAGACATATTGACCGTCTAAAAATGAGTGAAAATAAGATTTCCCTACACTTGCACCTGTCCTAGCTACGCATATATCTCCATCCTGCAATACATACATTTCTGATAACAGGCTGTCTACAGATACTTTATTTCCGTTCATAAATGTTCCATCTCTACCAATATCTGTAATTCTTATATATGTTGGAAGGCTGCTACTAAATTCGACAGCAGGTGCATTTATACCATAATCGGGTCTATGGGATAAAACCTCCCCCAACTTTTTCACTTCCCAATCTTCCTTGGGAGTAAGTAATTCTTGCATAGCACCTTGTTTAATTAAGCGTTTTTTGGCGATAAGTTGTTCCAAACTTTCTATCCACGCATCGGCATCAGACAAAGCTGTTGCTATTGCTTGTTGCTCAGCAAGCGGAGGAAGTGGTATTAAAATTGACTTTACATCATCTTTATATAAAGCGCCCAATGTTGAACCAGCATTTTTTCTTTTTAATTGCTTTTGTCCCGTTTCACTAATAAAATATTGGTATAAATATTTAGAAGAAGATATATCATTTAGTTTTAAAAGATATAAGTTAGGTGCCAACGTTGCTCTCTTTGTTTTCATTTCAAAAAGATAAACATTTCCAATATCTCCTCTTTTAAGAAATAATAATTCTCCACCAAACAAAGATGTTTTCTTTAAAAAAGAATATGAAGCTTTATCAACATACTTCACATTAGATAAATCAGTATTATTTTCTAAATCTGTTGATCTAACATACCAAGCATATTCAGGATAATTATATGATTTAACATTTTCAGCAACAGAAGAAAAACTTCCATTAGCATCATAGTCAGTTAGAAGAGTTATTAAATCTCGTATTGTGAACATCTCCCAATCCTCAGGAATCACGCCAATTTCTGTTTGTTTATAACCTTGTTTTACCATGTCCATCCCATTTTTTCCAGGTGAGACTTTACTTTCGAGGCAGCGTCATTTGCAGCAGTTTCTAAGCTTGATAAAGTAGTTTCATAGCGTTCTGCTAGTTCTTTGATACGCTGGGTAAGGTTTTGACTAATGCGTTCTTGCTCTTGTTGTAGCGCATTTTCTAAATGGGCTTGCCATTTATGTACCAAAACCAAGTCTTTGATTTCGGATTCGCTCAATGCTGGATATTTGGCTAGTACCGCTTTTTCTAAATCCGCGTTTAATTTTTTAATCTTGGCATTGGCACCTTTAATGGTAATATCTTGAAGTAAATATTCTTCTAAAATTTCAAAATTATTTTGTACCCCATAAGATGCCGCAGATTCAGCCACCATACCATACGTTTCTTCTACAGGAACTTTTACTTTCTTAACAGGTTTTAATTGTTTCAATAGTTTACCAATTTCCGTGGCATTCACCTTTTCTAAATCAGTAAATAAGCCTTCTTCACTGCTTTGTTCTTCTTCTATTTCGGTCATTCGAGCTTGCGCTGTTTCTACTATCGCTTCTTGTTCCTGAATAGCCAATTGCATAGCTGTAAAATATACCGAAATCAACAAATTAGGCGTGATCATACGTCCTTCAATTCCTGCTAATCCTGTTATTTCTTTATCGCCTTTACTTTTGCCATCTTTGCCTTTTTTACCTTTTATGACCAAGCGTTGGTATTCATTTCCAGCCTTCCAGCCATCTATTGCCAACGAATACACATCATCTTGCATAGTATCACTCCAATAGCTCATCAAATGCTGGTAAATATCGTAGGTATCCAACAATGCATTATCCGCAAACGCAGCCAATAAACTTTGGCTCGCCTCATCAATCACCTGTTTGGGTTGTACTCCTTGCTCCAAACTTTGCCATTGGCGCATTTGCGTGGCTAACCAAGTGTTAAACGTGTTTTTTACTTGGCTATCAAAAGCTTTAAATTCAGGATGATTCAGAATCGTAGTTTTCAATTCACTAGCAGGTACTTTAAGCTCCAAAAAATCTGTTCTAAGTTGCTGAAACAAATCGTTTTTCAAGGTTGGAAATACTTGCCAATAGCTGCTCAATGCAAGTACATCAGCTTCTGGAATTCCCCCTTTTAGATGGGGCTTCTATATTTTGTATATCTTCTGCTTCTTGCGTATCAATATAACGTGGAATATTTAGGTTGTAATCATTTTTGGCATCAGCAATCTCAGTAATAGATACCATACGGCTATATTTCGGAATTTCTAATTCAGCAGTAAATACATCCGTTATCTTGCGAATATCTTGCTCGCGCAAACGGTTTTTATTTCCATCTTTCACAAAGCCTTTGCTGGCATCTACCATAAATATACCTTTGCGATGTGCAGCATGTTCTTTATCCAACACAACAATACAAGCTGGAATACCCGTACCGTAAAATAAGTTGGCAGGCAATCCAATGATTCCTTTGATATAGCCCTTCTTTAGAATGTTTTTACGAATTTCTCCTTCGGCATTTCCGCGAAACAAAACACCATGTGGCAATACCACAGCCGCTTTACCCGTTGTTTTTAGGGAAGTAATAATATGTAGTAGAAAGGCGTAATCACCATTTTTCTCCGGCGGTACACCCAAAATAAATCGATTGTATTCATCGCTGTCAATACTCACGCCATTGCTCCAACTTTTTAGTGAAAACGGAGGATTGGCAACCACATAATCAAAACGTTTCAAATTGCCATCTGTTTCTTTATAGGCTGGACGCGACAACGTATTATCTGCTACAATTATCGCTGTTGGACTATTGTGCAAAATCATATTCATACGTGCCAAGTTGGCGGTTGTTGTTTCTTTTTCTTGTCCGTATAACGAGATATCTTTACCCGATTCGTTAGCTACTTTCAAAAGCAACGATCCCGACCCACAGGTTGGATCGTAAGCTGACGTTTGGTTAGTTGCATTATTGGGATTGATACCAATTACCTTTGCCAACACACGCGATACCTCGGCCGGTGTGTAAAATTGTCCTTTCGATTTACCCGATTCTGTTGCAAAATGGCGCATCAGATATTCGTAGGCGTCCCCCAAAATATCATCACCCTCGGCCGTATTACCCGAAAAATCTAAACTTGAATCGTTGAAAATACGAACTAAGTTAGAAACGGTGTCTACTAAGTCTTTTCCTTTTCCTAGCTTGCTCTCATCATTAAAATCAGGAAACTCGTTTAGTTTGTTAGCTTCTTTTATAGGATTCAAAATCTCTTTGTTGATTTTGTCGCCAATCTCTGTTTTACCAATCAAAGCTACCATATCATCAAACGAAGCACCTGCTGGAACAGTTATAGCACCAAAGGGATCGTTTTTGTATTTATCTGAAATGTACTTCACAAACAACATCGTCAATACATAATCTTTGTATTGCGATGCATCCATTCCACCACGTAATTCGTCACAAGATGCCCAAAGTGAGCTATATAATTCGGATTTTTTAATTGCCATTGTAATTATTCAATTTGGCGTAAATATAGCCAATGTAAAAAGACTGTGAAAGGCTATATTTAGTTAATCATCATTCTGAATTAATACTTGATGTAAAGCATTTAGTACAGTTAATGGTTAGTTAATTCTAAATATACCCCTCATTAAAAAAAGGCAGCTAATTGAAAATCAATTAACTGCCTTTTAACTCTAATGTTTAATACTTAAATTCTTTATTTGCTTTGATTTTAAAATATCCGAACTCTTTGCTTTCAAAAGCTGATTCCTCACCCCACTCTTCTCCTTAATCTCAATCAAAAGTACCTGTTTATCAGACAAAGTAAATTGATCTAACATAAAAACATTATCTTGTTTACTATGACTACTAATCGTTTGAAAATCACTATAAATCCTAATCGGTTTTAAACTTACTTCTTGAATTGTAGTTCGCTTTGAGGTTCTTCTATCTTTGATTTTAAAACTAATATACTCAACTTCATAGGGTAGATTGCTTTTGTTAGTAATTGAGATGTGAAAGTAAAGTTTACCATCTTGAGTATAAATACTCTTTAACCTTGCTTCTACCCCGTATGTTTTGCTTTTAATGTTTAGCTCCTTTTTATTCTTTTTGATAATTGCTTTCATCAAAAGATAAGCTAAACTTGGAGCTGTCTTACCTAAATCTTTGAATAGAACTTCACTTTGCTGTTTACTATTCTGTTTTTCAAACTTGGTTAAATCATAACTAAGTAACATGGGCTCTTCATTGTAGCTAGCATTGAAACTATAGTATTTACCATCGTTTGTAATAACTGTAAAGTTTGTTGAAGAGATAGCTTCTTTTACAGTTTTTAATCGAAGTACATTAGAGGTAGCTTCTACTTTATTGGCTATAATTTCGTTGCTTCCTAAGTCTACATATTCAATACTACTTGGAAAAAGTATGTGAGTTGTTTTGTTTTGGGTAAGCTCTATCTTATATGGTGTTACCTCAGCATTAGATAGATTGATAGATTTATTATTCTCTTGAGCGTTTACTGTATTTACAGTTAGCAAACACAGTAGCATATATTTAATAATTGTTTTCATAATGATTTTTTTTTACTTGATTATTATTCTTTTGGAACAAGAAATAGCTCTTGCCCTTGTTTTAGCGTTACTCTCTGAGCTTTTACCTTCTTTGAAAAGTATCCTGATACGCCTTGAATGAGTCCTTTGGTTAGATCTCCTGCTATTTGGTCAGAAGCTGATTTACTCATCGATATACTCGTGCCAGCTGTTTGTCCCATATTGGCGATGATTTCTTTTGAAGCGCTTATCTCTTGAAGGTCTAGTACCTCAAGTCCTTTTTGCCCATAGTTATCATAACCAATAAGCTCTGTATCAATGATGATATCGTCGATTTTAATAGAGTTTACACTTAGCTCTAATCGTCCACTGTTTACTTTGACTTTAGCAATCAGCGTACTTGTTTCAGATAATAGAGCTCCGTTTATAACAATGCTCTCTAAGAGTCTTAGTTTGATGTAACCTTCGTTTATAATAACCTGATCTTCTTTGATACTGACTCTTATACTGTTTTTATGAGTTTGTGTTTTACGTTCTCCTTCAGCAGTATAAAAGGTTTGATTTGATTGAATATTGATAGGTAAGAAATCCTGTAAACTCATCGGTTTTACAAGTGAAGAGACAATATCTTTACTGGTTTTATCAACCACTGTTATAGCCTGTTTTTTACTTGAAATTGTTTTCACATTCGTAGTTTCATTTGAAGATGGTAATTCAGTTTGATTTTGACCACCTGGCAAATACTTAGCTGCCATCTGAAAAGACTTTTCCATAAGCTCTAATTGACCATCCATTGTAATAGGCGTTGGAGTATCTTTTTCTTCTAATTGTTTCTCTAACTCTTCTATTTGCTTTTTAAGCTTATCAGTTTCAGGATTTTCTGTATTATCATAAAAACTACTCAGCACCTCTTGGTTTTGCTTATAGTTCTGATAAGATCTCTCATAAGGCGTGTAAGTAGGCTCCTCGTTGTAATCTTGGTGATTATAAGTGCTATTAGACTCTTCTTGAGACTCATTCCAATAATCCGCTAAGGACTGCATCTGGTTTTCATTTTCTTGTTGTTTCTGCTCCCATAGCTCTTTTTCATAAGCTTTGACCTTATCTGTGGGCATCCCCTGTGTTATTGCTTCGGGAACTGAGTCATTATGTGTGATAAGCTCCTTATCTTCTGGTTTAAACAAAAGATACATAGCCCCTAAAAACACAATGCCCATTAAAGCAAAGACAATGTGTTTTTTGTGTTTTTCAATTATACCTTGAAATACCTTATTTTCTTTAGGCACTTTCTCTATCTGATGGGTTTTATCTGTTTGATTGTGATTCATAACTCTTGATTTTAATAGTTGATTTTGATTTTACCTTTTGCTTTTCAAGCAAATACTTAACAGGTCTGATATTGTTTTGTTTCTCTTGACTATCTGATGTTAGTTTAGAACTAAAGCTTGTCTTTACAATAAAAAAGCAAACAAGGCTATAGAATGTAAATACAGTAAGTAATAAAACTTGTTGTATTTTTACTGAGAGGTTATTCCAATAGGTCTGTAGCCTACTGGAATAGCTATATCTTAAAAGTTGTAACTTATTCATAGTCATGTTTTTTTTAGCGTTTAATAACTTCTAAGTCTTTGTTCTCAACAACGGTAAACTTTTCTATAATAAATCCTTGCGGGTTATTATCAGACCTAACCGCAGATATAAGCTGACTACTTGTTACAAGATTCCTCTTGGTGAGATTACTTGATCGTATGATATACTGGGTAGCATAGGTCATCGCTTTATAGGGATAATTATTAAAGTCTATTTTAATACTATCTACCTCAACTCGCTGTTGAATATTTCCCGAAATTACCCGACTGTAATATCCTTTTTCAAGAAGATCTTTGTAGTAATCAAAAGCACTTTTATCAGCAAGGTTAAACGCTCTTTGCATATTACCTTCTATTGCTGCCTTCTCAGGTGAGAGGGTAAAGAATAGCTCATGAAAACGCCTTACGTGTTCTCTTGCCTCTACTGGTCTGTTTATACTTGCGTCTTGAGATAGGGCAAGCATAAGTGATTTACCTTTGTCAAGCACATAAATCTTCTCTCGTTGCTCTTTAGCAAAGTCATAGCTTTTGTAGATAGTAAATCCAACTACTAAAAGACAAACCGATGCAAATACAATAGCATAAAGCCGAATCTGTTTAAAACTATTTTCTATATTTCGAAGTGATTTAAATTCCATAATACCTTTATTTTTTAATTAGTTGTCCTGAAATATTACCTACTGTTGCCCCTGCTCCTGCTGTAGCCATATTACCAGTAGTAGATACAGTCTTATTCATGTTGCGCATAAAGTTTCCTGCTCCACCTGCTTGAATTACCCAACCCGTAACTGTTGGAATAGTAAAATATCCTACAATGCCGATGATCATAAAAATAACATGCGCAGTATTAGAGGTATCAGGGACAAAACTTGGATCTGAAAGCATCTGCATATCTCTTTCGATAATTAGAGATTGAATTCTAGCTAGCATTGCACTAAATAAATCGGCTACGGGAAGCCAGAGATACACACTGATATACCGTGTGAGCCATTGCAGAAGCATAGATTCAAAACCACTCCATATTGAAATAGCAAAGGCAATTGGACCAAGTATGGACAGCACTACCAAAAAGAAAGTCCGAATCGTGTCAATAACAAGAGCTGATGCTTGAAAGAGCATTTCTAATATCTCTCTAAAACCATCCCTTAGGTTTTTTTGAAACTCATATTGCCATTTCTCTAAATACATTCCTGTCATAGCAGCTAAATCAGATGGAGACCACCCAAGCTCATCAAGCTTTTTATCAAATTCTTCATCAGAAACTAAATAAGCTGTCTCAGGATTTCTTAGCATCGCTTCTTTTTCTAAAATATCTTTTTGCTTTTGTAAAGAAGTCATATCAATCACTTGACGTTCTAAAATCTGATGTGTACCTTTAACCACAGGGCTTAAGACCGTGTTTAATGTTCCAAGAACAAGGGTTGGAAAAAACATAATACACATGCCCAAAGCAAAGGGTCTGAGCATCGGGTACACATCAATTGGCTCAGCTCTTGCTAAGGCTTGCCATACTTTTATACCAATGTAAAAAAGAGCACCAAGACCTGCTAAGCTTTTAGCCACAGATACCATCTGACTTGTAAGTGGCATCATATCATAATAGAGGTTCTGAAGTACCTCATGTAAATTACTATCTCCCATAACTACCAGTATTTTTGATTCGAGGTTCCATATAGATCAAGTACTCTTTGAGTATTATTTTTCTTCTTCGATCTTAAGATGCTGATGCCAATGTTCTTTCTGGTATAGTAACTAACAAGGTTGTGATAGTTTTTTACTTCTTTGTAAACTCTATCTATAATATCCATACGCTCTTTATCATTTAAAGAAAGACTCGAGGCGCTTACAATCTGCTTGAGTTCCTTGACTAGTTCTGTGCTTTCTTGAAGTAACACTGAATATCCATTAGCAATAGCTACAAGTTCTTGAGCAGAGAAATTAGGATCATTAAGCATCTTGCCAAAGTTCTTGACATATAGCTCTGAAACGTCTCCTACTAAGAGTACCGTTTGTTGAACCTTTCTTGCGTCCTTGACAAGATTATTTACTGCTTGGAGCTTATCATAGTACTCCTTCCCTTGTTTATAGACCTTCTCTACTTCTTTAAAATTTTTAATGACATTACTAACTGTTGAAGAAGTCTGTATAATTTCATTAGCACTGTTTAATATGCCAGATGCCAAATTAGTGGGATCGGTAACTACCCACTGAGCATTTATCTGTATTGGTAGAATAAGTAGCATAGCTACCATTACTACCTGTAATAGTTTTTTCATCGTGATATGTTTTAATTGATTGTTTATTCTATTAATTATCTACTCTGTTTTCCCTTTAAAGAAATTGGGATAAAGTATTACTGGTTATACTCTTGTTGTTTTTCTTGTACAAGGCGTTTTATAGACATCTCTACATTACCATCGAGTTCTTTGGCTAGGTTCATGACCTGCATTTTTTCAGTCTCCTCTGTGGTATAAGCTAAATACTCTGAGTAGCTCACTTCTGTAGCATACACACCAGAGTGAGTACCTCCTAAACCAATCCATACTTCTTTGTAAAGACGGTTTGGATTGTTGTTTAAGTTGATAGAGAGGATTTGAGCTTTTTCTTTGTCAGTAAGTCCAAGCATAGCTTGTATATCATCAAACTTGTTCATGTATTTGCGCTGATCAAGAAGTATCTTACAATCTGAATTATTGATGATACTCTCCTTTACAATTGGAGATTGGATAATATCATCCACCTCTTGAGTCACCACAATTGCCTCACCAAAGAACTTTCTAACGGTTTTAAAAAGGTAGCGTAAATAATCTGCCATCCCCTCTTTGGCTATAGCCTTCCAAGCTTCTTCTATTAAGATTAGTTTACGTTGTCCTTTAAGACGTCGCATCTTATTTATAAACACTTCCATGATGATAATTGTCACAATGGGAAACAGAATTTTGTGATCCTTGATGCTATCAATTTCAAAGACGATAAAGCGTTTGTTAAGTAAATCAAGCTCGCTTTCGGAGTTTAATAAATAGTCGTATTCACCTCCTTTATAGTAGGGTTCAAGCACATTTAAAAAGTTCGCCAGATCAAAGTCTTTTTCTCTAACTTGTTTGTTTTCTAACTCAGCTTTGTAATCAGTTTTGATATACTCATAGAAAGTATTGAAGCTTGGTTTTATATTGCTATTTTGAAGTTTTTGAATGTATCCACTTACTGCGTTTGAAAGCGCTACTTCCTCAGCTCGTGAGGGCGGCTGGTCATCACGCTTCCAAAGCGTTAAGATAAGAGTCTTAATACTCTCTCTTTTTTCAATATCAAATACCCCATCGTCAGTGTAAAAAGGATTAAAAGCAATTGGGTTCTCCTCCGTGTAGGTAAAGTACACTCCATCCTCCCCTTTTGTTTTTCCATTAATTAGTTCACATAAGCCTTGGTAAGAGTTCCCTGTATCAACAAGCAAGACATGCGCATTCTGCTCATAGTATTGCCGTACCATATGATTGGTAAAAAAGCTCTTACCACTTCCCGAAGGTCCCAAGATAAACTTGTTGCGATTAGTGATAATTCCCTTTTTCATCGGCAAGTCTGAGATATCTAAGTGAATTGGTTTTCCAGTTAAGCGATCCGCCATTTTAATACCAAAGGGAGATAGCGAGTTTTGATAGTTGGTCTCCCCCGATAAAAAACACAGTGCAGGCTCTATGAAGGTATAAAAGCTCTCTTCACTTGGGAAGTCTGCGCTATTCCCTGGCATACCAGCCCAGTAAAGCGTCGCAGCATCCACTGTATTGTGTCTTGGCACACACTCCATGGAAGCGATTGCACTTCCTGCGTCGTTTTTAAGCTGTTTAAGCTCGTTTTTATCATCAGACCATGCCATTACATTAAAGTGAGCTTTAATGGATGTTAGTCCTTTACTATGAGCCTCATTTAAATATTCTTCTATCCACTGCTTGTTTATTTGATTCGCTCTGCTGTATCTAGCAAGGGAATGCATATTTTTAGCCGACTTTTCAAATTGCTTTAAATTGTAATCACTATCCTCTATAAACAGATACTGATTATAGATATGGTTACAGTTAAGCAAAAGTCCAACAGGAGAAGCAAACGACAAAGCCATACTGCTTTTATCGGTTGATAGTTTTTCATAGCGAGATAAATACGACACCTCACTTGGCAGATCATCCGTACTTGAAAGAGTATGCAAAGAGATACGATTATCTCCTACTCTCACCTCATCCGAACTAATAGCAATATCCTGAAGACTTCCTCTTTTACTGTGACTTAGCGTTAGGTACTGCTCTATGAGTCCGCTTTTATCTTCTGAGCCGATAATGTCTTCTTCTGATAGTTTCATTAACTGAATAAGTCCACTATCATTGACAATCTTTTCCAGTTGAGTGGTAGCTTCTAAAAAGCTTTGAACAGTGTCTTTATCCCTAATCTCTTTTGGGATAAGCTCCCCTCTTGTTAGTGATGAAAAATTACTCTGACTTTTAATTCGTTCCTTAGTTGTCTTTGTGATAAAGAGATAACAGCTGTGATTCAGATAGGGACGTTCATTAAAATGCCTTTCAAAGCTTCTACTTAAATAGCTCTGCTGCTCGTCTTTAAAATCAGCCTCATAACTCTCTTTTACAAACCAATCTTGTTTGTGTATCACAGTAAACTCAGGAAGGGTTTTAATCGCCTTATGCCACACACTGTGAATAGTTTCATATTCTTTATCTGAGATAGTAAATATCTCTGGTAAGATCACTTTATAACAAACCGTTATATCTCCTTGCTTGGAAACCATACAGTTATTCTCAACCGATAGAATCGGAAACATCCGCTCTAAAGTATTTGTCTTAGCTGTATTTCTCATAGTTTCTTAATTTTAAGTTTGTAATTAAATACCCTTTGACCTCTTTTCTTGAGATGATATACCTAGGAAAGTATTTTCTAGCCTGAAGTTTCATAAGTCCATACTGACCGTATTTCTTATTTAGTGAAAATACTTTGTAAACAAGGTAGCCTAATGAACTAAGGCCAAGAGTTAAACACACTATGTTGTTTACCCCTGCCATATACAAAACCATAACAAGGATGAGATTACCTAAGAGTCCTCCAGCAAAATAAAACAGGTACTGTGCTTTGAGCCCTTTAAATTCCACACTGGCTCCAATGCCTTTATTGATACTATACTTTTTCATAAGCGTAGTTTTAAAGGAAAAACGAGCGAAGGATTGTAGCAGCTACAATTAAAAAAATACAAGCTCCAAACCAGCTTGCTGCTGTCTTGCTTGTATCGGGATCTCCACTAGAGAATTTATTATAAACCTTTACCCCTCCAATAAGACCAACTACTGCTCCAATAGCATAGATAAGTTTAGTGGCTGGATCAAAATACGAGGTGACCATTTGGGTAGCTTCTGTGATTCCTGCAGCTCCATTTCCTTGAGCCAATAGTGGTAAACTACTTAATACGATAAGTACTAAAAAAAGCCTTTGTTTGATTGTTTTTGTTTTCATAAGAATGACATTTAATTAGTTATAATCATGCCCTTTGCATGATACTTCGGTAAATGTCCTTTGAAAACTGTTTGAGGTAGGAGTTGTGGAAGTTTGGGGTTATGTTTGGCTTTTAGGTAGCCCTATAATTACAGGTCAATCTTTTTTTGTAGGTTTGTTTATCACTTACTTTGTTTTAATTACAAAAAGAATAATTCCGTTTTTTAGCAACAGGTATAAGGATTGATATAGTCATTGTAAGAGAACAAGCAACAAGTGGGGTATTTATTTTTAAACTAACGGTGTAATATGTTTTATCTATTAGCAACCAAAAACGGTATTGGTTTTGAATTATGGGGATCTTATGAAGATTTATCTTCTTTATATAATTCCTTTGATGGATTATGGAATAAT
Organism: Myroides sp.; assembly: GCF_032073645.1. Taxonomy (NCBI): domain Bacteria; kingdom Pseudomonadati; phylum Bacteroidota; class Flavobacteriia; order Flavobacteriales; family Flavobacteriaceae; genus Myroides; species Myroides sp. Next base: position 22,153 of record NZ_DAMANB010000013.1, read on the forward strand.
GAAGAGTACTTAGATCAGCCAGATTTTAACTCAAGAGAATCTATTATAACAAGTATGCTATATGAAATCCGAAAGGCTTTTCAAGGCAATAGATTAGAGCGTACAGGCACTCATTTCCATTTTAATGATACACCTTATTTTGGATGTCGAATATCTTGGATACACGGACTTTTCTTTCTGCATGCTGTTCGATACAACGCACGTTATTTTAACATCAATAAACTTCAATTATCAAATCTATTGCAATTAGAATATTGGTTAGAAAAAGCGATGTATAGTTATGATCCTAATGGAGCAGTTAACTTGTCTCACTACATAACAGGTAGTATTGACGCTTCTAATGATTGCTTGTATATCTACATGAGAAGAATTAACCTTGATTATTTCTTATTAAATGGAGGTAAAAAAGCCTTTAGACAATTACCTGAACTATTAAAGAAAGCTTGTTTTGGAACATCTGAATATTTAGCATACAAAACTGAATTAGAAAAAGACGCGAAAAAATTAAATACAATTGCTTCGAATCTGGAATTGGATGATGATACATTTGATTATGATAGTGTGAAATGGTAGAGGAATAAATGTCTTTTAAGCCTACATAAGAATTTGTAATAAACAAAGACAGTGTTTAATTTTTAAAACTAAACACTGTCTTTGTTATATAAAATCATTGATATTAAAATCCTCACTACCTATTACTTCTTCTTCTTTTTTTGGTGATTTTTCCTTTAAGGATTGATCTAATAACTTTGCTATGGTTTGAGCAGAATCAGGTATCGCCTGTTGAAGTAATTCCAATAACTCTGAGCCTTCTATTTTTTTAGCTGTTTTTACTGTAGTCTCATTGATTAACTCTTGTTCAATAGACCTAACAAAACTATTAAGTTCATCTGTACTAACCCTTTGAGTAAATTCATGATCTACAGGTTGTAAACTCTCACTTAGTTCTTTTTCTTCCTCTTCTAAGTCAAGCTCCTCTTCTGTTTGACTCATTAGCGATTGCTTTAGGATGACTGGTTTACTTTCTCCTATAATGCTGATGGATACATCTTGTTTAAAAGGTGGCTCTTCTGTTTTAGATTGGTTCTCTTGTTTGTTGGTTTTATTTTTATCTAATAACAGAAGAGTGATAACAAGCACAAGACTGATTATTATAACTATTTCCATGGGTTAAAAAATAGGTTTATACTTCTGGTTAAATTTTTCTACAATCGTCTGTGAAAACTCCTCAAAGTGATTATCAAGCAGATTATCTAAGTATGCATAAATAGAAACTTTGTCCTCTCCTATGACTTGAACAATACGAGTGAGTTTTTCATGAAACTCTGGTCGGATGTAGACCGTTTTTCCATCTCTGGCTCTGGTTGATGTTTCTTTTAAAAAAGTATCAACATAATTCTCTTTGCTCTTAGTTGTTTGTACTTGAGCTGCTTTCCTAAAGTGTTTAAATTTTCTCATTATAAAATAGGTTTAAATTTGTCATTAAAATATTGGGTAATCTCTTGGCTGTAATCTTGTAGATGTTGCTTTAAAATATTGTCTAAATATGAATACAGAGTTGTTTTCTCTTCTTTAGCTAATTGCGTTATACGAAGTAGTACTTCGTGGTATTCTGGCCTTATATAAACTACCTTGCCAGCTCTTGTTGATGGGAAGTCATTAATCAAAAAGAGTTCTTGATATTTAGTAATTGCTACTTCTTTCTTTGGTTTCTTCTCTTTTTTCTGTGGTACTTGTTTTTGGGTTACTGGTTCTTCTTTTTCCTCTACAATAGGTTTAACTTGTTTTGCAGACTTAACTTCTATATCACCACTCATAATATTCATTAGGTAGTCTTCATCGAGTAATTCATTTTGAGTCCCCTTTTTTGATGTGTTTTGCTCTTTCATTACATGCTAGATTTAAAGATTAGTAATACGTAAAAACTCATCGGCAAACTCCGATAAATTCGTAGCCTTCATAAGGCTGTTATCCGCAGGTAGTAAACTTGATCGAAACACATACTTGCCTTTAGCTTCTGTTTCTTTTCTAAAGCGTTTACTGTCTTTTATTCTCGCCTTCATAATAGGAAGGTCTAATTGTTTAATCACAGTCTCATAACTATTATATAATTCAGTCTTCTCTCTTCCATCCACTTGGTTCCAAAAAAGCCACAACTGTTGTTTAATGGAGTTTTCTTTACTTTTTGGTAATTCCGCAAAAGCTTTAGTAAAACCTAAAGTGCTCTCTACAACTAATCGATCTGCGATAATTGGACTAAAGATGTAATTCATTTGATTTAAGGTGGATAATACTCCTTTAGTGTTAGCTGTCCCAGGTAAATCAAAGAATACCACATCAAAAGTTTGATCTAATTCTTTCATAGTAGCCTCAGCAACTTCTAAGGCTTCTTCAACCTTGCATTTGATAATCGAGTATGCTTTTCTTTTTAATGTTTGAAACTGCTTAATAGCAGCTTGTTTGTAATATTCATTTTGCATGATACTATCCTTGTCACGCTCTCTCATATTAACCAAACTGTTCTGAGGAAAATCACAATCCATAACAAGAACATTATAGCCTAATCGATAATGAAGCTGACTAGCTAAGAGTGTTGTTAAAGTAGATTTACCTACTCCGCCTTTTTGTGTATAAAAGCTAATTTTTAAAGGTTGTTTTACTGTTTCCATATTGTACATTTTTAATGGTTTAGGTTTTACATTATGGATAGTTGTAAGTTTTAGATCGTTTAAAACATAGCGTTTTGTTTTTACTAAGTAATACTTGATTCACTGTTTCGTTACAGTAATATTGTAAACCTTGTTTTAAATAAGCAATATTTATCAATTAACTGAGCTTATTCAAAATGATACCTCTTACTTTACAAAAACAATTTTTACTTTAAGCTTTAGCTTCTTCGTTTTTTTACAACCTTGTAAACAGGTTCTTTTAAAAAGCATAAACTGTAAAAAATGTTTTATCGTTTTCAAACTTTACTCTTTTAATTTTTTACTGAAAAATCATTTTAAAAAAGCTTTAAAGCGCTATTTAAAAGACAATTGCAAAACTTACTTTACTATCTTACGACAAAGAAAGTATATATACAGATTGAAAACTTTAAATGGAATTTTATGGTTGTACTTGGCACTTTAGTGTCAAATAGTGGGTGATTTACTAATATGAAATCACTTTAGATTTTACTTTGTAAAATTGGTGTATTTACACATCGAAAGATAAGAGCAAGTTGTGTTTTGAGGCACTCTAAACCGAGTTTAGTGCCTCAAAACAACTTGCCCTTGCAGGGAGCAGAAAAACCCTCCGAAGTCGGCTTTTCGTGTGAATTATAAATGGATTAGTGATGAACGAGAACAATAACAGCAAACAGAATAAGGGCGGTCGTAAGCCCAAGCTCAACCCAAGCACCCACCGCCACGTTTTCCGATTGACAGATGAGGAAAATGCCAAACTTTTATCGCTTTTTGAAGCATCGGGAATGCCCAATAAAGCAAAGTTTATCATTTCGCAAGTGTTCGGAAAGGAAATGAAGTCGGTCAAAATTGATAAAGGAACGGTTGATTTTTATATGCGACTGACTTCTTTTCACAGCCAGTTTCGGGCAATAGGTATCAATTATAATCAGATTGTAAAGCTGTTGTACCGTCATTTTTCGGAAAAGAAAGCCGCAGCTTTCCTGTACAAATTGGAAAAGCAGACGGCTGAAATGGCAATGTTGTGTCAGAAAATCATCCAGCTAACCGAAGAATTTGAAGCCAAACATCTGAAAAAACAGCGTTAGACCTGGATGAGCTATCCATTAAAAGATAAAAATTAATAGCTCATCCACGCTTCATTACCATTAAGAAAATAAAAAAATCAATGAAAAATGATAGCAAAAATCGGAAGAAGCGAAAATTTGTACGGTGCGTTGGCATATAATAATCTGAAAGTGGAAAAGGAAAACGGACAAATTCTGTTTACCAATAAGATAATTGAAACGCCAAGCGGAGCATATACCGTTTCTCAATTAACCCAATCTTTTGAGCCGTACCTTATCGCAAATCGCAATACGCAATATCACACCTTGCATATTTCGCTCAATCCCGACCCGAAAGATAAAGTTAGCGATTACAAGTATAGGGAAATGGCACAAGAATATATGCGGGAAATGGGTTACGGCGAACAGCCTTTTGTGGTCTTCAAACATACCGATATTGACCGTAGCCATATCCATATCGTATCGGTCTGCGTGGACGAACAGGGCGTGAAAATTTCGGATAGTTTTGAGAAAATGCGGTCTATGAATGTATGCCGTGAACTGGAAAGAAAACACGGTCTGATACCCGCAACGGACAAAGAACATAATCACAATGATAAGGTTTTTCGTCCGGTGGATTATCGGGCAAGTGATATAAAAAGTCAGATTGCTTCGGTCATTCGCCACTTGCCGAACTATTATCAATACCAAACTTTGGGAGAATACAATGCTTTGCTATCCCTGTTCAATATTACTACCGAGAAAGTGGAGGGAGAATTACACGGAAAGGCACAGCAGGGTTTATTGTACATTCCATTGAATGAGAAAGGCGAAAGAGCCGGACATCCGTTTAAGGCTTCGCTTTTCGGAAAGAACGCAGGGCTTCCGGCTTTGGAACTGCATTTTGCGAAATGCAAAACAACACTGAAAGATACCCCAGCTAAACAGACCTTAAAATCAGCCGTTACTATTGCCCTGCAATCCACAAACAATGAACAGGCTTTTAAAAAACAATTAGGGGAACAAGGGATTAATGTTGTGGTGCGTAGAAATGACACGGGACGTATTTACGGAATGACCTTTATAGACCACAATTCTAAAAGCGTATGGAACGGTTCACGTTTAAGCAAGGAACTTTCCGCCAATACCTTTAATGATTATTGGAACAACAACATCAAACCGGATATTAAAGAACCAACTGTACAACTGCCAAAAACATCCCCATCAAATGATGCGGATCTTCCTGCGGAAGAACCACATCATTTGTTCGATTTCTTAACTACTGAAAAACACGAAGACCGTTTGATTGAAGCCTTTGGAGGTTTGCTTATACCTGAAGCACAGGGAGAAGACTACGAGGAACAGGGCTTTGCCAACAAAATGAAGAAGAAACGTAAACGCAAAAGAGGTCAGCAGTAGTATTCAGCCAAATACCGCCACTCAAAGCCAATGACTGCCAAATTCTTATAGCCACTATGTAGAGCCTATAAATTCACGCCCGAACATTAAAACTTAAAATAATGCAGGGAGAAGACGATTTAAGAGGACTTGCCAAGATAATGGCTTTTATGAGGGCAGTAAGTATTCTATTGGTACTGATGCACCTTTATTGGTTTTGCTACGGTTTCTTTATGGAACGTGGCTGGACACTGGAAGTAATCAACAAGATATTAAGCAATTTTCAGCGTACTGCCGGGCTGTTTTCGCACACTTTATATACCAAAGTATTTGCTTTGGTATTGCTGGCTTTGAGCTGTCTGGGAACCAAAGGTGTAAAAAATGAAAAAATAACCTGGTCTAAAATTTACGTGGCTTTAGGAGTTGGTTTTGTGCTGTTCTTTCTGAACACACCATTGTTAAAACTATCTCCGGTAATAGGCACATTTCTTTATATCCTTACTATCTCGTTAGGTTATATCGCCTTGTTGATGGCAGGTGTATGGATGAGTCGACTGCTTCGTACCAATCTGATGGATGATGTTTTCAATAATGAGAACGAGAGCTTTCAGCAGGAAACAACGCTGATGGAAAACGAATATTCTGTCAATCTTCCCACGAAGTTTTATTACAAAGGCAAATGGAACAATGGCTGGATTAACATAGTCAATCCTTTTCGAGCCTCAATTGTGTTGGGTACTCCGGGGTCAGGAAAATCGTATGCAATCGTAAACAATTATATCAAGCAGCAGATTGAGAAAGGCTTTAGTATGTATATCTACGATTTCAAGTTTGACGACCTTTCAACCATTGCATACAACCATTTATTAAAGCACAGGGATAAGTACAAAGTACAGCCTAAATTCTACGTTATCAACTTTGACGACCCACGCAAGAGCCATAGGTGTAATCCACTCAATCCCGATTTTATGACGGACATTTCCGATGCTTACGAAGCAGCTTATACCATAATGCTTAACCTTAACAGGTCGTGGATACAGAAGCAAGGGGATTTTTTCGTGGAAAGCCCAATTATCCTATTGGCAGCAATTATCTGGTATCTGAAAATCTATGAGGACGGTAAGTATTGTACTTTCCCACACGCTATTGAATTGCTGAATAAAAAATATTCGGACGTATTCACGATTTTAACTTCCTATCCCGATTTGGAAAACTACTTATCGCCGTTTATGGATGCTTGGCAAGGCGGTGCACAAGACCAATTACAGGGACAGATTGCATCGGCAAAAATTCCTTTGTCAAGAATGATTAGCCCGCAACTGTATTGGGTAATGACAGGGGATGATTTTTCATTGGATATCAACAACCCACAAGAACCGAAAATACTTTGTGTAGGTAACAACCCTGACCGTCAGAATATTTATTCCGCAGCATTGGGTTTGTACAATTCAAGAATTGTAAAACTCATTAACAAGAAAGGACAGTTAAAGAGTTCAGTAATCATAGATGAGTTGCCCACGATTTACTTCAGGGGACTCGATAACCTTATCGCAACTGCCAGAAGTAATAAGGTGGCAGTATGTTTAGGATTTCAGGATTTTTCGCAATTAACAAGGGATTATGGCGACAAAGAGAGCAAGGTAATACAGAATACAGTAGGTAATATTTTCAGTGGTCAGGTGGTTGGAGAAACGGCAAAGAGCCTTTCGGAACGCTTCGGAAAAGTATTGCAGAAACGCCAAAGTATGACGATTAACAGGAATGATAAATCTACCTCTATTTCCACACAGTTAGACAGCCTTATTCCGGCTTCCAAAATTTCAACGCTCACACAGGGTATGTTTGTCGGTTCCGTATCGGACAACTTCGATGAACGTATCGAGCAAAAGATTTTCCACGCTGAAATCGTAGTAGATAATGAAAAAGTTGCCGCAGAAACTAAGGTATATCAGAAGATACCGGAAATCCTATCCTTTGTTGATGAACACGGAGAAGACAAAATGAAACAGGAAATTGAAAGCAATTACCGCCAAATAAAAATAGACATCGTAAATATTATTGAAAGCGAAATGGAACGCATCAAAAACGACCCTGATTTGCAGCATTTGCTTTCACGGTAAGTAATAAAAAAGTGTCTAAATTTCCAAAAAATGCAAATAGTTTATCTGGATACAGTATAAATTACTGTAAATATGAGATTAAATGTGGTTTTTCCGTAACTTTGTGCTATGAAAAAAGTGCTCACAATATTTTTTCTATCTACATATCTTATTTCAACAACAGAGTTAAGTCAGTTGTTGAGGTTTCCTTTGCTGGTAGAACATTATTTCGAGCATAAAGAAAAAAATCCCCAAATTTCCGTAATGGAGTTTTTGGTACTTCATTACGAAGGCAACCACCTTGAAAACCATCCACACGATGATGATTATGATCAGGATCAAAAACTTCCTTTCATTGCCCATACCGATTTTTTGAATTTTTGTTTCGTGGTCACGCCCCCTTTTTCTTTCGAGATAGAAGCCAGACCTCCCGTAAACCGGGAAGCTAAAGTAGTACTTTACAACGATACCTTTTCTGATAACAATTTCCTTTCTTCTATTTGGCACCCGCCAAGATCTTGTTAATCCTTTTTTAACCGATTGATTTTTCGTAAATTCTTTTTGCACTTTGCATAAGGAAAGGTTTGTTATGCAGTATTAGCACATTCTATTGAATGCAGGTTGGTATTATACTTTGGAGAAAAGATTTTATTCTTTTTCGGTTCCTCCAAAATTAAAAAAACATTGCCTCATTGTTTTTGTGATAATCTGCCTATTGCATGGGCTTTTCTTATGGCATGATTGTATCGAATTTCATCTTCAACTCAATTTTTAAGGTATTCTGTATGGCCTGCCTGAAACTTTGTTGAGATGTGGTTTTGTTATGCACTAATCTCATACATCAAAGTGTTATATCATTATTCTTCATTCCTGTCTCCATAAAACCGGAGCTTCATGGAATGTGGTTGTCAATTGGTTAATCCTGTTATTTTATTTACGATAAATACTGCTGTATCTATTTGTAATTGTATTGAATAATAATTTGATTAACAAGTAAAACTATGCTTACTAAAATCATTGAGTTTTCCGTAAGGAATAAACTCATCATAGGGCTTTTGGTCATTGCGCTCATTGGAATTGGTGCCTACCAAACCACAAAATTACCCATTGATGCCGTGCCCGACATAACCAATAACCAGGTACAGGTTATCACGATAGCACCTTCTTTTGGTGCGACGGATATTGAACGCCTGGTTACCTTTCCCATAGAACAAGCTACGGGCAATATTTCCGGCACCAAAGAAATACGCAGCTTTTCCCGTTTTGGACTCTCGCTCGTTACCATTGTTTTTGATGATGATATAGATGTTTATTGGGCAAGACAACAGGTGGCTGAACGCCTACAACAAGTACAAAGTCAAATCCCGAAAGGGATCGGTACACCGGCATTAGGGCCAATTTCTACCGGCTTGGGCGAAATATACCAATATGTAGTCCGCCCCAAAAAAGGTTACGAACAAAAATATGACATCGCCGAACTGCGTACCATTCAGGACTGGATTGTACGCAGGCAGTTATTAGGCGTAAAGGGGGTTGCTGAAGTGAGTAGTTTCGGTGGCAAGCTCAAGCAATATGAAATTGCAGTAAATCCTGACAAACTCAATGCCTACGGGATTAGCATCAACGATATTTTTTCGGCTTTGGAAGAAAATAATCAAAATACCGGCGGTGCATATATCGAAAAAGGGCCTACTGTTTTATATGTCCGCAGCGAAGGCCTCATAGGCATATAATGAAACCAATTTTTGGTTGGGTATTTCCGGCTATCCGATTGCTGCCATGACAGGAATCTACCGGATTTTTAATGACAAACATTGGGTTGGTGACGTGATGACCGGAGCAGGCATTGGCATTCTATCGACAGAAGTGGCGTATTGGTTGTTTCCAACCATTTCAAAATGGTTTGCAAATAAAAAGAATCAGGCATCACTGGTTATTCTACCTACTTATCAAACAAAACAATTTGGATTAGCAATCATTAAAACATTTTAAAATATGAAAATGGAAAACAAAAATCAGTTTACAGTAATTCACCGGATTTTACATTGGTCTGTTGCACTATTAATGTCTATTTTATTTATTACCGGATTTTTACGGATGTACTGGATGAGCAAAAAAACAATTATAGATACGGTTGAAACCGAGATGCAAAGCCACAACATTTCACTTGAAAAGGGACAGATAATACCTATCGTAAAAAGCATTCAGAAACCGATGTGGGAATGGCATGAATATGCTGCCTACTTTATGTTTCTGGCATTCTTAGTAAGGATAATTTATATGCTCGTAAAGGGAATTAAATTTCCTGATCCGTTGAAGAAATCCCAATCAGTAAAGGAAAGAATGCAAGGATTTATTTATGTAATTTTTTATCTGTTCATCGCCGTTTCTATTGTTACAGGATTTTACCTGAAATGGGGTGATGGTCAATGGAAAGAACCCATGGAAGCTGTTCATAAGTGGGCCATTTATTGGTTTCCGATATTCATTTTATTGCATTTTGGCGGAATCGTAATTGGTGAACTGACAAATAAAAAAGGAATAGTATCTAAGATGATAGGTGGAGAATAAAAATAATATAAACTATATAAATAATTATAAAAATGGAATTGGAAAAACATTATGTAAACAGAGTGGGTTGGTTAAGAGCTGCTGTTTTAGGAGCTAATGACGGATTGCTTTCCACCACAAGTATTGTAATTGGAGTTGCTGCCGCAGATCCCAGCCGACATGCTATAATTTTGGCGGCTTTGGCGGGAACCATCGCAGGAGCAATGTCGATGGCCGCAGGAGAATATGTTTCTGTAAGCTCACAAGCTGATACAGAAAAATCGGACATAAACAGGGAGATGAAAGAGTTAGAAAAAATGCCTGAAATTGAACTCCACGAATTGGCAAAAATTTATAAAAAAAGAGGTGTCAGCAAAGAAACAGCAATGCTCGTGGCGAAAGAACTTACAGATCACAATGCACTGGAAGCACATACAAAAGACGAATTAGGAATAAACGAGATTACTGTAGCAAAACCTTTTCAGGCTTCAGTAGCATCGTTTTTCTCTTTTCTTTCCGGAGCAGCGTTGCCAATGATGGTCTCCATTTTTGCTCCAGAAAAAAATATGGTGTATTACCAATATGGTTTTTCGATTATTTTCTTAATGATTTTGGGGGCTATTGCTGCCAAAACAGGGGGCTCCAATATAGGGGTCGCAATAGTTAGAATTTGCTTCTGGGGGACTATTGCAATGGTAATAACGGCAATTGTTGGGTATGTATTTGGCGTAAATATTTCCTAACAATGATGAACGGCAAAATCAAAAGAATATTTAGGTTTTAATCCCAATGTAATTGTCAATTTAATAAATATTGATACAATGGATATATCAAAGCAAAATTATTTAAAAAGAATAGCGGAGTATGTAGTAAGCCTGTTTGATTCAAAGACTACCGCTGAACTATGCTATCATAATCTGGAACACACAAAGGCTGTTGTTAAAAATGCAGCTGAAATGGCAGATTTCTATCGTTTGAAAAATATGGAAAGATTTGTTTTGTTGGCGGCAGCATGGTTCCACGATACCGGTCAATTATTTGGGCCAATGGATGGCCATGAAAAAAGAGGAGCATTTATTATGGAACAATTTTTACGTAGCCAGAAAATTGATGCCAGTATTATACTGGCAATAAACAAAGCGATTATGGCAACAGAGGCAAATACAAAACCAACCAATTTAATCGAAGATATTTTACGGGATTCGGATGTGTACCATTTAGGAACCAAAGATTTCCGTCAAATGGATGAACTTGTATGGAAAGAAACAGAACAACGATCAGGGCACATAATTCCAGATAAATTACAGAAGTCATTGGACTTTCTCAACAAACACTGTTTTTATACAGCATATTGCAAAGATAGGCTGTTAACCGGAAAGAAAGCCAATATAGAATACCTGGAAGGCTTGATAAAGTCTTTTTGAGAATCCAAAACAATTTTATTATTGAATATTTATGGTTTAGTGCAAGGAAAATCCTTTAAAGAATAGCCATATCATACTACCTTTTTAAATGAACGATTTTTGTAAAAACATAATTAGAGATTTAGATGACGAGATTAATGAGTTATCTATCGAATTTAATGGCTCTTTAGCATTATGCGAAAAAGCTATTGGCTTAACTATAGACAAAATAGCTAAATTAAAACAAGTTGTATTAAAACGTGGTTTTAAAGACATTGATGAAGAAATCCATTTTTTCAAACATCAGAAACCTGCTATCGTTTCAAAACTCATTTATTACAATGCCATTTATAAAATCGAAACAAAGAAGCCCAATGATACAAAGGCTATACGGAAATACCTCAATGAAGAATTGAGAAAGCTCAAAAGGTATTTTGATAATAATCTTGAATTTTATAAATACTACCGAACAAATAACTCATTTATTGATGATAAGCTGTTTATTCGGGGCAAATACGATATAAAATTGAGCTTGGATACCATTTATTTTGAAACTGACCCCCGTTTTTCTACTTCCCACGACTATAAAGCATCAAAGATAATTGCCAACGACCTGATACAAGTTTATATTGAGGACCAACTGACTAATAACAATCAGAAGAAGCCATCCAACAGTTCTTCTTTAAATTGGGCAGAAAGCAAAACAGCACTAACCGAGTTGATTTATGCCCTGCATTCTCAGGGTGCATTTGGCAATGCAGATATAATAGCCATCGCCAAAACATTTGAAAGCACATTCAATATTAGTTTGGGCGATTTCTATCATACGTTTATGGAACTTAAAGCACGGAAAATAAACCGTACCAAATTCATTGACAACCTACGTGATGCACTGATTATGAAAATGGACGAACAAGAAGAAATATGAAATGAACGAGGATATTGTCACAATTATCATAACACAGAATTTAATATTCTGAATATCGCCAATAGAGGAAATGGTACAGAAAGAGTAAGTATTCAGGATATTGAACTGTATTATTTACTGCACTGACGTTCTTTCCTATTATTTTTTCGTATAAACTTGTTACATCTATGTTGGAATTGTATTTTTGCGAACTCAATGAAAAGAACAACACAAATATCTTCCCAAGTTACTCCGCCTTGATAGTCGGATAATCGTTGTTTTTCCCAATTTAATTTTATTGGTCGTTTAGTCGTACCCGAAAGTTACCCTTTCGGCTCATTTCATTTTTCAACAATTTTAACTCTATACATATATGCGGAAAATCATTAATTTGTTTGATTTTAAACAAAAGGTAGATTACAAAACAGAAGTTTTATCAGGCTTAACCGTAGCCTTGGCATTGGTTCCGGAAGCGGTGGCATTTGCTTTGATTGCAGGTCTTTCTCCGTTGGTCGGTTTATATGCCGCTTTTATGATGGGTTTGGTCACATCTATTTTAGGAGGTCGTCCCGGAATGATTTCAGGAGCAACAGGAGCAGTCGCAGTTGTTGTTGTTGCATTAGCCAAAAGCCACGGTGTGGAATACGTTTTTGCCACCGTTATACTTGCAGGTTTGATACAAATGGCTGCCGGATTTTTGAAGTTAGGAAAACTCATCCGCCTTGTACCGCATCCCGTAATCTTCGGATTTGTAAACGGTTTGGCAATTATCATTTTTATGTCGCAGCTCGACCAGTTTAAAGACGCTTCCGGCAATTGGCTTACAGGTACTAATCTTTACCTGCTCGTAGGGTTGGTAGCCTTAACAATGCTTATTATTTGGGGATTGCCGAAATTGACGAAAGCCATTCCCGCTTCTTTGACGGCTATTTTGGTCGTATTCGGATTGGTGTATGTCCTGAAACTCGACACGAAAACGGTTGGCGATATTGCTTCCATCAAAGGTGGCTTTCCGCCGTTTCACATTCCCTCTATACCATTCACATTTGAAACCCTGCAAATCATTTTCCCTTATGCAGCCATCGTTGCAGGTGTAGGGTTGATTGAAAGTTTACTGACATTAAACATCGTGGATGAAATTACGGAAACCCGGGGGCATAGCAACCGTGAAGCGGTAGCACAGGGAGCCGGAAATCTATTATCGGGTCTGTTTTCGGGAATGGGCGGTTGTGCAATGATTGGTCAAAGTTTAATCAACGTGTCCAATGGAGCAAGAGCCAGACTATCGGGCATTGTAGCATCGGTAATGTTGTTAGTCTTTGTAATGTTTGGCAGCAGCCTGATAGAGAAAGTTCCAATGGCTGCATTGACAGGACTGATGATAATGGTGGCTATCGGTACGTTTGAATGGGCAAGCATTCGCATCATCAACAAAATGCCAAGACACGATATTTTCGTTGGTATGTTGGTAGCCCTGATTACGGTTGTTTTGCATAACCTCGCCTTAGCCGTATTAATCGGTGTTTTCATTTCCGCTTTGGTGTTTGCTTGGGAAAGTGCCAAACGTATCAGGGCAAGAAAATATACCGATGAAAAGGGAATAAAGCATTATGAAATTTTTGGTCCTTTATTCTTTGGCTCTACGATAACCGAATTGATTTACGCACTGCATTCGCAGGGTGCATTTGGCAATGCAGATATAATAACCATCGCTAAAACATTTGAAAGTACATTCAATATTAGTTTGGGCGATTTCTATCATACGTTTATGGAACTTAAAGCAAGGAAAATAAACCGTACCAAATTTATTGACAGCTTGCGTGATGCCTTGATTAAGAAAATGGATGAAGAGGACGAGCAGTAATATTATAATACTCCACGTGGCAAATGAATACCTTTTGTCCGTACAATACTTTCCGAAACTTGTGGCGTTTGCTTGTGTTTTTCGGATTGCTCTTCGGGTTCTTCTTTCGTTTCGGGTTTGATGGATAATTGTATCTTTCGTTCAATGGCAGCCAGTTCCGTTTTGAGTTCGCTCAACCGGCTCTCTTTACTCCACGTACTGTTAAGCACTTCCTGAAGAACAGGTAAATCTTTTTGTATTTCGGCTATTTTCTTTTGTTCCTGTTCAATGTAGGCAGGCAGTTTTTCCAATGCGTTAAGGAAATTCATTGATGCCAATTTTTCATCTTTGGCAATGATACCGTTGTTGTACGTGTATTTGATATTTCCCTCGCCCTGTATCAAAAAACGGTTTACACGAATGTCCACACCCTCTTTTTGCGACATTTCCGTTTTGACCAAAAGTTGAAATCCATACAAACTGCCAATTTCCTCATAATCCCCACCTGTACGGGCTTTGTCCGCAAGCTGGTTGAGTTTTGCACCGATTTGTTTTATATCCGCATTGGGTGGCAAGCCGTCTAACCGTACAGGATTGGCAATAGTACCGTCAGGACGTTTTTGGATACGCCCTTGCAGATTATTCCAATCAAGGCTCATACGGTCAAAGCGGGATTGGGCTTTGTCCAATTCTGCCGTATAGTCTTCCAATTTGTATTTGGCACTGTATTTAGAGCGGTTGAACGCCTGTTTTTCGCTTTCCAATCCGGCAATCTGTTTTTCTATTTTAGCTTTATCCAAAAGGTCGGTATTTCCCATAAGGATAGCCACATATTCGGAGAAGTTCATACCCGATTTTTCATCCATACTGCCCTCGTCAATGGTACGTTTGCCGAGATTATTGGATTTTAGCTGGTCTATAAATAGCTGTTTGTTGTACAGCAGGTTGAATTTGTAGCTGTCCAATGATTTTTCTACTGCATATATAATGACATCCACTTTGTTGTTATTAAAATGTTTAGCGATTTCATTACCCTTGCGGATTGCCCGACCGTCACGCTGGGCGAGGTCGGACGGTCGCCACGGTGTATCTAAATGATGAACGGCAACGGCTCTTTTTTGTGCGTTTACGCCTGTACCGAGCATACTTGTAGAACCAAACAGCACACGGATTGTACCGTCGTTCATTCCCTTGATAAGTGCCTTGCGTTGCTTGTCGTTTTTTGCTTCCTGTATAAATCGGATTTCATTTGCAGGTATGCCGTGGTCTTCCAAGAGCTTGCGTTTGATTTCGGAGTACACATTCCATTCGTTCGGCTTGTACGTTCCCAAATCCGAGAAAACGAACTGTGTTCCTTTTTGTGCATTGAACTTATTGTAATACTTGGCGATATTCTTGGCACAATGTGAAGCCTTATTGTCGGGGTGGTCTGCGTAATGTGGGCTTACCATTCGCATATCCAATGACATCTTACGGGCGTAATCCGTAGCGATGAGCATTTTTGCCTTTTCCTCCGATTTTGATAGCGGTGTTCTGCCGAGTAATTCGCCTTTGCCTGTTTCGGCAAATTTCATCAGCTTTTGGATAAATTCTTCCTGGTCCGGAGTTGGAGGTATGTTGTAAAATATCTCGTTCTTTTCGGGGCGGTCAATACCAATCATCTCCGCAGTACGGTAGTCCGTGATTTCGGAATAGAATTGAGCCAGTTCCGGCACTTTGATAAAATAGCGGAAACGCTCTTTTGCCACGATATTGTTAGCCACCGAAAACTCGTAATCGGTTGTTTTCTTCGCGTAAATCGCCGCCCAAGCATCAAAGGAGTTAATGCCCTGTTTTGCCAATGCCCGTGGTCGCAGGTATTTGAACAATAAATAAAGTTCAGTAAGTGAGTTGCTGATAGTCGTTCCCGAAAGAAAGGTCGCACCCATATCCGCTTGGGTACGCTCCTGTATGGTACGGATAGCAAAAAGCAGGTTCAATGCCTTTTGGCTTCCCTGTTGATTGCCCAATCCCGCAACCCTTGAATGCCTTGTGTTGAACATCAGGTTTTTGAATTGGTGGCTTTCATCAATAAATAAATGGTCTATGCCCATCATTTTGAAGTCCACAATGTCATCTTTGCGGTTTTCAATATCGTGTTGCAGGGTTTTGAGCTTGACTACGAGGTTGTCTTTTTGTTTTTCCGCTCCTTTGAGCATCCATTGCGTTATGTCATCGCCTTGACTTCGCATAACATCAAGGTTTTCCTCTACGCTGTCCAATTCGTCTTGGAGAATTTCCTTTTGTATCTCGGGCGATTGGGGTATCATTCCGAATTGGTCGTGTGTCAATATCACGCAGTCCCAATCATTGTTTTTTATATCTCCAAAAATCCGCAGGCGTTTTTCGGGCGTAAAATCATCAACGCCGGGATAGAGGATTTTGGCGTGGGGATAAGCGGTGCGGTAGGCTTCGGCTATTTCGGGAATATTGGCTTTCAGCCCGATAATCATCGGTTTATGAGCCATTCCCAAACGCTTCATTTCCTGTGCACCTGTACACATTATCAACGTCTTTCCTGCACCTACTTCGTGGTCGCAGATAGCTCCGTTGTTGAGCTTTATCATCCAAACGGCATCTTTTTGGCTCGAATACAGGTCTTCAATGCCTAATCCCTTGCGGTCTAATCCCGGAAACTCCTGATGTGAGCCGTCATAGTCCGGTCGGACGAAGCAGTTAAAGGTATCGTTGTATTGGTCGGTCAGCCTTGTTTTGAACTCATCGTTTTGGGCGTGAAGCCAATCGGTAAAGGAGGTACGGATTTCGTCAATCTTGGTATTCGCCATTTGTATGGCTTCCATATCCCGCACCTTGACATCTTTGCCATCAACCGTTATTGTTTTTGAAATATCGGGTGTGGTATTGACAAGGGCGTGTTTGAACAGGGCAATCCCGTCATACGTCCGGCTTTGGGCTTTGACCGCATATTTATCCCAAATATGTACGTTCTTCTGTTTGCAGGTTACGGAAAAGTCATCGGCACTATCGGCATAATGGATATGCACTTCTGCCTCGAACAAGTACGAAGCAAATCGGGCGTAAATGCCTGTGGGTATCCAACGTTCGCCGAGATTAAAATCGAGTTCCTCAAATTCGATACGTCTTGGTCTTGCTTCCTCTAATACGGTAAGGCTTTCTTTGGCTTGGGCATCATCGGGATTGTTTTCGAGGTAGGCTCTTACTTCATTGGCTTTCTCCACTACGTTACCTGCAATCCAGCGTTCGGATATTTCATATTCCTTTTGCAATGGATTGTAGTAGATGCGACCGTGTAAGGCTTCTTTTAAAGCATCGTCCGTCATACCGCTGATTTCGGACATATAGTCCAAATCCACGCTTCCGTATTTGTTCAGCGAAGCCGCTAAGGCTTCTTCGGGATTGTCCGTTGCTATGGTTGCGGTTGAAAAACTTACAGGGCGGTTGAATATATCTGCCTTATGTACCACACCACCAATGACACGCTCCAAATAGGGCATTTCTTTACCTGCACTGTCCGTTTTGATAAGTTCGATATTTTTAGCATCGTTGAGATTTCCGTATCTTTTTACAAAGGCATCGTAAAGGCTGTTAAGAGTTTCCCTTTCTTCTTTATGTTCGGTGTGCAGTTCCGCTTCTTTGTTGTAAAGCTGTTGGTAAACATCACGTACAGCTATGTACGCTTCGGCTCTTGCTTTCTGCAAGGACGGTAGTTGCAAAGGGTGGAAAACAGCCGTACCGTCTGCGGTATCTATATCTTGCAGATGACCGACCCAACCGTTATCCACGACAAGGCAGTCGTTTCGGTGGAACGATTGCAGTTCGCCACTGTACGGAGCAGGTTCGGGAATAGTATTGGAAACGGTTACGGGAATGGCTGGCTTATCAGCTTGGCCATTCCCACCCATACCCGAAAACAGGTCGCCAATGACTTCCTGTTTTTTGCCGTTTATTAGTGGTGTACCGTTAGATTTTGGTGGTGTATAAGGTTGTTGCATCGTACCACCGAACAGGTCGGTTTGACGACCTATTGCACCCCGTCTTTTTTTAGTAGTTTGTCTTTTGGCTTGCGAGGTTCTTTTGGGTGGAGCAACCACCATTACGGGTTCATTCGCATTTTCAAACAGGTCAAAAATGCTCATCTGTTTTAATTCCTGCGGACTTTCCCGATGGATTACAGGCGTGGGTGCAGGTTGCGGTTTTTGCTGAATGATTTCGGGTTCGACAACCAGAGGTATAACCGTTGGTTCAACCGGAATTTGTATTATAGGTTCATCATTCCGTTCGCCTTTATATAAATCCAAATTCAGGTGCTTTCCAAAATCTTCTGAAAGCATTTGCTTCAAATCTTTGGCAATGCCCTCAGCTCCGTCCTTATGTGTATAGATGATTGCAGGTTGTCCGTAGGGGTCGGTATCAATTTTACGGTCGGTATGGATTACCCTCGTGCCGTTCTGAAAGAAAGCATTGCTTGGCGTACCGTATTTGGTCTGTTTACTTTGGCAAAACAGTTCTTCCGTTTCGGTCAGACTTTGTTTTGCCGTATTCTTTTGCAGGATAATCAAATCGCTTCCTACTTCCGTACCAGCATAATCGGTAAACAGGTTGTTGGGCAACCGCACAACTGAAACCAGATTGTTGTTCTCCATTAACGCCCTCCGTATAGGCTCATTCTTCGGACTGTTTAAAACGCCTTGCGAAGTAATAAACGCCTGTAAACCACCCTCACGAAGCATATCATTTCCTTTCAAAAAGAAATAGTTATGAATGCTTCGGGAAGCCTGTACTTTTGCATTGTCCTTGCTTCGGGAAAAGGATAAATCAAATACGGAGGTATCGCCAAACGGAATATTACTTGCGACTACATCATAGCTGTTTTGTTCCTTTTCGGGGATTTCCTCAAAACCACTTATACGGATAGTGCTTTCGGGATAAAGCTGTTTTAAAACCTTACCTGTCAGCAAATCCTTTTCATAGGCAGTAATTTTGGGTTGTTGGTTTTCGGAAAATGATTGTATAAACGAGCCGATACCTGCGGAGGGTTCAAGGAATTTGTCAATATTCAGACCGCTTTCACGCAAGGTTTCGGAAATCGCATCAATGACCTGTGGCGGGGTATAAAAAGCCGTCAGTACGGAGCTTTTCATACTATCCACATACCTGCGGTATTGCTTATCGTCTTCGAAGTTTTCTTTGAGCAGTTGGTGGAGTTCCTGCGTAATGGGGAATAAATCGTGTTCGGTCTTCCGCCAATGGTTGATGTCTGTTTCGTCCGCTATGGGGTTCAGAACGAATTTAAGACCGCCAAATCCGCTATATTGCATCAATGACAGTCTTTCGCTTACGGTGGCTTGCCGTTTCTCCTTTTCCAATGTAAAAGCAATCCGCAGAGCATCAATATTCTGTTGGAGGTGTTGCTTTTTACTGAAGCCCATTTTCCTCTATCCATATTGCGATTGCTCCGGTTGTTTCGGTATAGAGCAGGTCAAACTCATAACCGTATGCGAAATCATCGGTTAGTGTATATCTTGAAAAAACAGGCTCACAGACAGGGAGCATTTTCAGGGCGAAAGGTCGCAGTTCCTCATCTGCCATCAGGGTATCAAACTCATTGCATACCACTTGGAAAACCGTATCAAACTTGGAAAAGTGTAGCCCCTCGAAAAGTATGTAATTGGCTATTTCGTTGCATTGGTCGATAGCATTTCCGGAGCGAAACGCACCCTCGTAGGCATTGGCAGCCCACGATGAACGCTGGTCTATAAATTTTTGGTCGTTTGCTTTTTCGGGGAAGCTGGTGTTTAATAATTCTTGCAGTCGTAATCTGAAATACGATAGGTCTTTTTGCTGTGTACTCATACTATAATTTTGTTTAGAATTTTATTTAAAGCCTAAAATTATAGCGGTACATAAGTGTCTCTGAAGAAGTGGCAGGGTTTGGCATTGAGAGGTAGGATTTGGCGTAAAGTGACAGGATTTAAAGGCAGAAAGTGTATTTTTGCCTGTTATAAATTTTAATCCATTATCATAATGAACGAACTAATTGAAAAAATCAACGCAAGCTATGAAGCGTTGAAAGCTGATGCAGAATTACAGGCAGAAAAAGGGAACAAGGCAGCAGGTACGAGAGCCCGAAAGGCTTCTCTTGATTTGGAGAAACTTTTAAAAGAGTTCAGAAAAGCATCTTTGGAAGCATCTAAAGGCTAAAATAAAACCCTCTGAAAATTCGGAGGGTTTTGTTTTATGGAGTGTTCAGAATTTGAAGCATTCTGCCGACTTCTATATCCATTCTCGAAAAAGCAAACCATTTTTTACCCAAGTCTTTGAGTGATGCTCCGATATGGTATAGTTCCGCACTGTCAATAATCAAAAAGCGGTCGTGGGCATCGGAGAAAATCTCTACTTCAATAGGCGGATATTGGCTGTTGTAGCGTTGAACATCCAGCCGTAGCTGATTGCTGATATTTTTGGTATAAATAGTGGTGGTTACATTAGCATTGCGTTTGCCCAATAGGGTCAGCACCGTATCGTCCACATAATTATCCAGCAGGATAATGGAACGTTCGGCACTTCGGATAATATCGGAAACAAAGGTATAAGCATCAAAGACCTGTCCGTTGTAGAAAATACCTTTTTCGCTTTGCAGTTTACCGCTTTCCAAAGCCTTAAAGATTTCTTCAAATTTTACGTCCGTTTCAAGCTGTTTGAGTTCAATCTTATCCAACCGATGAAATAAAGAAGCATTGCTGATGAGCATTCTCCGCATTTCTACAAACGCTTCCATTATTTCAACACTGATTTTAACGGCTATATCTGAACGGAGAATAGCGGAAGCCATTGCGACCCCCATTTCCGAAAAAACGTAGGGTAGGTAACGTCTTCCGCCATAATTCAAACTTGAGGTTCCAAATTGGAACCTCAAGTTTTCAACTTCTTCTTCGGTCAGTTGAAAGCAAAAAGAAGCAGGAAACCTGTTGATATTCCGTTTTACGGCTTTATTAAGGTTCTTTGTTTCCACCTGATACAGCGTAGCGAGGTCGCTATCCAACATCACTTGTTTGCCACGTATGGTGTAAATCAGATTTCTGATTTCTTGCGGTACAATAGCTGGTTTATTTTCCATTGCGTTTGTAGCTTTTGTTTTTCTCAAATTCAAATGAGCTTTCGGCTTGTTCATTCAACACGATGTAAGCATCGAATTTCTTACCTGCCTTGCTTTTCATTCCTTTGATAAGGGAAGTTTTGCCCTTATTGACAAGGTTTTCAATATCGGCAATACCAATTTGTACACCGCAGATATTACGGAACTGCACCCAACTACAACTTTCATCAGGACATTTGACAATCTTATCACGGATAATAAGCTGTTGGCTTTTGCATTTCGGACAGGTAAGTTTGGGCAGCTTCGCATTGGCAATGGAGGTATGCAGCAGTTCATCGGTAATGGATTTCGCATAAGTTTCCATTTCTCTTTGGAACACTCTTGTATCAATCTCGTTATTTTCGATTTTTTGCAAAGCCAATTCCCATTCGGCAGTCATAGAAACGTCCGCAATTTTTCTGTCTTTTACCAGTCCATATACCTGTAATCCTTTTTCAGTCGGAATTAAGGATTTCTTTTCCCTTTGGATATAATTACGTGTACACAGTGTTTCGATTATTGCGGCTCTTGTAGCCGGAGTTCCGATACCGATGTTTTGCAGGGCTTTCCGTTCGTCTTCGTTTTCGATTTCCTTACCTGCGGTTTCCATTGCCGATAACAGTCCGGCTTCTGTATATAGCACAGGCGGTTTGGTTTTCTTTTCCAAAACTTCGGCTTCCTTGATTTTAAGTTCATCGCCTTTTTTCAGTTCGGGTAAATCCTGTATCGGCTCTGTATCTTCGTCCGAAAAAGCACCTTTTATCGAACGCCAACCAGCTTCCAAAACCTTACAGCCTTTCAACGTAAAATCATAGTGGGATGCTTCCATTGCTATATCGGTAATCTCTTTGATACAGGCTTGTGAAATGGCTTCGAGCAGTCTGAACGCAACCATATTATAGACCTTTGTTTCGTCTGCATTGAGGGCAGACGGTATCTTGTCGGTAATCAACAAACCGTGGTGGTCTGTTACACGCAAATCGTTTACAATTCGCTTATTAAACCGACCCCATTTCAATTTGGATGTAGCTTGTTTGAAACTTTCGTTGTCCTGTAATGCTCTTACGAGATTGGGGATTTCAGCCCACATATCTTCGGGTATGTATTTGCTTCCGGTACGGGGGTAGGTAATAAATTTCTTTTCGTAAAGGCTTTGAGCAATATTGAGGGTTTGTTCGGCTGATAGGTTCAGCTTTTTGTTGGCTTCTTTTTGTAAGCCCGTGAGGTCAAAAAGCAGTGGAGGTTGCTCCGTTACATTCTTGCTTTCCACAGATACAACCGTAGCAGTGCCGTGTCTTTGGATTGAACGCAAGGTATCTTCTGCCAGCTTTTGTTCGTCCCATTTCTTTTTGGATATGCTTTTGAAATCAATATCCTCTTTATGGTGTAATAGCTGAATTTGCCAATACTTTTTAACCGAGAAATTTTTGTTTTCCAAATAGCGTTTGCAAATTAAAGCCAATGTAGGCGTTTGCACTCTGCCCAGCGAATAAATACCATTGCCTGCGGCTATGCTCAATGCCTGTGTAGCGTTGATACCCACGAGCCAATCGGCACGGCTTCTTCCTTGTGCCGCCTGATACAATCCGTCAAATTCTTTTCCGTCTTTCAGACTGTCAAACCCTTGCTTTATGGCTTTTTCGGTAAGCGAACTTATCCAAAGCCGTTCAAAGGGTTTACGGCATTTCAGATATTCATAAATGTATCTGAAAATAAGCTCTCCCTCACGACCTGCATCGGTAGCAACGATGATACTGTCGCTTTTATTGAATAGTTCTTTGATTACTTTCAGTTGCTTCAATGCTCCTGTATCGGCTTGATAGCCTTTGTCCTTTTTGACCTTACGAACGGTCAAAACAAACGGGTTCGGGAGTATGGGCAATGAAGCCTTGTCAAATCCCGAAATGCCGTAATCTTCGGGCATTCCTAAACCGATAAGGTGTCCGAACGCCCACGTAACAAAATAGCCGTTGCCTGTCAGGTAGCCGTCCTTTTTATCGGAAGCTCCCAACAAGCCCGCTATTTCCCTTGCTACGCTTGGTTTTTCTGCGATGATTGTTTTCATAATTAACTCACTTTTTTACCTCTTGATTTTGCAGGTGCTTTGGGTTTATTCTGTTGCTCCTGTTGCTTTTCATTTTTTGGTCTTTGTTGCCCCGACTTCAAAGGCTCTTTGATGTTTTTGGTCGCTTCGTTGGTTTTGCCCTGCGAATTGACGGCAGTTTGCGTTTTGTGGGCTTCGGTAGGTTGTATTCTTTCCTTGTATTGATTAGGAAACTCAAAGCCTGTTTTTCCGGTGTCTTTGTTGAATGTGATGTAACCGTTGTACGTTTGCCCTTTCTTATCAACCAGACCTGCCATATACACGGTTTGACCCGCTTTGAAATCCTTATACTGCTCATCGGTCAGTTCCTTGCCACGGAATGCTCTTGGAGCTTCCTGCGGTTGGCTTTGCTGATTGCTTTGTTGGTTATTTTGCTTTTGTCCGTTGGAGTTGCTACGGTCAAACAAAAATTCAGGATAGCGTTTTTCGGCATTGTACTGTACCGTTGCCGAGAACTCCGTTCCTTTTGTAGAAATCATACCCTCCAATTTGAGCGGTTTGCCCTCCATTAAGGTTTGCTTTTGTTCATCAGTCAGCTTCACACCCTTTATATCATCTTGAATTTTAATGAAATCCGTCCGTAGAGCAACAATATCATTGGTAAGCCTGTCAATACTGATAATAGACGGCATTAGTTCGCCTGTTTTAGAATTGATTAGATTAACCACACGCCCCATATTGCCTGTTTCGAGCAGGTTTTTCTTGTCCTCATCTGTAAACTTATGTCCGAAGAACTCAAAGTGCAGGTTAGGTTCTTTTTTGATACCGTGTATTGCCACGATAACATTTCCGTCTTCGCCTTGCTGTAAAGACAGACGGGCATCCGTGCGGAGAATTGTACTACCGAGATTAATGCCAATCGGTAAAAGCTCATTAGTTTTGTAACCTCTTAATAAGGGGTCAAGCAGGTTTCTTTTTTCAAGATATTCTTTGCTCAATCCGAGATTTTTCATTGTGTCCCAATCAATCTGTTCCGGCTGGTAGCGGTATTCGCTTTTTTCCGGTGTTGTTTGTGTTGTTGCCATATCATTATTATTTTCTTGTTTATTATTCTCTTTTGTATCGGTTTTCACTTCGTGCTTTTTCATTTCCTTTTCGCCCTCGGGAGCAGGATTATCTACCTGTTTTTGAAATTCCTTTGCTTTTTCTACCGCTTCATCAGCAGATACTTTGAAAAATGAAAATTGGGTAGGGTCTTTTAACTGCCTCCAAAAATTGGAGAAGAAGTTGGAAAATAAATCGCCGTGTTTGTCCACACGCATAAACTGATTTTGGTTCTTTTTAGTTGGGTCAACGGTTTCCATTTTTCCGTTTTCGTCAATACTCTTTACAGCTTGGATTTTCATTTTTTCTTTATCCAACACCAATAATATGTCCGATAACTGTTCGGGCATTTCCTGTTTGTTCGTTGTTTCTTCGCTCATAATCTGAAAATTTTAAAGTTTTAGTGCCGAAAGTAAATGAAGTTGTTACTGTGTAACTTGAAGTGGCAGTCAAAGGCAGTGTTTGGCACTCATTGGCTTTCTATTTGTTAAAACTCTCTCTGATGAATTGATGTACATCGGATAGCTTGTAATACAGTTTTCCGCTTATCGTATAATAGGGTAGCTTACCGATGGAGCGATACCGTTGCAGGGAACGGTTACTGATTTTCAGCATTTGCAGTAAATCCTGATTATCCAAAAGTTCTTCGCCGTCAATACTGTTACGCTTCTTTTTTAAATCGTCTATATGGTCGCTCAACATATCCAGCCTGTCGATTAGTCGTTCCATCCACGATATAAATTCCATTCTGTCAATATTCATAGCACTTACTTTTTGTCTGTTTTCAGCTTTCTGCCTTTTTCGATATAGCTTTTGCCTTTTGCCATAAGTTCCTGTACATATTCATCGCTACTTTGTACGGCATTGGCATTGAGCATATCCTTGATTGCTCCAATGGTGTAGAAGTATTGTCCATAAATTTTGGAGTACGCTATTTCGCCTTTGGTACGCATACGCCATAAAGTTTTTTCGCTGATGTGCAGATATTGGCATACCTCGTGATTGTTGAGCCACAAGTCATTATAGCTGGTGTCTTCCTGTCTTTTCAGGTAGTCGGCAATGGCGTTGATACGGCTGTTTAGCTGTTGCCACGCTTCTTCTTCAATAGTGATTATTTTCATCGCATTGCTTTTTAATGTTCACAATGCAAAATTGCTAAGGGTGGCAGAGTTTGTCCGCCAACCCTCGCCAATTGGTTGGGTGGTTTTTTGAAAATTTTTGCAATCGGGCAAAACCCTTTTCAGACAAGCATTTTAGGGGATTTGGTATGTTTTGTATTCGGCTATTGGAAGTGTTCGACCATTGGCGGATATTGGCATAAAAAAAGCAGTACACTTTTGATGTACCGCTTTGAACATATCTAATAATATAGCTAAAGGTCTTTGTCCATATATTCTTCGAGGGATATTTTAAGTTGGTCTAAAAATGCTGTTCTTGAACCAGCCCTTGTTTTCATTCGGTGGAAAGAATGATGAACGTCGTTTAGCGGAGTTCTGAACAACACTTGAAAAATTAAGGCTAATTTTCGGATGCCGATTTTTCCGTGTGCAATGGAATTTGAAGCATATAGGGCGTATATCAATTCGATAAGTGCATTTTGGGAATTAGTCCAAGAAATATCCTTGTTTGCATCTCCATTTATTAAAATCGCATCAGGATTTTCTTCGGGGTTCATTTTGGTAAGCAGGTAAGTGTAGAGGAGTTCGTTGGCTATAATGTGGGCAATCTTGTTATCATAATAAGTAGAAAAGCTAAGGTCAATTTCAAATACGCCACTCTTTAATCCATCGTGGTAATTGATTTGACCGAGCCGGAAGTAAATATGGTCCCGGTCAATTCTGCAAGCCCGATAGTACCTATAAAAATCCTCGTTGCAGATACTTTCTTTATATTCTGCTTTCAGCGTTTTCAATAGGTTCTCGTAATAGCTTTGATGTATCTTACCATTACTCACGGGGCAGGTCGTTTCAATACGAAACACTTTATTATAGTAAATGAGCTTTCCTAAAACCTGTGGCTTGATATTCTTGAAAAAGTCAATCTCCTGCTGTTCATCCACAAAATTATCCTGCAATACTTTTGCTTTTATGCTTCCCAGCATTTCATTTAGGAATAAGGTCATTTGGTATGCCTCGTCTGCCGTTCGCATCATTTGAGAAGACAGGTCATCTTCCTGATGTCTAATTTGCGATAATATTTTACTCAACACGATTTCCATAGCATAGTCTTTTTTGAAGTTATCACTATTTGTTTCGGAATTGCAACTATTGTTGTATGCCAAAATTTGGAAATAATATTGAAACTAATATCACAGGTTCTCCCCAGTGTGGGAATTTTTTCAAAGATTTTTATATTAGGGGAGATGAAAAAAGGGTAAAGCAGTAATATACTTTACCCATTAATTTATTACATTTGCAGTAATGATTTACAAGGTAATCAAATGAAAGCAAGTGCAGTAAGCACCATTACTAAATCGTTACCGATAAGGTTTTCAATTCTTGTAAACTACTCTTTATAAACAACTTTGAACCTAATTAATCTTTTTAGATAAAAGAAAGAAATTGTATATTTTGATCTGGGGCATAATGTTATTTATCTTTTTTATAGTTCTTTTTCTAACATCTGAATACTTTAGTTTTAAAAAAATAATTGACTTTTTTTTCTGTTAAAAGCCAAATACGTCATCTTTTTGCCTTTTAAATCAACTTATAGTAATGACAAATACCTTAGTTGCTTAACCTAAAAAACAACTATCATGGAAAATCAAATCACAAAAGAAGATTTAAAACTGTTTGCTCAAACAATCATTGGCGAACTAAAAGAACTATTAGCTAAACAGAGCAAAGAAACCTCTCTTGAATGGGTAAAGGCTAAAGTAGCTAGACAACTACTCAGTATCTCACCAGCTTCACTACAAACACTGCGTATCAGTGGTAAATTGCAGTGTCGCAAAATACTTGGTTCGTATTACTACAACAGAAAAGATATTATGAACCTTTTTAATGAGTAGAAGTTAACTTCTACTCATTAAAAAGGTTGAAAATTGACTCCCTTGAATTCCTTACTACAAATACGACAGCTGAATTATTAGAAATTGTAGAGAATTCAAGGGGGTTTTTATTATCCATTTAACTGATTAATAAAGGTAGTTAGCTGAGCTAATTTATCAGGATTTAGATTTTTTAAACTTTCAATTAAGTCTGTGGAACTATCAGTTTGTTTATTTGTTTTTTCTTCAAGTTTAGCTTTGAGTATCTGCATTTCAGTTTTGATAGACTCTTCTTCTGTTAGAGCATATTCCTCTGTCTGCTTAACAGAGTGATGCCCTAACATTTCTTTTACTACATGAATAGGTACACCATTACCAAGAGTTACAGTACTTCCAAAAGTTCTTCTTGCTTTATGGGTGTTTAGTTCGCTTATCTCACAGAGTGAAGCAATCTCTTTTAAATACTCATTCATCTTTTGGTTGGAGCGAACAGGAAGCACAATATCTTTATCTATACAATCAGGATGATCTTTATGTTTTTCCATTATCTCAATAGCTTTTGGAAGTAGTGGTATAGTAATATTAGCATCTGTCTTTTGTCTGTTAATTCTAACCCACAGGTTACCTTCTTCATCTTTTGTAATATCACTTTTCTTTAGTTGAAAGACATCAATATAGGCAAGACCAGTATAACATTGAAATACAAACACATCTCTAACAGTAGCTAATCGCTCATTAGTAAACTCTTTGTTTTCTAAAATAAATAGCTCTTGTTTGCTTAATGGTTTTTTGTTGAGTTTAGTCTTTTTAGGTTTGTATTGTACAAATGGATTAGAAGCAATAATTCCCTTAGCAACTGCCCGTAAAACAATCTTCTTGAAGTTTGAGATGTACTTTATAGCTGTATTATTAGAACACGCTCTAACAGTCTTTAAATAGTGTTCATAGCCAAGTACAAACTCATAATTGAGTTCTCTAAATTCCATATCTTCTTTACCATATACATAACGGATATACTCAGCGACATGTGATCTTGCTGTTACATATCTTTCATGAGTTCCAATAGCATACTCTTTAGGTACTAACTTAAAAACTTCATCATTATGCTTTTGGAATTCTTCTAAAACTTTAGCTTTACTTGTTCCTTTGCCTTGGATATAATCCATAAGCACAGAGGCAGTAATAGGCTCTTCATTACTTAAGAGCTCTAATTTGTACTTGGTAATCTTAGATATGATTGTATCTAAGATGTAGTTTAGCGTTTTAGCATCTTCTTTAGCACCATTAGCACGACCTGCTTTTTGGTTCCATCTTTTGATATCCCATTTGTGACTAAGAGAAGTCTCTTTGCGAATACCATCTACCGTGATTCTTAGGTAAACACCTCTTAAATCACTTTTCTCTCTATTGGGTTTAAGAAAGAAATTAATTGATAACTGTTTTTCTAACATAATTCAACTGTTTTAAATATTAATAAATGTCGAATTAAAACGTTCCAAAATCACAGTCTAAAACTCTCTGGTACCCTTTGGCGTCTGGGTTTGCTAAGTTGAAAGGTGCGCATTACTTGAATTTTTTTTTGTGCACCGAATCTATAACCTTTTTAAGTGCACTTTTGAATAAAATGCGATACCCCTAAAAAAGAAAAAACCTATAACTCGTTGTGAATCATAGGTTTTGTGCTTTTTTAATAACTTTTGAAAAGTTATCTTTTATAAATCAGCGGAGAAAGAGGGATTCGAACCCCCGGACCTGTTACAGTCAACGGTTTTCAAGACCGCCGCATTCGACCACTCTGCCATTTCTCCAGTGGTCTGCATTACTTCCGTATTGCGAGTGCAAATGTAGCACAAATATCCAAACCTCCAAACTTTCGAGATAAAATAATTGAAAGTTTTTTCAGTGAAGCTCCTACTTCATAACATAGCTGTAGAATAAAAAACTAAGTATCAGTCTTATACTCCCCTAACCGATTCGCTGTCTTCTAAAAACAAAAAAACTCCTATTAAGGAGTTTTTAGTATTATTTATCTTCAAAAAGCTTAACGACTAATTTATAACTTAAAGAATCTAGTCCATTAAGTGCTCCTTCAGAAGAGCTATTAGAAAGAACGATTAGACCTTTCTTTCTTACTGGGTCAAAAGCGACATAGTTAGAATATCCAGCATCTATACCTCTTGTGAAGTAAAGAGGCTCTCCAGAACCAAAAGGATACCCTATCTTCCATCCTAAACTAACCCAGTAATTAGGACTTACAATAAGAGTAGGCTTCTGTGTTAGCTGTAGTACCTTATCTTCACTATTAAATTGCGCTTGAATGAACTTCGTCAAATCTGCAGCTGTAGAGATCCCCCCACTAGATGGTAATAAAGCACCTACTTTGACTGGATATACTTCCTTTAGATTGACATTAATCCCTTTTACTACCTCACGCTTCTTTTTAGGCATGTATACGGTAGAGTTATGCATACCATATCTTGCGAATACTTTCTCTTCGATTAATTGATTAAAAGGCTTGTTATACACCTTACTCAATGTATTACCAAGTATGGCATATCCTAAGAAAGAAAAACTCTGTCTCTTCTCTGGACTTATCGTATCTGTCTCTAGATTATGTTGCAAATAGTCTTCTAGCTGTGCACTAGTCATATTAGTCAAATAATCATCTTCTACCTTTGGATCATTAGACTTTATCTCAGGTAGCATAGGTACTAACGAAGAATGATTAGCTAAAGCAATGAAGGGAAGCTTAATATTCTTATTAAAGCTAAAATCATAATACTTATTTACATCCGTAGTCATATCCAGACCTTGCTCTAGTACAGCATGCGCTAATACAGTAGAAGTAAATATCGTCATTACATTAGCCATAGAAAACTTACTATCTGTATTGTTCTCTACTTTCACTCCATCCCCTACTTTCTTAAAGCCGTGATATTCTACCTTATCATCATCAATGATAGCGATAGCATACTGTCCTTTATCAGGTAGGTTAACCGTTTCGTTTGCGATAATTTCTTCTACACTAAACTTCTTAAATGAATCATCTACAGGCTTAGGCATGTCTAATAATCTAAATCCTACTACCTCCCCAGTATCATTCATCGCTAGATTAAGTAAAGCAACTTCATTATTCTCAAACTCAGTTTTAAACAACGCTAATTGATTATTATCTAAGCCATAGAACTCCATACTCTTAATATTACCAAGTTTCTCTTTCATCTCTACAAAGAATAACTTAGCCTTAGCACTAGGCAACTCTTCTTTTAAAGATGGTGCGAAGTGACTGTAAATATCATCGTAATCATTGGTGTTGTAATCCTTTACAAAAGTATCTATTAAGGGTTTAAACTCTTTCTCTTGAGCGAAAGAACCAAAACTCATCAATAAACACATCGCTATGGAAATACTTAATCTCTTCATTTCTTAATTTTATTTTGCAAGGATAAATATATCAGTTATTATCCGATAAATATCTCCCTTTAACAAGAATAAAAGAAAAATAAAGAATTTCTTACTTCTTTTAAGTATAAGATAACAACCTCAATATAAAGCATCAAATCACAGCCCTCCTTCAAAAAACACAATACCCCTAATTACCTATTCTCAGATAAAGAAACTCTATCTGAATAGAAAATAGGCTATCTTTTTTTTAAGTATATTCGCCCTAAATAAAAACAGAAAGACTATGACCAAAAGTGAAAAAGTAAAATTCGCTATGGAGACCTTAGACGCTCTTTATCCAGAAGTTCCTATTCCATTAGATCATAAAGACCCATATACTCTACTGATCGCTGTACTTCTATCAGCACAGTGTACAGACGAACGCGTAAATAAGATTACTCCTCTTCTATTTGCTAAGGCTGATAATCCGTATGATATGGTCAAAATGACGGTAGAAGAAATACAAGATATCATTAGGCCTTGTGGATTATCTCCTATGAAGTCTAAGGGAATTTATGGACTATCCCATATCTTAATTGATAAGTATAATGGAGAAGTTCCTCAAGATATGGCTGCATTAGAAGAATTGCCTGCTGTAGGTCATAAGACAGCTAGTGTTGTTATGTCTCAGGCATTTGGAGTACCTGCTTTTCCAGTAGATACCCATATTCATAGATTAATGTATCGTTGGAATTTCTCTAATGGAAAAAGTGTAGAACAGACAGAAAGAGATGCTAAACGTTTATTTCCAGAGGACAAATGGAATCTACTTCATTTACAACTCGTATGGTATGGAAGACAATACTCTCCTGCACGTGGCTGGAATCTAGAACTAGATATTATAACGAGTGTGATAGGTAGAAAAACGGTTATCAATGAATACTATAAAAAGAAAGAAAAAAAAGAAAAGAAATAAAACTGCTAATCCTAGCACATCAGTTTAACCCCAATTATTCAAAGTAGGTCTGAATTAGTAATTAAAGCATACTATAGTATGGTTTTAGAGCTAATGAAAGAACTATGAAGTAGAATTGCTTTGTAGTATTTAGCTAATGGTTAAAGACAATATATAGAGGTATCGAGGAGTAATCTAAGATCATCAAAAAGTAAAAAAAGAGGTTAAGTATAATGACTTAACCTCTTTTTTTTAATTCTCTTTCGAGTAAAGCGATAGATTATTGATTAACCCGTTTAGCCTAACTAGGCTCAATCCTTTAGAGTAACTCAAAAGGAATTTAATGGTTTCTTCTTTGGGTAAACTAAATGAACTAGTTTTCGTTGTGTAATTTTTCTTCATATGTGGCGCGTTTTGTTGTTTATACAATAATAACGACAAAACGCTTTACATATTATATCTCTGTCAAAATAATATTTTTTTCGTCAATTAATTTTCTTAAATTAAGCAGTGCATATCGCATTCTTCCCAGAGCAGTATTAATACTTACATCTGTCAACTCTGCTATCTCCTTGAAGCTCAAGTCTTGATACATACGCATCGTGATCACTTGACGTTGATCTTCTGGTAATTCTTTTAACAATAAATGTAGATCTGACTCTATCTGTTGTTGGATGATATCTCCTTCTACTGTATTAGAATCATCTTTTAGAAATGAAAAGATAGGCAATTCCTCAGAATCATATTGAAACTGTACACGCTTCTCTCTTCGGTAATGATCCATTACTAAATTATGAGCAATACGGATAACCCAAGGTAGAAACTTACCTTCTTCATTATATCGACCCGATTTAAGGGTATTAATTACTTTTATGAATGTATCTTGGAAAATGTCATTTGCTAACTCAGCATCTGATACTTTAGAAAAGATAAAACCATAGATCTTAGACTGGTGTCTTTTGATCAAAACCTCTAACGCCTCTTCACCACCTGCAATATATAATGTTACAAGGGTTGCATCAGGCATATTTATATATACCATACCAAATTTCTTTTTTAAAACTGTAAATAGATTTTTATAAAGTAATTTTGTATTATAGGCTTTGATTTTTATCGTTTAACGAGACAAATATATAAAATTATATTTGTTAAAATAAATAAAAAATAAAAGTTTTTTTTAGAACCTCAATCAACAAACGTTATCATATCTCATCATTTAGCCGGACAAACAATAAAATTCACATCTCTTAAATTTATCTAAATGAAATAATCACAATATTAGGCTGGAATAGATGTAGAAAACACAATTATATTTATGTATTGAACCTTTACATTTTTATAATACGGCCTCCCTTTTGCTCCCATGTGGTATTTCATCCTTATTCCTGTCAGCTCTTAATCTCGTTTGTGTCGTGTTCCCAAGAGATACCCTAGAAGCGACTTTTTGGGAACAACTCGAAAACAAAATAGGATAACCACAGCGTCCAAACAGGATACACGCTAGATCAACACTAGCTTTCTCTTTAAAACAACTACGCTCTTTTACCTCCTTTTACTCCTATTTACTCCACTTTTTGACTTTCTATTACATCCACTTTCTAGTTCTTTCTATATTTAAACCTCTGATCGTTCTTTCATCCTACTCTTTATACAAGGTGATAATGCGAAATATTATAGCAGATTCAGCATTTTGCACAAGATTATACCTTGCAGAGTTTTAGTGGAATTAAAGAAAGCATTATCTTTGTTTATTAAACCTTTATAGGCTACATGAAAAAAATAGATTTCTCCAATATAGATCCAAAAAAGAATATTATCATCAAGGGCGCTCAGCTACACAATCTAAAAGATTTAGACGTTGTCATCCCTCGTAATAATCTTGTTGTTATAACAGGGTTGTCTGGTTCTGGTAAGTCCAGTTTAGCCTTTGACACCTTATATGCAGAAGGACAAAGACGTTATGTAGAGAGCTTATCTTCTTATGCTAGACAATTCTTAGGACGTATTAACAAACCTAAAGTAGAATACATAAAAGGAATTGCTCCTGCGATTGCGATTGAACAAAAAGTAAACACTAGCAATGCTCGTTCTACAGTAGGTACCTCTACTGAGATATATGACTACATCAAATTACTTTACGCACGTATCGGAAAGACTTTTTCCCCTATCTCAGGAGAAGAAGTAAAGAAGGATACTGTAAGTGATGTATTAGACTATGTTAAGAGCTTAGCTATTGGAGCCAAATTATTATTGCTAGCCCCTATTGATTTAGGAGAAGACAGAGAGCTTTATGAGCACCTTAATGTCCTTCTTCAGCAGGGATATGCTAGAATATTAGTGCATGGAGAGACTTTGCGTTTAGATCAATACATTAGTGATAATACAGAAGATATCGTTAATCAAGTAGACGCTACTCAAGTTTATCTAGTTGTAGACCGTATCGTAGTCAGTGATGATGAGGATTTCTTTAACCGTCTAGGAGACTCTGTAGAAACAGCTTTCTTCGAAGGAAAAGGATATTGCTATATTGAGGATCTTAAAGATAAAAAACGCAAAGAGTTCAGCAACAACTTTGCTCTAGATGGAGAAATATTCCTTGAGCCTAATGTTCACTTATTTAGCTTTAACAATCCTTATGGAGCTTGTCCATCTTGTGATGGATATGGTAATATCATCGGTATTGACGAAGAACTAGTCATTCCTAATACAGGGCTTTCTATATATGAGAATGCGGTCTTCCCTTGGAGAGGAGAGTCGATGAGCTGGTATAGAGATCAACTGGTTAACAATGCTTATAAATTTGACTTCCCTATTCACAAACCTTACTTTGAGCTAACAGAAGAGCAAAAAGCATTGGTATGGGAAGGAAACTCGTTCTTTACAGGACTTAATGACTTCTTTAAAGAATTAGAAGACAAAAACTATAAAATTCAGAATCGCGTCCTTTTATCTCGTTATAGAGGAAAAACAAAATGTCCTACATGTAAAGGAAAAAGACTGCGCAAAGAAGCGAGCTATGTAAAAGTAGGTAACAGAACAGTAAGCGAGCTGGTAGACTTACCTATCAAGCATTTGATTACCTTCTTTAAAGATTTAAAACTAAATGAATACGAAGCCAAAGTAGCACAACGCTTATTAATCGAAATCAACAACAGACTTGGCTTTCTAAGTAATGTAGGGCTTGACTACCTAACATTAAATAGAAACTCTGCTACGCTATCTGGTGGAGAATCTCAGCGTATTAACTTAGCTACTTCATTAGGAAGTAGTTTAGTAGGTTCTATGTATATCTTAGACGAACCAAGTATAGGATTACACCCTAAGGATACAGAAAAGTTAATCGATGTACTGAATAACCTTAAACAACTAGGGAATACAGTTATCGTGGTAGAACACGATGAAGACATCATGAAATCAGCTGATCAGATTATAGACATCGGTCCTGAAGCTGGTAGCTATGGAGGACAACTGGTAGCTCAAGGAGATTACAATACTATTTTAAAAGCAAACTCTCTAACAGGGAAATACCTTAGTGGTGCTCTTGAAATAGCTGTTCCTAAAAAACGCAGAGGGTACAAACACTTTATCGAAATAGTAGGCGCTAGAGAAAACAATCTAAAAAATATAGACGTTACATTCCCATTAGACTGTCTAACAGTGATCACAGGAGTATCTGGCAGTGGTAAGAGTACCTTAGTCAAAAAAATATTATTCCCTGCACTACAGAAAAAACTAACAGGACTTAGCGATAAACCTGGTCAGTTTACAGAGATGAAAGGGGAATTTGGTGGTATTAAATCAATAGAATATGTAGATCAGAATCCAATCGGAAGAAGTTCTAGATCTAATCCTGTAACCTATATCAAAGCCTACGATGATATTAGAGATTTATACTCTAAACAACAGTTGTCAAAGCTAAGAGGTTATCAACCTAAGCATTTCTCGTTTAACGTAGATGGTGGGAGATGTGAAACTTGTAAAGGAGAAGGAACTGTAACAGTAGAGATGCAGTTTATGGCAGACGTTCACTTAGAATGTGAAACTTGTCATGGCAAGCGCTTTAAAAAAGAAATACTGGAAGTAAATTTTGAAGGAAAGAATATCGATGACTTACTGACCATGACGATAGATGATGCCTTAATGTTCTTCCAACAACATAAGCAAACTAAGATTGCACAAAAACTACAACCTCTACACGATGTAGGACTAGGCTATGTACAGTTAGGACAGTCTTCTTCTACTCTATCAGGTGGAGAAGCACAGCGAATCAAGCTTGCTTCTTTCTTATTAGCCGGTACAACCAGAGATAAGGTATTATTTGTTTTTGATGAGCCTACAACAGGATTGCACTTCCACGATATTCAAAAGCTATTAAAGTCATTTGAAGCTTTAATTGAAAAAGGGCATTCTATTATTGTGATTGAGCACAACCTTGATTTAATCAAATGTGCTGATTACATTATAGATATCGGGCCTGAAGGAGGAGAAAATGGAGGGCAATTAGTTGCTTTTGGAACACCTGAAGAAATTGTAAAAAACAAAGCTTCACTAACAGGAAAGTACCTAAAAGAAAAACTTAAGTAATCCATTGGATAATTACGAATTACGACTATATACCTCATAAGAAAAAGGCTGTATCAAATAATGATACAGCCTTTTTTAATTGTTTCAGCTCAGGTTCCGCTAACAACGTGCAATAAAAAAGGTAACCTCGAAATTCAAAATTACCTTTGTCATAATTATAATATCATGTGATATAAGCCCCTCATATTGAAGGTTAATCACTCCTATTTTTTAATTCTTAATTACTTTAACTAGTTTCTCAGTCAATCTTTTTCTACTGAAATACTGCAGTCCCATAGCGAATACTTTTAATTGATTCTGTTGATACTGTTCGAAGTATTCTAATAAAATATCTCTCACCTTATCTTTTTCAGAATACAACACTACTTTTCCAGTATTTGTTTCTTTGATAATATCGAAGAAATCAGAATCCTCAGGCCCTATTCCTAATATTGGGCGTTCTGATGCCATATACTCAAATAACTTACCAGGAATAATTGCTTTAGTATCTTCTGAATCTATTTCTACTAATAACAGCACTTGTGAAGCACGCATTTGTCTTAATGCCTCTACATTATCTACATAACCGTGATTAACAACACAATCCTCTAGCCTAAACTCTTTTATGGTATCTAATACTTCACTACTTACCTTTCCTACTAGTTTTAATTGAAATGCATCTTTAAATGCCTTGTTCTCTTTTCGCAATTCTGAAATAGCCTTCCATAAAATTCTAGGATTTCTATCAGATAAAAACGAGCCAATATGTGCTAAAGTAAATTTCTCATCTAGAGGTACTTTTCCTAGGTTCGTAATATCATAACCATTTGTAATCACTGTTATAGGTTTATCCGTTTTAGTCTGGAACTCCTTTTTAGTTGTTTTACTAGTGACGATAATTTGATCTGCTTTATTTAGAACTTCTTTCTCTAATTCTAAATGCTTAGCTGCACTAGACTGATTTAGTTTTAATTCTTTATGATACCCTATAGTCGTCCATGGATCTCTAAAATCAGCTATCCATTGGATGTTTAATTGCTCTTTAAGAGCCATTCCTATCAAATGCATACTATGAGGAGGCCCTGTCGTAATAATGGTCTCTATATCCTTGTTTTCCTTTAAGTACTTAGATAAATAAGCCACAGAAGGTTTCACCCAGCTCACTCTAGCATCAGGAATAAAAAAGTTCCCTCTCACCCAAAGCAATAGTTTATCTGTGAACGATTGTTTCTTCTTGTCTGGAATAATTCCCGCACTTAAAGTATCTGTATTCTTACCGCTCACTAATTTAGCCTTACTATAAGGCTCACTAATAGGCCGTCTAAGAATCATTATTTCAGAGCTTACCTCCTGCTCATTACTAGAATCTAATAATGGATAACTTGGATTTTCAGGTATATATACTATAGGTTCAATATCAAAGCTTGGTAAATATTTGACAAACTTTAACCAACGTTGTACTCCTGGTCCTCCTGCTGGTGGCCAATAATAACTTATGATTAAAACTTTTTTCTTTGGCATATTCATACTACATTTTGTTTTTTTGAAATCGTTTTTCTGTGAAACCGTGAAATCGTTTTTCTGTGAAATCGTGAAACTGTAAACCGTCAACTGTCAACCGTCAACTGTAAACCGTCAACCGTCAACCGTAAACTGTAAACTGTAAACCGTAAATCGTAAACCTACTCCTTCTTCTTAACTAAAAGATATACTCCTCCTACTGTAATCAAGAAAATAAGAATACTCGATCCTAGGGCTATTCTACTACCTGTTTTGATTACTTGTGGTTCAAAAGTAAATTCGATAGTGTGTTTCCCCTTTGATAACTCTATTCCTCTTAATACATAATCTACAGCAAAGATGGGCACCTCTGTATTATCTACTTTAGCAATCCAACCTTGTGGGTAATAGATTTCAGAGAATACTGCTACTCCATCAGCACTGTTAGTTGACTCATAAACTATCTTATTCGGAGCATAACTTTTTAACTCAATACGAGCTAAAGAATCCACAGCATATGTATCTTTTAACTGTACATCTTTAAACATAGTTGTATTCAATACAGCCTGATTTTTTGTTTTCAACTTATCCAATGCTTTCATTTCTTCATTTGCATCTTGCACTTTTTGAATACTAGATACAAACCACGCATTGCCATTCGCATTATCATTTAATAGTGGAACATCACGTCCCTCTTCATCCTTCTGAATGATATACTTCACATTCATCATATTCAACACTTCCATATTAGAATGTTGATTCAATTGATAATCTGCTAGCTCTTGCATTCTACGAGGTTTCGCTGCATGATATCCACCTAAAGAATGATGGAAGAATGAACTTCTCGCACTATTAAAGCCTCCATTTAACTCATATACTCTAAAATGCTCTGTATCATTCAGTATTACCTTATCAGCTGGTGTTGCCTGGAAAGGTTGAGACATTTGAGATGCTAGTACAAAGTTTGAGTCATTTACATACTTACGATCCACTAATACTAAATCTCCTACCATCAATACACCAATAATAATTATTGCAACAACTGGCTTAATTTTTTCTTTAGTTGATAAGAACAAAACTCCTGAAGCTAAAGCAATTAGAACAAAACTTCTAATAAGGTCTGCTGTATACATTGCTTTTCTATCTTCTATTAAAGCACTGATAAATCCTGGCCCTATCTCACCATAAGCTCCTCTATAATAACCGTCATTTAAGCCTGTAAAACTTAAAGACCCTTTTACTAAAAACAACAATATTAGGATAGATCCAGCTACGATACCTGATTTCTTTAAAACAGCTAACTGCTCTTCTTTTGCTAACTTACTATAAGCATATAGCCCAATAATAGCTAAGGCAGGTACACATAATTCAAGTATTACTTGAATAGAAGACACTGCTCTAAACTTATTATACAATGGAAAATAGTTAATAAAGAAGTCTGTCAGAATAGAGAAGTTCTTACCCCATGATAACAATAAAGAAAAGACTGCCCCTATTATGAAAACATACTTAATACTTCTCTTCTCTGCAAAAATTCCGATTAAGAACAAGAAGAATACAACAGCTCCTATATAAGCTGGTGCTGCAACAATAGGTTGATCTCCCCAATAAGTAGGTGAACTACTTGCCATTTCTTTTGCTTGTTGATCACTAGCGCCTACTGACTTAAACAATTTATATACATTAGAATCTGTATCTAAATGTTCATTATTCGCCCCCCCTGTCAAACGAGGTGCTATCAAGTTTAAACTTTCAAAAATACCGTAGCTATACTCCGTGATATAATCATAGCTCATCGCATTAGACGATTCCTTTACAGAACCATCAGGTTGATACGTTAGCTCACTATTACTACGCGTACTAAACTTAGTATATTCTGAAGTAGCCATCAGATTAGTAGCATTCGCTCCTATACTTAGAATAGCGGCTCCTACTAATACAGCTATTGATGTACCTATCGCTTTATAATCTTTTTCTCTTATATATTTGACCATATAAAATACTCCCACTACGATAAGTAATAATAGTAAATAATAGGTCATCTGGAAGTGGTTTGCACTAATTTCTAAAGCGGCTGCAAATAGAGTTAGCAATCCCCCTTTTATATAATGTTTCCTAAACACTAAAAGCACTCCTGCCAATACCATCGGCATATAAGCAATAGCGTGAGCTTTAGCATTATGCCCTACTCCTAAAATAATAATCAGATAGGTAGAAAAACCAAAAGCTAATGCTCCTATAAATGATCTCAAAGGCTTCATTCCTAGAGAAGCCAATAGAATATAGAATCCGATAAAATAGATAAATAGATAATCTGCAGGTCTAGGTAAAAAACGAATTATACTATCTAAATCTTTTACATAGTTGTGTGGAAACTTAGCTCCTAATTGATAGGTTGGCATTCCTCCAAAAGCGCTATTTGTCCAATAAGGCTCTTCTTTAACTTGTTCTCTAAAGTCTATTTGTTCTTTTGCCATTCCAGTATATTGCACAATATCGGATTGGTAAATTACCTTATTAGATAAAACAGGTGAGAAATAAAGTAGTGCTACTACTATAAAACCTAAAACCACTAATAGATGTGGATAAATTCTTTTAAACGTATTCGTTGTTTCTGATGACATTTATACTACTATTTAAGTATGCTAAAATAAGTAAATTTCAGATGGCTTTAAAGGGAAGCCTATAGTTTTATTATATATATAAAAAAGCCCTCAAGAGGCACTGCTCTTGAGGGCTTTATACTATATCTATGAATTACTTCGAATCTACTTCTTCGAAGTCTACATACTCTCCAACAACTTTTGTCGAACGTGGTACTTTATTATGCTGACTTGCAGTATTAGTATACGTTTCTGTTTCTTGATTGTTGTTATATGGATTGTACTGTTGTTGTCTCTGTTGAAAATTCTGTTCTGCTTTTTTTGCAGCCTTGTATATTAATACAGGAAACAAATAACGCATCGCTATTTTAAATGCGTAGTATATCAGAACAATAATAATAAGTGTTTTAATAAATCCCATAATTTCCTTCTTTTTACCAAAAATAGTAATTATAACCGCATAATGACAATCACAATTCTTAAATTATTGATAAATATCCTTACTCCTTCCTTTATTTTATTTGTAACCCTACTTTATTGATTTCATTATAAACAAGTAAATCAAGGACTTCATCTGCTTATATTGATCTCCCTATTATATGGGAATCTGTATTATTTCTTTGCTTCTTCCCACTTAGTATATCCTCCGTCTAACTCATATACTGTTTTAAAACCTTGTTCTAAAAGAATATTTCTAGCCTTCTCACTTCTCTTTCCTGATTTACAGAAAATATATACTGGTTCTTCTTTAGATAGCGTTTTAGTTTTATCAATAAAGTCCTCCTCTAGCACATTGATATTTTTTGCATACTCTATAGTTCCTTCGCTGAACTCTTTATCCGTTCTAACGTCAAGTAACTGAACTTCTGTCGCTTCAATTGCTTTTTTAAAGTTCTCATTGTTCAATAAATGGGCTGCCTTTTCTTGGCTATAACCACTTACTGTAATTAAAATAGTAGCAATAAATGAAAGCCAAAAAGCGTTATATTTTTTCATAATATAGGTTAGTTTATAGTTTAACAAAAATGACAAATATCATAGTATGCGATTTAACATTACTATACATTTGTTACAAATATAAAATAAATATGTCAGTTTCTCTTATACAAAAGTATAATGTACCTGGTCCTAGATACACTAGTTATCCCACTGTTCCTTACTGGGATGAGACCTCTTTTTCTGCAGATAAATGGATTGATTCTTTAAAGAGATCA
The DNA here is from genome assembly GCF_032073645.1 of Myroides sp. NCBI lineage: Bacteria > Pseudomonadati > Bacteroidota > Flavobacteriia > Flavobacteriales > Flavobacteriaceae > Myroides > Myroides sp. The sequence goes on from NZ_DAMANB010000013.1 coordinate 63,598, forward strand.
TTCATTGAGTCCAATCAAAAAGAAGGAATAAGTATCTATATCCATCTGCCATTTTGCGAAAGCTTATGTACGTTTTGTGGCTGCCACAAGAGAATTACCAAAAGACATGAAGTAGAAAGTCCATATATAGATGCTCTTCTTAAGGAATGGGATTTATATTGTGCATTATTTGATGAAAAACCAATCATCAAAGAAATCCACTTAGGGGGAGGTACTCCTACATTCTTTTCGCCACAACATTTGACTAAGCTAATTGAAGGTATTAAAGCGAAAGCTAATATTGCTAAAGAATATGAATTTAGTTTTGAAGGACATCCAAATAATACAACTAAAGAACACTTATCTACTCTATACAATCTAGGTTTTAGAAGAGTGAGTTTTGGTGTACAAGATTACAACCCTGAAGTACAAAAAGCAATCCATAGAGAACAAAGCTTTCACAATGTTGCAAAAGTAACACTATGGGCTAAAGAGCTTGGTTATACTTCTATTTCACATGATATTATCTATGGGCTACCGTTCCAAAAGTTAGAACATGTAATCGATACTATCGAAAAGACGAAATCTCTTTCTCCAGATCGTTTAGCGTTTTATAGTTATGCACATGTGCCATGGATAAAAGGAAATGGTCAACGTGGATTTAATGATGAAGATGTGCCTAAAGATGCTGAAAAACGTCAATTATACGAAAAAGGAAAAGAACTTCTTCTTAAGAACGGATATGTTGAAATAGGAATGGATCACTTTTCTTTAAAATCAGATTCTCTTTATAAATCTATGAATACAGGGCATATCCATAGAAACTTTATGGGGTACACCTCTTCTAAAACTCAAGTAATGATAGGCTTAGGTGTATCTTCTATCAGTGACAGCTGGTATGCTTTTGCTCAAAATGAAAAAGACATTGATACTTATTATCAACTATTAGATCAACATATTATTCCTGTTACAAAAGGGCATATATTAAACAAAGAAGATTTGATTATTAGAAAACATATCTTAAATTTAATGTGTTCTTTAAATACAGATCTAACTGCGGATATTGATAGCATTGATTTCAATCCTATATTAGAAGAACTTAAGGAACTAGAAAGAGATGAATTAATTGAAATTAAAGGATATAACATTAAGATAGCAACTAAAGGGCGTGCATTTGTTAGAAATGTATGTATGGCTTTTGATTTAAGATTACAAAAGAATAAACCCCAAAGGCAGTTGTTCTCAATGACTATCTAATAAAATAAGTAAAATGAATAAAAATATTGAGAAGATAATTACCTTCCTGGTATTACTAGGATTAGTTTCTGGAATATATAATCTAGATATGGATAACTTATGGTCTATCCAACACAACTGGCTGTCTTATATAGGTTTTATTATTTTTATAGCTTATTTAGTTTACTCTGTAAAAAAAGCAGCTAAAATACAGGATCAAAAAAACCTGTAACCATCATTCGAATTGTCATTTGTTTATTGTTTACTCTCAGGTAAACGATAGTATAAAAAAAGTCCTTAATCTTACGATTAAGGACTTTTTATTATTTATAGGCTATTGATTACTCAACTTTATTGTTCATAATCACTTCTATCACCTCTGGGTTAATAAGTGTTGATACATCACCGAACTCTTTTGTTTCTCCATTAGAAATAGAACGCAAGATTCTTCTCATAATTTTACCAGATCTTGTTTTAGGCAAACTATCCACAAACTGAATCTTATCCAACTTAGCGATTGCCCCAATATGACTTGATATATACTGGTTAATCTCGCGTTTAAGATTTTCTCTATCACGAGTCTCCCCTTCCACTTTCAAGGTAATAAATCCATATAAAGCGTTTCCTTTGATATCGTGTTTATATCCTACTACAGCACTTTCTGCTACAGCTGGATGCTCATTAATCGCATCTTCTATAGGAGCAGTTCCTAGATTATGTCCAGAGACAATAACAACATCATCTGCACGTCCTGTAATTCTATAATATCCTACTTCATCTCTTAAAGCTCCATCTCCTGTAAAGTATTTACCTGGAAACTGACCAAAGTAAGTCTCTTTATATCGCTCATGATCTCCCCAAATAGTACGAGCCATGGATGGCCAAGGGAATTTAATACACAATGATCCGTCTACCTGATTATCCTCTATCTCATTTCTCTTCTCATCCATCAATACTGCCTGAATACCAGGTAATGGTAAAGTCGCATAAGTAGGCTTAGTAGGTGTAATAAATGGCAGTGGAGAAACTAAGATACTTCCTGTCTCTGTCTGCCACCAAGTATCCACTATAGGACATCTTTTCTTTCCTACATGGTCATTATACCAGTGCCAAGCTTCCTCATTAATAGGCTCTCCTACCGAACCAATAACTCTTAAACTAGACAAATCATGTGAATTCACATAACTGTAATCCTCTGTCATCAACGAACGAATAGCTGTAGGAGCTGTATAGAATTGGGTTACTTTATACTTATCAATGATATCCCAGAATCTACTAGGCGTTGGATAAGATGGTACTCCTTCAAACATCACTGTAGTTGCACCATTTAATAGAGGTCCATAAATAATATATGAATGCCCCGTAATCCAACCACAGTCAGCAGTACACCAGAAGATATCCTCTTCTTTATAGTCAAAAATATTTTTAAAAGAATAAGCCGTTTGCACCATATACCCTGCTGTAGTATGCACCATTCCTTTTGGAGCACCTGTAGAACCAGAAGTATACAAAATAAATAAAGGATCTTCTGCATCCATTACTTGAGCCACATGATTATTAGATGCTTCTTCTAATAGAGGGGCTAACCACATATCTCTTCCTTCTTTAAAAGCAACTTCAGCACCTGTTCTCTTCACTACAAGTACTTTCTCAACTCCTGGGCAAGAGTCTAATGCTTCATCAATAATTGGTTTTAATGGAATAGTCTTATTTCCTCTAAAGCTCCCATCGGATGTTATAACAAATTTACATTCAGAATCATTAATACGCTTCGTCACAGCAGATGAAGAAAAACCAGCGAATATAACACTGTGTATCGCTCCTAATCTAGCACATGCCAACATACTAACCGCTAACTCAGGTATCATAGGAAGGTAGATACATACTCTATCTCCTTTTTTAACCCCTTGCTCTTTTAGCACATTAGCCATCTTACACACTCTATTGTATAAGTCATTATAGGTAATAGTTTCTGCTTGCTCTTCTGGATTATTAGGTTCAAATATAATAGCTGCTTTCTCTCCTCTTTTTGCAAGATGACGATCAATACTGTTCTTTACAATATTCAATTTAGCATTAACAAACCACTGGAATTTAGATTCCTCCATATCAAACTCGAATACCTTATCCCACACTTGATACCAAACGAAGTTTTCCTCTGCTATCTTCCCCCAGAACTTACGAGGCTCTCTAACGGATTTTTTATAGTGTTTAAAGTATTGTTCTAGATTTTCTATTTTATAATAACTCATATTTTAGTTGTGATTTTTTTTATGTAATATTTTTTTTAGCTCTTAAATATATGATTTTAGTAATAAATAGCAAAAAGTCATACAATATTTTTAAGATTAAAAAACATTGTATGACTTTCGTTATTTAAATAAACCCTATAACTGAGCTATATCTCTCTTTGCTTGATCAAACTCAGCAATGATATTTTTAACAATATCACTTACTGGTTCTATTTTATGTATCAGACCTGATATTTGCCCTACCTCTAGTTCTCCTTCTACTAAATCTCCTTCAAACATTCCTTTTTTAGCTCGAGCCCTACCCAAATATTCTTTTAATTCTTCTACTGATGGATTCTTAGCATACAAGGCTTGAAGTCCTGTGTAAAACTCATTCTTAATTAAACGTACGGGCGCAAGTTCTTTTAAAGTAAGAACAGTATCCCCTTCTTGTACATCTAATAGAAGATTCTTAAAGTTATCATGAGCAGAACTCTCTTTAGAAGCGATAAATCGCGTTCCCATTTGCACTCCATCTGCACCGAGTACCATAGCTGCAAGCATTCCTCTTCCTGTAGCGATACCTCCAGCCGCAATTAAAGGAACCGTGATCTTCTCACGAACCATAGGAATCAAAGTAAGCGTAGTAGTTTCTTCTCTTCCATTATGTCCTCCAGCTTCAAACCCTTCTGCTACTATCGCATCAACACCTGCTTCTTGGGCTTTTAATGCAAATTTAGAAGAACTAACTACATGCACTACTGTTATCCCATGTTGTTTTAAAAATGGAGTCCATGTTTTAGGATTACCTGCAGAAGTAAAGACAATTTTCACTCCTTCTTCTACAATAATGTTCATGATTTCCTCAATATTAGGATATAACATAGGGACATTTACTCCAAATGGTTTGTCAGTTGCTTTCTTACACTTCTGGATATGTTCTCTTAGTACCTCAGGATACATTGAACCAGCACCTATAAGTCCTAATCCACCAGCATTACTCACTGCACTAGCTAACTTATAACCACTGTTCCAAATCATCCCTCCCTGTACGATAGGATACTGAATTTTAAAAAGATCTACTAACTTATTTTTCATTGTATTTTGGTTGTTTATAGTTTCGAAATAACACCCGAACCAATTAGTTCGTCTTCGATATGCCAAGATACAAATTGTCCTTCTGTGATAGCGGATTGCGGTTCGTCAAAACGAACGTACATACCTTCTTTCATCTTGTGTAAAGTAGCTTTTTGCAAAGGTTGGCGATATCTTATACGTGCTAATATAGACATTGTTTCTCCTTCTTGCAATGCTAAATCTTCTCTAATCCAATGAATTTCTGATTCTTTTACAAATAATGCTTTGTGAAATAATCCTGGGTGGTCACTTCCTTGACCTGTGTAAATGATATTTTCCTTTACATCAGTACCTATAATAAACAATGGCTCAGCAGTACCTCCCACATTTAATCCCTTGCGTTGACCAATAGTAAAGAAGTGCGCTCCGAAGTGCTCACCTACCTTTTTACCCATTTCAGGTGTATACACAATTGATTTCGCTTCGCTGTACAAAGCATCTCCTATTGTAGAGAATGTCTCTTCCTCTTTCGTATAGATAGACGAATCTTTTGGTATTTCGTAGATAAGCCCATCTTTTCTTTTCAACTGCTGTTGTAAGAATTCTGGTAATCTTACCTTACCAATAAAACACAATCCTTGAGAATCTTTTTTGTCTGCTGTGATTAAGTTCATCTTAGCTGCTATCTCACGTACTTGTGGTTTCAACAACTCTCCAACTGGAAATAGCGCTTTCGCTAATTGCTCTTGAGATAACTGACATAAGAAGTAAGACTGATCTTTATTAGGATCTACACCAGCCAACAGTTTATATACTGTCTCCTGTGTTCCATCTTCTTTGGTAATGACCTCTTCATCTTTGCGACAATAATGCCCTGTAGCGACATAATCTGCTCCTAAAGTCAATGCTATTTTCATAAATACATCAAACTTAATCTCGCGATTACACAATACGTCTGGATTAGGGGTACGACCATTCTCATACTCCTTAAACATATAGTCTACAATCTTCTCTTTATATTGTTCACTTAAGTCAACTGTTTGGAATGGAATCCCAAGCTTCTCAGCGACCATTAAAGCATCGTTGCTATCTTCTAGCCATGGACATTCATTAGAAATTGTCACAGAATCATCGTGCCAGTTTTTCATGAAGAGTCCAATAACTTCATACCCTTGTTCTTTCAGTAAATAAGCTGCGACACTTGAGTCTACACCTCCCGAAAGACCTACTACTACTCTTTTCTTCATAATAAAAAATATTGTGGCAAATTTACGAGAAATGCCGCAATACAAAAAGCTTTTGAATTTATCTTATCTTTTAATTATGATTCTCTCATAGAGAAAAACTATTAAACTTAATTATAATCTTACCAAATCATCACTCCTACACTTCAATTTCTAAAACACCAAATACCTGGCAATCATAATACTCTCTATGTTCTACAAAACCAAAAACAATCAAGTACTTCACGTCCACATACTTTAAATCCTCAACAATCATATACCGATAAAAGTATTGTTTTTCCTTACTTGACAAATCACTAAGCCTAGCTATACCTTGTTTAGCTAGAGACTCATAACTAATACCCTGCTGTTCAACTAAATTCTCTAATGGTTGAGAAGTAGAAAGAGATAAAACAACTGTCTCTTTCCAACCATTCATCGTGTAAAATGTAAAATCAACTTCATCTTCATAATAACTAATCGGATAATCAGACTTACTTAACAGCACTTTCCTAAGTATTTTCATTTTACTTCTTGATTAAATATTATAACAACCTTAATAAAGTAATGCAATCTCTATTATTCATTATTTAGATTAGATGTTTTATACTTAGACGGTAAATCAATAATAATGAATCTATCATCACCTATAACATTAACAATCTCCTCTTTTTCAAGAGTTAATAAAAACTCCCGAAGTAATGCCTTTTCTTTAGGCTTTATTACTAAATCATCTACACACCATTCTGCACCAAAATTTCGATAAAACAATTCCATCCGATCAATGATAAAATCATAAAACTCTTTATTCATCATATCTTATCTACCTCAATAAAGTTCTACACTACTTCTCTATCCTCCTTATTAATATTTTACCTTAAAAATAAATCTTTTAGAACATATCATTGTTGTCCTATAAAAGTATTTAAAAAAGGAAGTCAGCATGCTGGCTTCTAAAAAGTTATCGTAGTTTAGTCTTACACACTCTAAACACGATGAGTAAAAGTGCGTACTTATAAGTATATTTTTTTATTGTTTTTCCAAATGTAATTCACTTCGTGAAGTATCTATTGAAACGATAGGTTTATAAGGAAAAACCAAAGGAATCTAACTCGATCATATTTCTCTTCCTAATTACAGGGCAAAACTACAATCGAAAAAACAAGTTTTTAGAATAGCTTCCATTTTCTTCCAAAAACTTCTCTTTATTTCCCAAAAGTTCCACTTTCTTCCATTTCACAAAACACAACTTACTGAATTACAGCAATTAAAAATATTAACACTATACATTTCTTCGGAGCCTCTTCGGAATAATTCAGTGTTTATTCGGAAGGAAGGCCAGTTTTCCGAAGAACTCCAAAAGGCTCTCTAATCAACGCCCGAAGAAAACCTTGTTTAATGTTTAGTTTGAATAGTGCTAATCTGTTTCTTCTGTACAGGTAGACCTGCGAATGCACAAGAGTCTTGATAGTCTTTTTGGGCTATAACTACATTAAACTAGTATATTTCTTAGAAACCCCTGAACAAGATTAAAAGATAAAACAACTCTCTTTGTTTTGACAGCCTTTTTAGACTTAGTATTAAATAATAAGTTTTATCAGGCACTAATGATAACATATTACAAAAACTACCCTAATTTCTTACCCAGTAACTCAGATTGAGCCTTTGCTCTATGAATTCCTTCCACTAATTTTTGCAATACCTCTTCTTCATTGAAATACTTAATCGCTTGCTCAGTAGTACCACCCTTAGACGATACTTTCGCTATCCAATCCTGTGTAGATAACGAATTGGCTTCATACAATCCTAGAGCACCTGATATGGTTTGCTTCACTAACAATTCTGCTTGTGACGGTTCAAAACCATAAGATATTGCTGCCTGTATCATAGCTTCCATAAAATAAAACACATAAGCAGGCCCACTACCTAATACCGCTGTAGCTGCATCTATTTTATTCTCTTCAGACACATATACAGACTTACCTGTGGTATTAATTAAGTTCTGAATAATGAACAACTCTTTTCGATCTAGTTCTTCTGAAGCAGTAAAAACAGTCATACCTCTACCTATCTGAGTAGGCAGATTAGGCATGGAACGAACTATTTTTTCGATTCCTAAATCTTCTTTTAAACGATCTATAGAGATACCTGCCATCACAGAAACGACTATCTGATCTTTATTTACATATTTCTTTAGATCTGCAACTAGTATAGAAAAGTCTTGGGGTTTGACTGCAACGATAACGATGTCACAAGATCCTATATCACCATCCAATTGATAGCGATAAGACAACTGATGAATATTACGACTATCTTCTGTAGCCTTCTGTGAACGCGTGTATATCAATACATCTGATGGGTTAATAAACCTAGAGTTAATAAACCCATTGGCAAAAGTACTCCCCATGTTTCCCATTCCTATAATTGCAATTCTCATAAAAAAAAACACCTCTGAATTTGATCAGAGGTGTTAAATATAAAAGAATTATTTATTTTTCTTCTTTCTTTCTTCTTGTAATTTTTGTTGCTCTTGCGCTTGTTGCATCATTTCTTGCATTTTACGTTGGAACTTACCTTTAGGACGTTCTTTCGTTTTATTGTCTTCAATGATAGCTTTAATCTTATCTTCTTTTACAATATGGTTTTTAATTACATACATAATACCAATTGTAATCAAGTTAGAAATAAAGTAGTACAAACTCAATCCTGACGCGTAGTTATTAAAGAAGAATAACATCATCAATGGAGAGATATAGATCATCACCTTCATGATTTTACTCATATCAGGCATTCCTTCTTGAGCAGGTGCTGCCATTTGTTGATCTCCTGTAGTCATCTTCATATATACAAAAATTGCAACAGAAGCTAAAATAGGGAATAAACTCACGTGGTTACCATAGAATGGAATACGGAAAGGCAATTCTAAAATCTGGTCATAAGACGATAAGTCATCTGCCCATAAGAATGATTTTTGTCTCAAATCAAATGCTGATGGGAAGAATTGGAACAATGAATAGAAGATAGGAATCTGTAACAATGCTGGAATACATCCTGCCATTGGGTTAACTCCTGCTTTAGAGTACAAATTCATTGTCTCTTGTTGCTTCTTCATTGGATCATTCTTATATTTTTCGTTCAACTCATTCACTTCTGGACGAATTGCTTTCATTTTTGCTTGAGAAACATAAGACTTATAAGTCAATGGAGAAATTAATAATCTCACAAGTACAGTTAATGCAATAATAGCAATACCATAAGGTAAGAATGAACTCAATACTCCAAATACTGGAATAAATAAGAAACGGTTTAACCATCCAAAGATTCCCCATCCTAAAGGAACAATCTTATCTAACCCTTGATCATATGACTTTAATAATTTATAATCAGCTGGTCCGAAGAACCACTTCATATCATAGTTTAACTCTCCACCTGTATAAGCTAAAGGCATTTTTGCATTAAACTGTTTAGTGTAAACAGTATCTACTGCCTCATCATGAACCAAGTTAGCTGATTTTAAACTAGCTGTATCAAAAGCTTTATCTGTAATTAAAACAGAAGCGAAGAAGTGTTGTTTAAATGCAACGAAACTTACATTTTTAGCTTCAGTACTGTCATCTTTACTTGTATTACTTAGACTGTTATCTTTTCCTCCTTCATACTCATAGTATACACGAGTATATTGGTTCTCATAAGTAATACTCTTCTCATTACTATATGCTTTTAAGCTCCAGTCTAATGCTGGTGTCTCTGCTGTATTAATAACTCTACTTAATCCTTGTGTACGAATAGTAAAGTCTAACATATAGTCATCTGGCTTCAATACATATCTATACTCTAAAAACTCAGTAGCTGATACTTTTAAACGCATAGATAATACTTGATTCTCCCCTTCTTTTGTCAATTCAGGTTCAAAGAACAAGTCTCTTGTATTAAACTTTTTGTTGTCCTTCGTATATAACTCTAAATTAAACTCAGCGTTATTATCTTTAATTAACTCTACTAGTTCTTTAGAGTTTTTATTAAAACGAGCATTGTTATTGATTACAACATTTGATAAACTACCTCCTTTATTTTCAACAACTAAAGTCAGTAATTCATTCTTAAGTTCTGTTTTACCTCCTTGAGCAGATGGTAATGTTGCACTATAAGCAAATGGGCCTAAAGCAGCTTGTAAAGCAGTATTCTGAACAGAATCCACCTCTACATGATTACTTATAGCACTTGAAATTTTCTCAGACTCAGCTTCTTTAACTATCTCTTTTTTGGCTACCTCTTTGTCCTGAGCGATAGCTTCTTTTTCTTTGTTGATATTATTCAACATCATCCAAATTAGCAACCCGGCTATAATAACAAAGCCGACAATACTGTTACGATCTAATTTTTTTCCTTCCATTACTTAATTTGTAGTTTATCAAATTTTTCGCTGTAATAATACTTGCTTATTACCTTTAGAACTTATTTTGTTCTATTATCAATTGCTGCCTTAACCAAGCTTACAAAAAGTGGATGTGGTTTTGCCACTGTACTTTTATATTCAGGGTGGAACTGCACAGCTACGAAGAATGGATGAGTATCTAACTCTACCACTTCTACTAGTCCTGTATCAGGATTCCATCCAGAAGCTATTAAACCAGCTTTTTCAAAATCTTCTAAATATTGATTATTAAATTCATATCTATGACGGTGACGCTCATTGATTAGACTTTCTCCATAAATTTCAAAAGCTTTAGAACCTTCTTTTAATTTACAATCCCATCCACCTAGACGCATTGTACCTCCTTTATCTGTAATATTCTTTTGATCTTCCATAAAAGTAATTACAGGATATTGAGTACTTTCATTCACCTCAGTAGTATTAGCAGAAGCATACCCCAATACATTTCTTGCGTATTCGATTACAGCCATCTGCATACCTAAACAAATACCTAAGAATGGTATCTTGTTCTCTCTTACATATTTTACAGTCTCTATTTTTCCTTCAATACCACGAGAACCAAAACCTGGTGCTACTAACACAGCATCTAAGTTCTTTAATTTCTCTGCCACATTATTAGCATTGATATTATCAGATTGAATAGAAACGATATTTACTTTTATTTGATTTTCAGCACCACCGTGTACTAATGCTTCTAAAATAGATTTATAAGAATCTTGTAATTCTACATATTTACCTACTAGCCCTACATTTACTACATGCAATGGATTTTTAAGTTTATGGATAAACTCATTCCATTTCACTAAATCTGGAGATGTCTTCTCTGGTAAATCTAATTTCTTAAGAGCTACTCTATCTAAACCTTCTTGTAGCATTAAGTTTGGCACATCATAGATAGTATCAGCATCGATAGACTGAATAACAGCTTCTGGTTTCACATTACAGAACTGTGCTAACTTCTGACGTATCTCAGTACTTAAGTTATGCTCTGTACGACAAACCAAAATATCTGCCTTAATACCGCTCTCCATTAAAGTTTTCACAGAGTGTTGAGTTGGCTTAGTTTTAAGCTCTCCTGCTGCTGCTAGATAAGGTACTAAAGTCAAGTGGACTACGATAGCGTTATTATCTCCTAACTCCCATAATAACTGACGTACAGACTCGATATAAGGTAAAGACTCAATATCCCCTACTGTACCACCTATCTCAGTAATCACGATGTCATAGTCACCTGATTTACCTAGAAGCTGCATACGTTCTTTAATCTCATTCGTGATATGAGGAACTACCTGTACCGTCTTTCCTAAAAACTCTCCTCTTCTCTCTTTCTCTATTACAGAAAGATAAACGCGTCCTGTAGTAACATTATTCGCTTGAGAAGTAGGTACATTTAAGAATCTCTCATAGTGACCTAAATCAAGATCAGTCTCTGCGCCATCATTTGTTACAAAACACTCCCCGTGTTCATAAGGGTTAAGTGTTCCTGGATCCACATTAATATACGGATCAAATTTCTGGATAGTGGCCGAATATCCGCGCGCTTGTAATAGCTTAGCCAAAGAAGCTGCTATGATTCCTTTTCCTAAAGAAGATGTAACTCCTCCTGTAACGAAAATATACTTAGTTTGTTTCATTTAGTGTGTGTATTAGCTGTGTTGTTAACAATAAAACTTGGCAAAAATACAACATTCCGAGCTATTCTTCTAATTTTAGATTAGCTAAAAAAATATCAACAACTAACTTATCCTCTCCAAATCATCAATATTATACTTCTAATAAGATTATTCACAACTGCATAAAAAAATCATGCATTATATCTCATTAGTATATACTTTTGTATATTAATTGCTTATAAATACAACATTGCCTATTCTAATGACAGAAGACTCAATTGTTAAATTTTAAAACAGATTATTTCATCACCATTGTATTATAAGAATTTTAACACTTATGCATTCCTAAAAAGGAAGTAATACAACAAAAAACAATATAGTAAATATTTTTTTGAGATAAACTCAAGAACAATAGACAACAATAAATCAAGCTAAATGATCATAGAACAAATTATAGATAATATATATCCTCTTTCGAAATCTGCTAAAGAGAAATTAACTGCTGTTTTTACAGAAATCTCTTTCCCTAAAAATTACCTATTATCTGAATATGAAAAACATGAAAACTATTTCTATTTTATCAAAAATGGATTAGTTAGAGCTTATGCTATTCAAGAAGATAGAGAATTGACCTTTTGGTTTGGAAAAGATGGAGATCCAGCCTTATCGATGTATAATTATATTCTAAACAAACCTAGTTATGAAACGATTGACTTAATAGAAGATAGTACATTCTATTTCACTAAAATAAGTCAATTAGAACAGCTCTACTCAACAGATATTGAGATTGCGAACTGGGGAAGAAAGTTTGCTGAGATAGAACTTCTAAAGACAGAAGAACGTTCTATTCTGAGACAAATTAAATCAGCTAAAGAACGTTATATTGACCTTTTAGAACGAGATGCTTCACTCTTAAATAGAGTTCCGCTGAAGTATATTGCTTCATTTTTAGGAGTAACTCAAGTAAGTTTGAGTAGAATTCGCAGTGAATTCTTAAAAAAATAACCCTTTTTTATCAATCTAATAATATTCGAAGCAATCCCTTTTTCATAGAATAATATTTGCTCGCCTTTGTTTTGACATAAATTATATTCTGATTATTACGTTTTATTTAGCTTAAAATTATATTTAAGACACAATATTTCGCTTATTTTATTATCTTTAATTCAAATTAATAAGCAATTTCATTAGAATTAACCTAATGTGTTTTATACTTTTGCAACAAATAGTAACAATGGAAAATCAAAATAAAAATCAAGAAGTAGTTCGTGGATTAAAGGCTAGACACCTTTCCATGATTGCAATTGGAGGATGTATCGGAACAGGTTTATTTATGGCAAGTGGAGAAGCCATACATCAGGCAGGTCCAGGTGGTGCTCTATTAGCCTATGCCATGATTGGTCTTATGGTGTATTTCTTAATGACCTCATTAGGAGAGATGGCTACTTACTTACCCGTATCAGGTTCGTTTAGTACTTATGCCGCTAGATTTGTTGATCCATCACTAGGTTTTGCTTTAGGTTGGAACTATTGGTTTAATTGGGTTATTACAGTAGCAGTAGATGTCTCTATTGCAGCAGTGGTTATTTCGTATTGGGAGCCTCTAGGATTCTTACCTACTTGGGGTTGGAGCCTGCTCTTCTTCTTAGTCATCTTTGGATTAAATATGTTATCTGTTAAAGCTTATGGAGAATCAGAATATTGGTTTGCTATTATTAAAGTAGTGACTGTTGTTTTATTCTTAGGAATTGGATTATTGACTATTTTCGGAATACTAGGTGGTGAATACATCGGGTTCAAAAACTTTACGTTAGGTGATGCTCCTATTTTAGGAGGCGGATTCTCAGGTAAATTCTTAAGTGTATTAGGCGTATTCCTAATTGCAGGTTTCTCATTTCAAGGAACTGAGTTAATCGGTATTACTGCAGGTGAATCAGAAAACCCTGAAAAGAATATACCTAAAGCCATTAAACAAGTATTCTGGAGAATCTTAGTATTCTATATCTTAGCCATATTCGTTATTGGATTAATCATCCCTTATACAAGTCCTTCTCTATTAGGAGCAGATATTTCTGAGATTGCAAAATCACCTTTCACATTAGTATTCGAAAAAGCACATTTAGCCTTTGCAGCAGCTGTGATGAATGCTGTTATTCTTACTTCTATTCTATCAGCAGGTAATTCTGGCCTTTATGCCTCTACTCGTATGCTATATGCGATGGGGAAAGATGGAATGGCACACAAGGCCTTTGGTGGAACGAACAAACACGGTGTACCGATGATCGCCCTAATTGCTACTGGAGTTGTAGTACTATTAATATTCGCAGTACAATCTACACATCCTAATGCTGTAGACTTTATTCTAGCTGCTTCAGGACTGACAGGTTTTATAGCTTGGTTAGGAATAGCGATTAGTCATTATAGATTTAGAAGAGCATTCCACGCTCAAAACAAAAGTCTAGACCAACTAGTCTATAAAGCAAAATGGTTCCCTTTTGGTCCATTATTTGCCTTATTATTATGTATATTAGTAATCATAGGACAAGATTCTAAACTAATTATGGAGGGAATATTTGACTGGAGAGGAATGCTAATCACTTATATGGGGATTCCATTCTTCTTAGCCTTCTACTTATACCATAAGCTAAAATTCAAAACAAAGCTTATTCCTCTTAAAGAAGTGGATTTAGATAGATAATATATACTGAAAACGAATAACAGGAAACAACAATCAAAATAAAAAAGCGTGAGTTATTATCTAACTCACGCTTTTTTTAGTAATTATAAAGTAATGCATTAACTCTTAATTTTAATACTTATTATTCCGAAGCTTGTAGCAAAAGTTCCATTGATAAAATCTTTCCCAGGAACCTTTTTGTATTCAAAACTCTCTATCTTATCTACAGCTATACCTTTAAAATCAGAAGATTTTTTTAGTTCATTATTCCCTTCAGAATCTACTAATACAACAGCATATTCACCTTTTTCTACTAATGGTAATGCCCCTTGATTAAAGAACTTTGTAGAGCTCAAATAAACACTTTCGATATACTCCTGTAAGTCAATTGCATTCTCTTTATTTAACATTGTCGCATCTTCCACGTCTAATTTTATAGATACTCTTTCTTTTCTTCCTTTTTCTTGTGCATAGATATTACTTGCTAAACACAAAATTAACAATACCCCAATTTTTCTCATACCCTCTCTTAATTTATAACCTAACTCTAGTACTTATTTTATCTTACTATTTAGTTTCCTATTCCTACATATTTCTCTCCAGAGTGCACTACTAGATAGTTACACATCTTCTTATACATTGGGGTCTCCACTCCCTGTGCAACACCTTGCTTCACCATATAACCTCCCATTATACCAAGTTCATTGTGCTCTTTAAAAGCAGCAAAATCACTGTGCATAGATGTTGTTGACTCATACGGAATTGCCTTTAAACGCTCTATAATAACCTCAACTACATCTTCACCAAGAGCAACTCCTTTCTTCTTACCGATAGCAGAAGCCTCTGTGATTAATTGTCTCATTTCTTCTGGATGATGCTCCATCACACCACCAAAACTACTATCATAATAAGCAGTAGCCATAGCAGAAGAAGAGACTAAAATATACTTCTCCCACACCTCCTTAGATATAGAAGAAGTCGCTTCAGCATGTACACCAGCAGTTTTTAGAATTGTTTCCAAGTCTTTCATCTCTTGAGATATTTGACCATCTAGGCCAAACAGAATGCGTTGTCTACCACTCGGATTATCAATTACCCCTGCTTCTTTTAGACGAGAAACCATATACGTACACCCTTGCCATACTCTAGAAGCGCCAAATACAGCTCTCAGTTGCTCATAAGCCTCTACTCCATTTAACAACGGAATAATCACAGTATGTTCACCTACTGCTGATTTCATATCCTCTATCGTTTGAGACAAATCATATCCCTTAGTCGCAAGGATAATATAATCTGTATGCTCGATATCACTCCACTGAGAAGTAGCGATACTAGGGTACCCCACCACTTCACTATCTTTTGACAAAATAGTTAATCCCTTTTCCTTTATTACTTCAAGGTGCTTCCCTCTTGCGATAAAGCATATCTCTACATCTGTACTATCTTGATATTGATGAGCTAATAATCCTCCATAAAACCCTCCTACACCACCAAGTCCTACTATTGTTATTCTCTTTTTATCTTTCATTATTTTGTTTTTTGTTTTTTTGTGAAATCGTGATCTAGTTAAGTTTATCATACCAACTATTAGCCTATTCTGTCATCTAAGTACATTATGCCCGTAGGGCAATACTGTAAACTGTTCACCGCAAACCGTAAACAGATATGTTATGCTGTAATTCTATTTACTTGTAAAAGATAGTTCTCTTAAACGAAAAAACAGAAAACAACATCACAAAAAAAACTTATTTTGTCACCACATCCAACACAATCTTTACTAAGAAAAGTATCGATAATACATAGACTGTTGGCGTAATATCCTTGTGTTCTTTTGCTCCTATTTTTAGTATGGTATAACTCAACATACCAAATACAATTCCTTCAGCAATGCTGTAAGTAAAAGGCATAAAAACGATCGTTAAGAATGCAGGCAATCCGTCTGATAGTTTCTCAAAGTTGATTCTAGTCACAGACGAAATCATGAATAACCCCACTATGATTAAAGCCGGTGCTGTTGCTGCAGCTGGAATAATCAAAAAGATAGGCCCTAAGAATAAAGCTAATGCAAACATAACTGCTACACTTACAGCTGTTAATCCTGTACGTCCACCAGAAGCTACTCCTGATGCACTCTCTACATAAGAAGTAACAGAACTCGTTCCTAAGATAGATCCTACAGTAGTCCCCATAGCATCTGTAAACAATGCTTTTTTCATTTGAGGGAAATTACCATTTTTATCTGCCAAATTAGTCTTAGAAATAACTCCGATTAACGTCCCTACGGTATCAAATAGATTTACGAATAAGAATGTAAACACCACTACCACCATATCAATAGACAGTATCTGATTCCATCCCTCTGCTGTAAACATAGGTTTAATCGCCTCTCCAAAGATAGGCTCTATAGAAGGTGGCAACGCGACAATACTAGTCGGCAATGCTACATCCCCTAAGATCAACCCAAAAATAGTAGCACTCAAAATACCAAATAGAATAGCTCCATTCACATTTCGGATTAATAAAATACTCGTCACGATAAGTCCAATGAAAGTCATCCATACAGTATGCTGACCAAAATCTCCTAATCTCACTAAGGTATTAGGATCTGACATTACTACACCTGCGCTCTTCAGTCCTATAAGAGTAATGAATAACCCAATACCTGCGGGTATTGCTTCTTTTAAAACTTTCGGTATACTTCTAACAATAAGTTCTCGTACATTAAAAAACGTCAATAACAAGAAAATAATTCCTTCTATAAATACAGCCGTTAAAGCGAACTGCCAAGTATATCCCAAGGTCAAAACTACTGAATAAGCAAAGAAACTATTCAGTCCCATTCCTGGTGCCTGCGCTATGGGTAACTTTGCATAAAAACCCATTAATAAGGTTGCTACGATTGTAGCTAAGGCAGTTGTGGTAAATAACGCTTCTCTATCCATCCCTGCATCTGCTAAGATATTTGGATTCACGACCAAGATATAAGACATGGTCAGAAACGTGATGATACCTGCTATAAACTCTCGTTTAATAGTAGTACCATTGCTACTCAACTGAAAGTAGCGCTCAAGAAAATTCTTCATTGTGTTGTGTTGTTGCTTTTTAAAGCATACAAAAATAAGAAGATTTAACCAATTCTAATTAAAATAAAGAATTATATCAGTCTTTATACCTAATAATCGCGTTCTATAGGATTTATATAATTTGCCTTCTTTACATTTAAACTCTCTTGCCCTTTTTCACCTATAGTTATACCAGTTCCCTCTAAATCACTTAAAAAGGTCTTATTAGCATTGATACTCATGGCCTTCTTTGTCTTCTCTTTAGAAGATTCTCTATAAGTCCCTATTTCATTTACATCCCAAATCACTTTAATCTTTTGACTATTTAAAAATTCAAAAGAATACTGTCCTTCGGTATCCCAAGCCTTTACTACGAATCCTGGTAAATTATTGAACTTATAAGGACCTACTTGCCCTGCAATACCTTGTGTAAACCATACTGTCCACTCCCTTCCTCCATACGTAGCAGTTGCCTCTTGCACGTCATAATCATACCACTTTAGTTTACTTGCTTTGATATCCCACTTGATTTCATTTCTATCTTCTTTATAGTAGTTATGTAATCGCCCTATCTTATCATAAAAGGTATTGGTATCCTTATCTGTCATTACAAACCAATTAAAAACAGGTACATAAGACACTACTTTTTGCATAATCTCTTCTTTAGAAGTATTCTCTGATTTGGTTAGTCGCCATCTCTCTCTCTCATAAGATGCATAATCCATAAATCGAGATTGATCCTCTAGCACATCAACAACAGCTGTCCCATCCTTAATTTTACCTACAGATTTATCAGTTAAGACCTTGCTTTCATAATAATATCTCATCACTTCTACTTCCTTAAACTCTTGAGCAGATAGAATACAACTAGAAAACAGTAATAAATACAAATACTTCATATCAATTATCATTAAAGATTATCTCTTATACTTCACTTCACCTAATTTTATTGGATTGCTATTCTTAAGTACCCAATTATTCGCCGATTCACATAGATAATTAAGCTCTCTCGTTTCACCATCACCACTTCTGCGAATTTCCTTTACTAATGCAGTGATATCAGCTAATTCCTTTTGAGACAATGCATTCGAAGAAGATACATACACTAAGAAAGCATCTAACATCTTTTTAAAATCAGCATCCCAATTGCCTCCTCCATTTCTATAAATTTCATCGCGAACCTTCCCTGCTATACGCACTACTTCCCCTTGTACAGTCTTTGCCTTACCCTTAGAAGGAATTAAGTAATCCCACAGTTCTTCAAACTGCTCTTCCCACGTAGTACCTGCTACTTCTATTTTAGATACTCCATCGTGCATAATACGTCTTTTGACAGGTGTGACATCGAATAGTTCATATAAAGCAGTCAAAGCTGTATCGCTTTCTTCTATAAACTCTTTATTAAAATTTTCTCTATGAAATTCAAAGCGTTCTCCTATACGAGTAACATCATCTTTTAATCCTAGTGTAATCTCTTTTGTAAATGGTAAAAGTAACTTAGCGATTTCTACTAAAGCAGGTAAATCAATATTGCTAGCACGTCTCAATGCACATTTTAAAGGTGTTTCTTTATAAGAGTCTAGTGCATGAATATTAGCTCCCACTTCTATCAATCTCTTTACAGCATCTTTATTCAATCCATATCCTGCTGCAAAGTGTAATGGCGTAGTGCCATACGTATCTACAGCATGTATATTAGCCCCTAATTCTAAGAAAACCGTAATACTTCCATTGCGTCTACTAGCATGTTCATGTAGCGCTGTTCGCTTATATGTATCTACAGCTTCCAGATCAGCTCCATTCTCCACCATCCAACGGACAAACTCATCCTTTACGTTATAAAAACTCAAGGCAGTATGCTTACTATAACCACCTCGTGCATCTATCTCACAAGTGTCAAATACTTTCTTTAACGCTTTCATATCCTTAGCATCTACTAATTCTTGAAAGTCCTTGGGTAGGGTTTTCTTCTTCTTCTTTGCCATTTACAACTTTTCTTTTTCTTTTTTCAACCCGAATATACAAAGAATAATGCAATATAATTTATATTATAAATAATATTTATTAAAACTATATACCAAAATCAAAACTATCTGCAATACTTCTTCAAATCAAAAGGTGTTGTATATAAACCATAAGAACTCTTTATCCTAAACATATCTAATAAAAAATGGCTTCTTTCTTTAACTAGTTTACGATAAACATATCCCCTTTTTCCATCACCATTATACTCTTATTCTAATGTCAATTCTTCTACATTATCATCTATGTCAATAACTTCTCCCTCTTTATCTAAACCATCAACTTTCTCATAACTAATTTCTTCTACATTTAGTGGCTCTCTCCCTCTATCAAAACCCCAAATAAGCGCAATAAAAAATTGGTTAAATATCAACCAGTTACAAATTAAAGCATACCAAGTTGTAAGACATGAAGCCAAGATGGCTTCATTAAGAAAACATCTAAGATTTTACCTCCTAAAGACTAAAGTCACAAAAAAACCGAGACTCTACAGACTCGGTTTAGTTTTTATTTAGACGTTTCTCTATTAATATACAAAACAATTATATTAGTTAATAACAAATTGATATTTACAAAATTGGTTCAGTCATAAAGGTGACCTTCATAGAAGAGTGAGCCATAATCGGAGCCCAATCAAAATCTCCTACCCTAGGTTCAAAGTAGAGCCATTTATCATCATTATTCAGAGTATAATGATATTGTTTACCAGGATAATTCGTCTCCGTAGCTTTCGTTCGAATCTTATATGTTTTGCCTTTTTTAACCTCTATACTAAAATTAGAAATACCTACACTAGAGTTAAATCCCGAATCTGTAACTAATAATGGTGAGTGCACAGTATTACCCGTAAAAACAACAGTTCCAGTATTATCAGTAACTTCAGTTGTACATATTATATTTGCAGCTGCTCTCTCACTACTACTCATATCACCATAAATAACGAACTCTAAAAATAACAATCCATCTCTATCTGCTACATAGTCATAATCAAATTCTGTCATATTCACTACTGTAGGAGTGGTAGTTTTACTTTGTAAATCATATTGCTTATTAGTCAGTTTAAAAGTTACAAATTGCATATCTCTACTAGGTGAGGTTTTTACATACATACGCATCCATCTATTCTCACTTGTCCAGTAGTGAAACCCCTCTCTTAAATCTCCTGTATCAACTGTATTATAAACTATCATCCCAGCCTCCATATGTGCAGGATCTAATGGTGCAGCAGAGGTCATACTTACTAGCTTCACTCTATTTATTAATAATCCTTTATTGTCAGACTCTAAGGTCAGATCCGCCTCTTTAATAGGTAGTACAGCATTACCCAACCCTACTTGTGCATTAGTCATACAAACATTGAATAATGTAATCATTACTGTTAGGACATGACAAATCCTTTTTACTATTTCCTTTTTCATAATTTTAATTCGTAAGTTCTGACAAAAACGTAACCTTTAAAGACGATTGATAATTACTATTTGGACCAACAAGGTTACCTACCATATTCTTAAATTTATTAGCATTTGGTCCAGCATAAACATTACTAGCAAAAGTATTAACCGTATATTTCTCCCCTCTCTTTACATTAACATAATATATACCTACGGCAGTCACAGCTTTGTTTCCATCACCAGGCACAACCATATAAGGAGAAATAGCACAATACTCTCTAGAAATCTCTTTTTTAGTAGAGTCAGTGATTATAGTCTCGAAGAGTGCATCTGTAGCCCCTTGTAAAGTAGCATTACCTGGTTGATAAGTAACATAGGCTACCATTAAATATTCTAAAAACAAAACTCCATCTTCTAAAGCAGTATATTCAAAATCTAGATCCTTCATTTGCACACTTTGCTGATATGGAACTTCTATACTTGATTTTGTCCTAAAGTATCCTACTAAGTTAGTAAGACGTGTAGGTGTCTTTTTAGAATAAATTTTAGTCCACTTTTTTTCACTAGACCAAAAATAAACCCCTTCTGTAAGATCACCTGTCACATTAGTATTATACACCGTTACACCTACATCTAGACTAGTATCTGATAACGGTTTAGGCGAATTCAAACTAACTAGTTTCACTCGATTAAACAACATCCCTTTATCTGTAGAGCCTAAAGTTAACTCCGCATTAGGGTTAGGTAAAGTAGTGTTTATCCCCTGCTGTGCAAAGAGAGAAACACTCATAAAACAATAAAACAATATATATTTATAAAATCTCATATCAATTCTCTTTTTATATTATAAACTTAATTCTGATAAGAAAGTAACCTTCATAGATGAATATACTTTTTTACCTCCAATACTAAGTGTGCCTAACGTAGGTTTTGCAACATTGTAAAAATTCCCAGCCCAATACTCTTCGCCTATATGACTTATATTATATGTTTTTCCTTTCACTACAGGGATAGAAAAGTTAGAAATCCCTACAGTTATTTTGCCTGGTTCATTTACAGTAGCAACAAAAGGAGACATTGTAGTAACACCGTTAAAGACCTCAGCCCCTGTCTCATCTACTATATTAGTAAACAAATAGGTATTACCCGCAATAACTACAGATCCTCCTGCCATAGTACTATATATACTTAGATCTAAAAAAAGTGTACCATTCTCTTCAGCCTTATATACATAATTCAACTCGTCTATTGGTACCTTAATCTCGTAATCTGGTAAGAGATATTCCTTAGTTGTTTTCTTAAACGCAAGGAAGTTCATATCTCGCGTAGGAACATACTTAATGTATAAACGAGACCAGCCGTTACTAGAGTGCCAAAAATAGTATCCCTCTACTAGGTTTTTAGTTGGGTCTACAGTAGTGTTATACACTAATGTACCTGCAACCATGTTTTCCTTTTTTAGAGGAGCCGCAGATAATACATCTTGTAATTGCACCCTATTAGGAAGCATCCCCTTATTCTCTGACCCTAATGTTAAATCTGTATTTTGATTAGGTAATTTAACACCTATACTCGATTGACTGAATACAGATGTGCTGATTAATAAAAAAGTAATTAATAATATTCTCATAGCAGTACTTTGTAATTATGTTAAAAAATAAATATTAAATACAAATTTAACAAAAAAACAAACACAAAACACGTCAAATAAACATATAGAGAAATAAATTTTAAAAAACACAATATATTAGAATAATCAATAATATTTTAACAAAAAAAAGATTTTATAAAAACATAATTGCTTCTAAACATCTTTTTAATCAAATACTAAATTAACTATTAAAATAAGTAGTTAAAGGTACCTTTAATCTATTACTAGCATTCACTTTTTTAAAAAGCAAAAATTGTATACACTGAAATGATTTATTTTGGCAATTGCTCTAACTTCTGTAATAATGCTCTAGACAGTAAAATAAAACCGTATTACTCTTTCACCAAAGATAAAATCTCTTCTCTAAGCACATCACTATTAGGATATGCAGCTTTAGAATTCACTAATTTTCCTTCCTTATTATATAGGATATAACGTGGTATTTCTGTCAAATTTAATTCTTCATAGAAAGAATGCTCAGGGTAGTTCATAGCCAAAACATTATGCCTACCAATAGGTAATCCTATTTTATTATAAGCAGTAGCCCAAGCTCTCTTATCACTATCAATCGAAATGTAAACAAATACCACTGGTTCTTGTTCTAACACCTCTTTTAAAACTTTGGAATAGGGCATCATCTGAAGACAAGGACCACACCACGAAGCCCAAAAATCAATTACAATAACTTGACCTTTATTCTCTTTTACTATGTCTGTTAATGAAATTGTATTGTTATTAGAATCCAGCAGCAGAACACTTTTATCATCCGATACACTATTTAACCTACTTCCATACTTCTGCTGTATTACAGACAATGCCTTGTCATTTTTTACATTAACCTTCAGCTTCTCATATAGAAGCTCTAATTCTTTCTTTAAAATTCCATTATTTACTATTTGTTCGAAATAATACAGAAGCAGATACTCCTTGACCACTTCGCTAAACTCAGTACTTATTATTATTTTATTAAAAGCATCTTCGTAATCAATTACAAAAGGAACTTGAGGATCAGGAACTTTTATATCGTAATAATACTGTACATAGTTCTCTAAGAAAAAGCGATAAGCTCCTGACACTAATAAATCATCACGCCTCAAGTCCTCTGTACCTATGCTATTAAAATCATAGGTATCTTTATAAGTATTGATTCTATAATAGTAATTACTATAAAATAGTACATCATACATTCGTTGTGATAACTGATT
The DNA here is from genome assembly GCF_032073645.1 of Myroides sp. Taxonomy (NCBI): domain Bacteria; kingdom Pseudomonadati; phylum Bacteroidota; class Flavobacteriia; order Flavobacteriales; family Flavobacteriaceae; genus Myroides; species Myroides sp. Next base: position 87,400 of record NZ_DAMANB010000013.1, read on the forward strand.
TACTTGTTTAAGAGAATCTAGAGTTGAATATACATCATGATAATAGTTATCTTCTTCTACTAGATATCTCTTTTCTTCCTCAGCAGAGCGATTCCTGCCATATCTATTTCTAAACAAGCTTTGTTCTAAAGGTTGTTTACTATATAAGTATTGCTGAATATTTATCTCCTCAAGATTTTCTTTTCTATGTCGATTATCAACTAAAGGTAGATTATCAACATATCTGACATCTATAGTATCCCCTCGTTGAAAATTATAAAATAAATTCTGTTTAATACCCTTACCATTAGATAGGTAATAGTTAAAATACACTTCTTGATCCTTAACAGTAATCACAATCGTATCTCCTTTTAAATAGTTGTTTACCGCATAGTTCTTTACTTGCAAGCTATCTTTATCAAAATATATAATTGCATTACTCTTTAAGCGATTACTACTCCAGTCTATCTCTTGAGGCTCAAATACAAACACAATTTGTTTGGCTTCCGCAACAGAAGATTTAATATTCCTGTTCTTATCTAAACAGCCTGTCATAATCCCTCCAATAAGCACTAGGGTTACTAAAAATAAGTACTGCACAATGTTTGTCTTCATAATCAACTAAGTAAAAACTAAATTTAATAAAAAAAGCAGCATCCATCTCTGAATACTGCTTAATATAGAAAAGTCTAAACAATTTACTGAACTCTAATCGTAACAGGTAGTGTGAACTGAGAACGAACTGCCTTTCCTTTATTTAGGGCAGGTTTCCATTTTGGCATTCTCTTTAAGACCCTAATAGCCTCTTGCCCTACTCCATATCCAGGATCTCTCATCACCTTGATATCTGTTAGACTACCATCTTTCTCTACTATAAAAGACATAATAACTTTTACTTCCTTCACACTAGCATCCAAATCTGGTGTTCTAAATGAACCCACAAATCGGCTGCTAAATTTAGCCATTGTCTCATAAGGTTCTGCTTTAGTAGATACTCCTATATACACTGTCGTATCTTCTAGCGCTTCTCCTGTTGTAGCATCATTAGAATCCACCACTTCAGCTGGATTATCTGTTCTAGCTTCATCAATAGCAATTACGCCATCTGGATTAGCATCTAGATTATGTGCGCCCGGATTAGCATCTATAAACTCATCTACTTTAGGGGCTACTGTAGTAACCTCATTCGCATCTGCTGCCTCGAACTCGTGAAACTCTACTTCTTTAGTCTTGCTTAATACTGTTTCTACCTTGTTGGCAGGGAGTTCTACGATTGGCTCCTCCTTAGGCGTAAAGATTTCTTCTTCTACTGCTGTAGGTTTAATAACTTCATCAATAATCACTACAACCGAACCTGGATCATTACTTGCAAATAAATTAGAGATCACTGTAGGAACAATAAATACGGCACTAAAGAGAAACATTCCTGCTACTAAGGATAAAACGGTGGTACGCGAACTGTTTTTGCGCAAATTATACGCTCCATACGCCTTATTGCGGTGCTCAAAGACGATATCCAACCAATCTTTTCTAAACAAATCATTCTTTGCCATAATTATTTATTTTAAATGTTAAACAATAGGCTGTTGGATTATTCGAATACCAACAGCTAAATCAATCTACAGCTGCTCTCATACTGTATTAAAAAATTAATATTAAACTAAAGTATATGACTAATATACAAATTATAAACGAAAATAATACACATTTATTATTTTAAGGATTTATTTTTCTTAAATAAACATTAACAGAAGTTGTTTCTAGCCTAGTTCATAGTTCGTATTGCTATTCTTTCAGACAATACTTTTATACTTGAGAAGTAAGTCCCTACTCCCTCCGTTATTTTGTGCTAATTAACGGACTTATTACGGACTCACTACGGACTCACTACGGACTCACTACGGACTCATTCAAAAGAAAAAGTGTCTCGTCCTACTATAACGATACAGTTATAACTAATCATACTAACGAGTGAAAAAACAAAAAAAGAGCTACTTCGGATAAAGTAGCTCTTTAAATTTTTAGATTTTATATATCAAATAGTGATCACCAATCTAGTACCCGAAGGGACTTGCTTATTCCATACATGCTCGATATCTTCTATCGCATGTGCTTCGGTCTGGATGTGCAGTTTATTATTCGATGCTAATAAAAACATCTCTGGTAGTATAACTTTATTAAATACAATGAGCTCTTCTGGTGAAAGACTTCCAAAGCCAGAACCTAAAATCTCAATAGCTGAGCTTCTAAGTATGGCTGATGATAACGTAATTTCTTTACCTGCCATATCACCTGCAGTAACAATCTTAGTAGTATGGGCAAGGTGAGTCACAGACTCTCCCTTTAATACCTCCATGATAAGCGAAATAGGTTTGCCCCATAAATAGTCAATTACAATATCGATAGGAGTCTCTTTGTGAATCGCACTTAATTGTTGCTTTATATTTTCGTCCGTATCTTTTAAATTGATGGTATGACTAGCTCCATAAGATTTTAATTCGTCTAGGAGTTTTTCATTTCTCCCTGTGACTATGATATGTTTAGCGCCATAGTGTTTTGCTATCTGTACCGCTACTTGTCCTGTGAATCCCGTAGCTCCATTAAACAAGACTGTCTGACCTGCTTCTAACTTCGCTCTAATCAGCAGTGGCATAGCTGATCCTAGTACTGCATTAGGTAATGCTGCAGCTGTCACATTATCTAAGGTATGAGGAATAGGGGTATAATTATCTCCTATTATGGCTTGCTCCGCTAACATCCCTGTGATACCAAATCCATATACTCTAGTCCCATCTTCTAATTCTCCTACTCCATCTGTCCCCACTACAGTAGGGAACTCTTTATAACTTGCATAGTGTTTTCCGCTTACTCTAGATTTATCTAGATTCTTTACCGCAGAAGCTTTGACCTTAATGATCCTATGCCCCTCTTCCACAGTGAGTGTGGAGTCTATCTCTCCACATTTGGGTGTGCTACCCGATTTATATAATATTGCCGCTTTCATTGTTGTGTGTTATAATTTAGCTCTAAAAGTACTTATTTTTTTTGTCTTTTTTTGTGAAGGTGTTTTTTTGTGAAGATGTGAAGGTGTTATTTGTGAAGGTGTGGAGGTGTTTTTTTGTGAAAGTGTTATTTTGTGGAGGTGCTTTTTTGTGAAGGTGAGAGAAAGCAAAATTACAAAACAACAAACTCACAAAATAACAAAATAATAAACTCACAAAACAACAAACTCACAGAATAACAAAATAATAAACTCGCAAAATCACAAACTCACAAAACAACAAACTCACAGAATAACAAAATAATAAACTCGCAAAATCACAAACTCACAAAATAACAAACTCGCAAAATCACAAACTCACAAAACAACAAACTCACAAAACAACGAAATAACAATTTCATAATAAACAATCCATGATCATGGAATATTTATTGATTAATCATTTATTGAACACAAAAAAGACATTCATGTTTATATACTACTTTGAACGCTTAGAAGTATGGAAGAACGCCAGAAGTTTAAGCAAGGACATACATATTCTTACTAATAGATTTCCAAAAGAAGAATTATTTGGTTTAGTATCTCAATTAAGACGTGCAACTTATAGTATACCAGCTAATATAGCAGAAGGAATGTCAAGAAACAGCAATAAAGAAAAGTTAAGGTTCTTAAATATAGCCTATTCTTCCGCTATGGAAGTTATTAATTTCTTAATACTTAGTTTAGATCTTGAGTTCTTAACTATAGAGGAATATAACTACACACGCGAGAAAATAGGACTTATTACTAATCAGATATATGCTTTAAGCAAAAAAATTGGTGAATCGTGAAGGTGCTATTTTGTGGAGGTGCTATTTGTGAAGAGGTGAAGGTGTGAAGGTGTTTTTTTGTGAAGATGCTATTTGTGAAGAGGTAAGAAAGCAAAATTACAAAACAACAAAATCACAAACTCACAAAATAACAAACTCACAAAACAACGAAATAAAAAATTGCTAATCTCTATCGCAGAATGACAGATGTCCTTCTCATTGGTGAGATAAAATTGTATATTTGTTCCTTTGCCAAAAAATATGTCTAAAACAGAAGAAACAATAGAAGTACTAGGAGCTAGAGTTCACAATCTTAAAAATATAGATGTGTCTATCCCTCGCGAAAAACTGGTGGTTATCACAGGTTTATCCGGTTCGGGAAAATCATCTCTAGCCTTTGATACTATTTATGCAGAAGGCCAACGCCGATATATAGAGACTTTCTCTGCTTATGCTAGACAATTCTTAGGAGGACTAGAAAGACCTGATGTGGATAAGATAGACGGTCTGTCTCCTGTGATTGCTATCGAGCAGAAGACAACCAATAAAAGCCCAAGATCTACTGTAGGTACGATCACTGAGATATATGACTTTATGCGTTTGCTATACGCTAGAGCGGGTGAAGCGTATAGTTATAATACGGGCGAAAAAATGGTGAGTTACTCTGACGAGCAGATTCTAGACCTGATCATCAGTGAATATCAAGGTAAACGCATCAATATACTAGCCCCTGTAGTACGCGCTAGAAAGGGACATTATAGAGAGCTATTTGAACAGATAGCGAAACAAGGATTCTTAAAAGTGCGCATAGATGGAGAGATTAAAGACATCACTTCAGGTATGCGTGTGGATAGATATAAGACGCATGATATCGAAACAGTAATCGATAGAATAGCTATAGACGATACAGAACAGACTAAGCAACGCCTTACAGAAAGTATCAAAGTAGCCATGCACTATGGAGATGATATCATCATGGTATTAGAGCATGAAGGAGAGACAGCTCGTTTCTTTAGTCGTCACCTAATGTGTCCTACCACAGGTATCTCTTATTCTAAACCAGAACCTAATAATTTCTCTTTTAACTCTCCTAAGGGAGCGTGCCCATGCTGTAACGGGTTAGGTACGATCAACGAGATAAATCAACTCAAGATTATCCCAGACCCTAAGATTTCTATCAAAGGTGGAGGTCTTATTCCTCTAGGAACAGAGAAGAAATCTTGGATGTTCAAACAATTAGAGATTATCGCTGATAAATATAACTTCTCTCTGAATGATCCTATAGAAAAGATTCCAGCAGAAGCCATGGATATTATTCTAAATGGTGGACAAGAGAGTTTCGCTGTAGTATCTAAAGTAGCGGGTATCACAAAGAACTATAAGATAGACTTCGAAGGTATTGTCAATTTCATCAAAAACCAATTTGAAGAAAGTGATAGTGCAACTATTAAAAGATGGGCGAAAGAGTTTATGGATGAAATCGACTGTCCTGAATGTAATGGTACTCGTCTTAAAAAAGAAGCACTCTATTTCAAAATAGGCGATCAGAATATCGGTGAGCTTATACAGATGGATGTAGAGACACTAATCAATTGGTTTAAAGAATTACCAAGCAAATTATCAGAGAAACAAAAGAGTATTGGGTCTGAAGTATTAAAAGAAATCACTACTCGTCTATCTTTCTTGCAAGATGTTGGATTAACTTACTTATCTTTGAATAGAAGCTCTCGTACTTTATCAGGTGGGGAAGCTCAGCGAATCAGATTAGCGACTCAGATAGGTTCTCAGTTAGTAGGTGTATTATACATCTTAGATGAACCGAGTATCGGATTACATCAACGAGACAATGAAAGGTTAATCAAATCGCTAGAGTCACTAAGAGACATCGGTAACTCTGTCCTCGTAGTAGAACATGATAAGGATATGATCGAACGTGCAGATTACGTTATCGACATCGGTCCTAAAGCAGGTAAGAATGGAGGAAAGATAATAAGTGAAGGTACACCTGCTCAATTATTAAAAGAAGATACATTAACAGCGAATTACCTAAATGGTAAGCTTAAAATAGAAGTTCCTAAAAAACGCAGAAAAGGAAATGGTAAAACATTGAAGTTAGAAGGCGCAACAGGAAATAATTTAAAGGATGTGACCATAGAGATTCCTCTAGGGACACTTACTTGTGTGACAGGAGTGTCAGGGTCTGGTAAATCTACGTTAATCAACGGTACATTATACCCGATCTTAAACACGCACTTCTTCCACGCAGTAGCGAAGCCACAACCTTATAAAAAAATAGTAGGTCTAGAACATATTGACAAGGTGATTTCTATCGATCAAAGTCCGATAGGACGTACACCTAGATCTAACCCTGCTACTTATACAGATGTATTCTCTGATATAAGAAACTTATTTGCACAAGTACCAGAAGCGGCTATACGAGGGTATAAACCTGGTCGTTTTAGCTTTAATGTAAAAGGGGGACGATGTGATACCTGTGAAGGATCTGGAGTGCGTACCATAGAGATGGGGTTCTTACCTGATGTCTATGTAGAATGTGAAACATGTCAAGGAAAACGATTCAATAGAGAAACACTAGAGATTCGCTATAAAGGAAAGTCTATATCAGATATACTAGATATGACTGTAGCAGAAGCTGTAGGATTCTTTGAGAATATTCCGAAGATATATAGAAAGATTAAAACGATAAACGAAGTAGGACTTGGATATATCACCCTAGGTCAACAGAGTACTACTCTATCTGGAGGAGAGGCTCAACGTATCAAACTAGCGAGTGAGTTATCTAAGAAAGACACAGGTAATACGTTTTATATCTTAGACGAACCTACAACAGGTCTGCACTTCGAAGATATACGAGTGCTGATGGAGGTAATCAATAGATTAGTGGATAAAGGGAATTCTATCTTAATTATCGAACACAATCTAGATGTTATCAAAACAGCAGATTATATCATCGATGTGGGATATGAGGGAGGTAGTCAAGGTGGTCAGATAGTTGCTAAAGGAACACCTGAAGAAATATGTAAAAATGAGAAAAGCTATACAGCTAAGTTTTTAAAAATGGAATTAAAAAATTAAGAATATGAAAGAAGCATTTGAAAGCGAAGAGGCTAAGATCCAAGACAAGTTCAAACAAAGATCTTGGAATGAGATTAAGACTAATGATTCATGGGGAATCTTTAAAATCATGTCTGAATTCGTTAATGGGTATGAGAAAATAGGTCGTATCGGGCCATGTGTGTCTATCTTTGGTTCTGCTAGAACGAAGACAGATGATCCTTACTATAAATTAGCAGAAGAAATTGCTTTTAAAGTAAGTAAAGCAGGTTATGGTATTATTACTGGTGGTGGTCCTGGTATCATGGAAGCTGGTAATAAAGGAGCTCACTTAGGTAAGGGAGTATCTGTAGGTCTAAACATAGAGCTACCTTTCGAGCAACACTTCAACCCATATATTGATAGCGATAAGAACTTACAGTTCGATTATTTCTTCGTACGTAAGGTAATGTTCGTTAAATATTCTCAAGGGTTTGTAGTTATGCCTGGAGGATTCGGTACGCTAGATGAATTATTCGAAGCGATCACATTGATCCAAACAAAAAAGATTGCTAAATTCCCTATCGTATTAGTAGGTAGTGCTTTCTGGGGTGGATTAATTGATTGGGTAAAAGATGTTCTTTTAGATAAATACCACAATATCTCTCCTGAAGATATGAACTTAATCAAGATCGTTGATTCAGCTGACGAAGTTGTAGAAGTAATTGATGCTTTCTACAAAAAGTACAATTTGAAACCAAATTTCTAAAAAGTGTTTTAGATCCTGATAGAAAAGACTGTTATAGCGATATAACGGTCTTTTTTTGTATGTAATATACGTACCTACTGCCGTAGGCAAACATTCTTAATTCCTAATTTGAAATTCGTAATTAAACGAAGAAACCACCCCGCCCTGTGGGCACCCCTCCTAAGGAGGGGAATAGTAGTACCGCATAAACATACAGTATGTCATCCTGACGACAGGAAGGATCCCACACGTGACTCATAGGATGAGATCCTTCGTTACACTCAGGATGACATACTGAGCGTGATATACGTTATCAGGCGTATGTGATAACCGTACGGGTTGCCGCGCGAACTAGTTGGACGCGATATACGTACCTAATGCCTGAAGGGCAAACATTCCTAATTCGTAATTTTTAATTCGTAATTCCCCGAAGGGCAGCCATTTTTAATTCACAAAAAGGGCTGTTACGACATTGTCATAACAGCCCTTTTGTATATTTTAACTGAAGATTATTTAGCTAATAATTCTTCTACTTTTTTACTTAGCTCCTCACCTCTTAAGTTCATAGCAAGGATAGTTCCGTTACCATCTACAAGGTAGTTAGCAGGGATCCCTTCGATACCATAATCTGCAACGATAGGATCTTCCCAGAACTTTAAGTTAGACACTTGAGTCCAAGTTAATTTATCTGTTGCAATCGCTTTCTTCCATGCAGCATCTTCTTTATCGATAGAGTATCCGATAATATCAAACCCTTTTGCATGGTAAGCTTCATACGCTTTTACAACATTAGGATTCTCTTGACGACAAGGTCCACACCATGCTGCCCAAACATCTACTAACACTAACTTCTTTCCTTGTAAGAAAGAAGATAGAGTTAATTCTTTTCCTTCTGGTGTAAGTGCTTTAAACTCTGGTAATTTTTCTCCTACTGATAATCCTTTTACTCCTTCACCCTCATCTAATATTTGGCTTAAACGCTCAGCAACTCTCTTACCTATCTTAGATTCTTTTAATCCTTTAGAATATTTATCGTACTCTGCTTTAAATTCTGCTGGAGTTTTTTCTCCTGCAGGAATCATTTGATTTAGTAAAAACATTCCGAAAGCATTCCCCTCATTCTCTTTAGCGTATTTATCTAAAATAGTTTTAGGAGCTACTAATAATTCTTCGTACTGAGCTTGTAATTTTTTAAACTCTTCAGAATCTGTTTGACCACTCTGAGCCATCATCATCATTTGCATTCCATTCTCATCAGAGAACTTCATGATCTTCTCTGCATAAGGATTGATTTCATTTTGAAACTTCTGAAGCTTCTCATTGTTCTCAGTTCCACCAACAACAGTCTTCTCTGGTGTTTCTTTATCAATCTTGATTGTAATCGTTCCAGGTTCACCTAAGAAAAAGGCATTAAACCCTTGCTCTCCTTCACTTTTAATACTTAAAAAAGCTTCGTCTAACTCTGTAAACTTATGTTCGATAGATACTTTCCCACCTACGATAGTTCCTTTAGCTACCTCTGTAGGCACATCTTTACCTATTTCTACAGCTAATATTTCTACTTCAGTATTATCAGGGAAGTTACTAGCAGTCACTTCAATAACACTTTTTTTCTCACACGATGCAAATACTAATGCGGCGATAAGAAAAACTCCTAATTTTTTCATTTAAATATGTTTTTTATTTTAATCCTTAAAAATAGACATTATTTTAAACGAACCCCCTTATTTTTACATACTTTTTAAAATGATTAACTAAATACTATTATGCTTACCCTATAAATGCCTTATACAGTTCTATAATTGTAATAAAAAAAGCTAGCATGAACATACTCATGATAGCTTTATATTTTCTAATTACTTAGCTAAGATTTCTTCTATCTTCTTACTAAGTTCTTCTCCTCTCAAGTTCATTGCTAGAATAGTACCATTCCCATCTATTAAGTAACTTGCAGGAATTCCCTCTATTCCATAAATCGGTACAATAGGATCATCCCAATACATCAAATTAGAAACCTGAGTCCAAGTTAACTTATCTACTTGAATAGCTTTTTTCCAAGCTACTTCTTCTTTATCTAGTGAATACCCTATAATATCAAAACCTTTATCGTGATATGCTTCATACGCTTTCACTAGATTAGGATTCTCTTGACGGCATGGTCCACACCACGAAGCCCATAGATCTACTAAGACTAACTTTTTATCTTTTAAGAAATCCGTTAGGGTTAATTCTTCGCCTTCTGGTGTCAGTCCCTTAAAGTCAGGTAACTTACCTCCAATAGCTAAGTCTCCTTCTGCTCCTGTTAATAGCGACTGCACCTTCTTACCTAATTTTGTCTTTTTTAACTGTGCTGGGTATTTACTAAACTCTTCTTTTAATTCTTCTAATGACTTTTCTTTCGAACCTATCTTTTGAGAAATCATTAATAGCCCTAAAGCTGTTCTATTGTTCTCTATCTCAAATTTATCTACTAATCTAGAAGTCTCTTCTGACAATACTTTATATTGTTGTTTCAACTTTTTTATGACTGCTGGATCGTTATCACCAGATGCATTATTAAGTACCGCCCCATTCTCAGTTAGAAACTGTGTCAGTTTATCAGTATAAGGTTTCATCTCATTTAAGAACTGTTGTAACTTTATATTATTCTCAGTTCCACCAATGATAGGGCGATCAGGATGATGTTGGTCATATTCAATGGTAATTTTACCAGGTTCTCCCATAAAGAAAATGCTATGCCCTACCTGTCCCTCCTCTTGGATAGAAAGAAAAGCTTCATCTATTTCTGTAAACGGATTCTTAAGGCTCACCTTACCATCCACAATAACTCCTTCTGCTACCGCAAACGGCGTATCTTGACCAATCTCTTTAGACAGTATTTCTACTTTTGCATTATCTGGAATATTCTTCGTCGTAATTTCAATTACATTTTTATCTTGGCACGATACAAATACCAATGCGCCAAAAAGCAATATACTTAACTTCTTCATTTGGATATTTTTTATTTACAGGTTAAAAATAGATATTATAAAGGAGTAATCCCCATACTTTTGTTGACTTTTAATCACAATTAACCTTTCGCATCAGTATATTAACAAATTTGGCTAAAAACTTGTATTATTCTGCTAAAAACTTGAATCACAACAAATCTATTCCACCTTCTACCTTAGCAATAAGTGTCTAAAACCCGAATTATGCAATAGACATATAAACGAAAAGTAATTAAACAAAATAGGTCTGAATTAGTGATTAAAGCATACTATAGTATGGTTTTAGAGCTAATGAAAGAACTATGAAGTAGAATTGCTTTGTAGTATTTGGCTAATGCGTAATTTGGGTTAAAGAGCATATTCTAGTTTCAAAAAAAAACTGCTATAACCTAAAGTCATAGCAGTTCTAAGATATACTTACTGTATCAATTATTTTACTAACAGCTCTTTTATTTTTTCTCCTAATTCATTTCCTCTCAAATCCATTGCTACAATAACACCATTACCATCAATTAAGTAATTCGCAGGAATCCCTTGTATACCATAATCTGCAACAATCGGGTCTTTCCAGAACTGTAGATTAGAAACTTGTGCCCAAGTTAACTTATCTGCTGCAATAGCCTTAACCCAAGCTACTTTATCCTTATCTAAAGAATATCCTATAATGTCAAAACCAAGCTTATGATAGTCTTCATACGTTTTGACAACATTTGGGTTCTCTTGACGACAAGGACCACACCATGAAGCCCACACATCTACAAGCACTAGTTTCTTCCCTTCTAAAAAAGAGGATAGCGTTAATTCTTTATCCTCAGGAGTAAATCCTTTAAACTCTGGTAATTTATCCCCTATTTTAAATGTAATAACCTCTTTCCCTTCATTTTCTACTAAATCATTGATACGTGCTTCTACTCGCTTACCGAATTTAGATGTTCTCAATGCTTCTGGATATTTGTCAAAATCAGCTTTATACTCCACTAATGATTTCTCTTGCATATTCATCAATTCTACAAACATGATCAATCCAAATACGTTATCTCTATTTGCTGCTTCATACTTCTTGATTGTTGAATCGAACTCATTTGCAAAACCAGAGTACTCTTCTTTTAACCTCTTTAATTCTTCTTGACCATCATCACTTATTGTTGAATCAGCTAATTCTTGCATTCTTGCCATATTCTTTTCGACGAAAACATTCAATTTTTCTGATATAGGGCGCGTATCTTCCATAAACTGCTGTACTTTCTTATTATTGGCCGTTCCTTCAACAGTACTTTTATCAGGATTATTCTTATCAAATCGAATGGTAATTGCACCTGGTTCACCAATAAAAAGAACGATATGATTCACATCTTCTGACTCTTTTATCGAAAGATAAGCCCATTCTCCCTCTGTAAATGGATTATCTAATACTACCTTACCTCCTACTATATCTCCAGTAGCTACAACTTCTGGTTCATTAAAATCTAAGCTTCTTATATAGACTTCTACTTTAGTGTTATCTGGTAGATTCTCTGTTATTATTTCGATTGTATTCTTCTTCTGGCAAGAGACCATCAATAAAACCAACGCGAACAAAACACTTAACTTCTTCATAATTAATTTTTTAATTAAAACTAAAGTAATAATTATTATATTATATCTACTAATTATAATTTGATTATTATTAGTCTTCTTTGTTTTTTAAAAGTTACTCTTACTTCTCAATCCATTTTTTGAAATCATTTACCTTCTCTCTACTCACGATTAACTCTTCTGATTCTAGATTAATTAGATTTAGCTTTAACCTAGAATTAGAATAAGCATAGATATCTTTAATACTGTTAATAGATACAATAAACTTCCTATTCATTCTAAAGAAATCTGTCGGGTCTACCATCTTTTCTAATTCCTCAAGGCTGTAATCGATAATATAATTACGTCCTTCTGTCGTCTGTACATAAGAGGCTTTATTCTCACTATAGAAACAGACAACCTCAGAGCGCATCACTATTTTTATCTGTGTTCCAACTTTTACAACAAAGCGCTCTTTATACTCCACTGTATTACTAGAATTCATAAATTGCTTAAAGAGATCTAACTGTTGATTAAACCCAAAGAATACAGATCGATTATTCTCAAACTTTTCAATGGCTTGTTTTAATTCTTTCTCTTCAATCGGTTTAAGTAAATAATCTATACTATTCAACTTAAATGCCCTTAAAGCATACTCATCATAGGCCGTTGTAAAAATAATAGAACTATTAATCTTTACCTGTTCGAATATCTCGAAAGACAGACCATCAGACAACTGAATATCTAAAAAGATGAGGTCTGGCTCTTTATTAGAACCAAACCACAGTACTGCCTCCTCGACACTAGAAAGGTTTATCATAGAACTATAACCTAACTTATCTAACTTCCTCTCTAGCGAGCGCGCTGCAGGCTTTTCATCTTCAATAATAACTATACTAATCATGATGATTTAATCTTACTTGGTATTGATATGTTTTTTTTAATCTTTCGAATTCTCTCTTCTCCATTCTCTCTTGCAGCTTAGATAACACAGGTATCTTATCTAGGTATAGAATAATAACTCTGACCAATGCGCATAGAATTAATAGAGAAAAAAGTAAATATGCATTCATTGGGTTATCATTCCCTACTTGTATTCGTACACGTCTAAAATGATAATAATTAGCAAAGAATACAAAGGCAATAATTGCCATATAAACAATAATCTCTATCCCAATACAAACTAAACTGTTATAACGCTTTCTCTGAAGTCTTTGATAGCTCCTTAAAGCTTCTGGTGATATGGTTGACTCTTTCATATACTGTTAGTTCCATTTTTGTGTACCTCCATTATTATGCTTATCCATATACTCCCTAATCTTCTTATCCTCCCAATCTCTACCTAAAAACAGACTGTAATTAAATGTTCTCATCGCATCAGCAGCTAAGCCTATTCCCCATCCAAATAAAGGAATCAATGCCCATGGGAAAGTTGGATTAGTAATCATATTGATCACCATTAAAAAAATATTGACCATGATGAATGTAGTTAAATGAGCATAAAACTTCTTTATTTTTTCTACATTTTTCTTAGCTTCTACTAAGATTTCTTGTTCGTTCTCAGGTACATCTATGATTCTCATCTGTTCTATAATTTTAGTTAGTATTGGTATTCTTACTGTAAAATATTCTTCTGATTCTTCTATAAATACTGGTTTAGAAGTTAGTAGCGCATATCTACTGGCTATATTTTCTAACCCGATTCCTTTTCTACTTTCGAAAGTCTGTTTTTTATTCAATGTATTTTGAATTATTAAATACCCATCAGGACTTTCTTTGATTAGAATATGTATTGGCTTTTGTGAAGAAGATTTATTGTGTTTAATCACGTTTTCTAATAACAACTGTAAAGACAACGGAACTACTTTAGCACCTTCTTGTTTTACCCTTTCAGGCAATTCAAATATTAGACTATCTTCAAATCGCATCTGTAACAGCTCAATATAAGTCTTCGCAAAGGCTAACTCTTCTTCTAAAGGAACTAATTCTTTATTCTTCTGATCTAAGATATAGCGGTAGGTCTTAGATAGGGAATGGTTAAACTCTACTGCTTTCTCCTGATCCTCTTCTATTAATGCCCCTAATACATTTAAGCTATTAAACAAAAAGTGAGGGTCTAACTGGTTCTTAAGGCTTTCAAATTGAGCAGATACATTACCCGTTATTACTTTCTGTTCTTCTATTTGTTGGTCTTTAACTAAAGAAGAAAAAGTAATATGAAAATAGATCGCTAATAGAATAGAATAAAACACAGTGAAGTTTAAAACAGACCTAAAGCCCCCATGCATAAACACAGTAGCGATATGCCCTCCCTCTACAAAGAAACTATTAATCATCTTTAGAAGAATAGCAACACAGAGTATTACTACAAAGTTGATAGCCGTAGTAATCGCTGTAGCCCATCCGATGTTTCGTTCATTCTCTCTTAGATACATATTCAGTCTACCAAAATAGCTCTTCTTTAAATAATAATTAACTCCCAGTACTGCCGAAACAAGTATACTGAAGTAGAATATAAATAAATAGATATCCAAGTAATGAAGATTAAGTACCCTTCTAAACATTAAAAATGTTATCAGTAATACAGCTCCTATCTTTACAATATTATTTTTTTGCTTCATCTTTTAAAACAAGATTAGTCTTTACATTTATTAACTGTTGTTTTTCTTGAAAAACACTTTTTGAATCTCCTGTTCTGTTTATTCCAAACATAGATAAGAAGAATGTTATCAAAAATAAGGTAATGGCAATAATAATTTTCATATCTCTGGTGTTTTTTGTTGAAGCAAAGATGTAATAGAACCTACAACTAAAAAAAAGAAGACTACCGAATTGTCAAGTTTAAGGGATGAACTGTAAAAAGCCTGGTTTTACAGTAAAAAACTGGCTCTCAACTAGGTGTAGCTATTTCGTTAAAATGTAGGTAAAAAGACTGGGTTTTATTCCTCAATAATGAATAATAAGTTTAAATTTGCGTTTCTAATCCACAAAAAAGTTATGGTTTATAAGTTCAGAGTAATCCTTGATACTGAGGAAGATATATTTAGAGACATTGCTATTTTAGAAGATGACTCATTAGAAGATTTACACAATGCTATCGTTAATGCTTTTGGTTTTGACGGAATGGAGGCAGCTTCTTTTTATGCGTGTGATGACCAATGGACTCAACTAGAAGAGGAAATTTCGTTGTTCGATATGGGAGATACCCCTGGAGAACACAAAACAATGAGCTCTACTACTATCAGTTCTATCTTAGATGAAGAAAACACAAAAATCATATATGTATATGACTTTTTAAATATGTGGACTTTCTTCGTTGAATTAGGAGCTATCGAAGAAGAAGAGCCTGGTGCAGCCTACCCAGAATTACTTTTCTCTCATGGTATCTTACCAGATAGTATGCCGGGCAAATCATTCACAGCCAACCCTGTATCGAATGAAGATATTTTCGGAGAATTTGACGATGACTTCGATGACGAAGACTACGATATGTTCGACGGAGATGATAGTTTTGAAGACTTCGGCTACGAAGACACTTGGAACTAATAACTATTAATTTCATTTTTTAATTTATAATTTAAGTGGTATACTACTGCTTAATATATTATTGCCATTATGATCAACTTATTTAATACGCACATTGAAACTCTATCTATCCATAGAGTTGGGAATAAAAGTAGAAATGAAGCTATCTTCTTATCTGCAGAACCTTATAATTTAAACGATGAAATAGCTCCTTTATTAAAAGAGTATTTCTTTAAACCGTTCCGCGAAAAAGAAGAAAGTTATTACCAATTCGCTCATGATGTTGATTTAGAATTCAACGAAATGTACAACTTTGCCAATGAGATTTTTAATGCTCCTTCAGCAGATAACGTACAAGAAGTTGCTAAAAAAATCACACGTCACCTATATGAGCAATCTAACCATCCACATATTAAGAATGGAGAAGTTTATGTTACTTACTTAACAAACTTATCTATTGATAATAATGTTGTAGATGCGATTGGTATCTTTAAGAGTGAGCTTAAAACTGATTTCTTACAATTACAAGAAAAAGATTCTAATCTAGAAATGCTTCTTCTACAAGGAATCAACTTAAACAAATTAGATAAAGGATGTATTATCTTCAACTATAAAAAAGAAGAAGGGTATAAAATCTTAACGATTGACAGTAATAAATATGATGCACGCTATTGGTTAGAGCATTTCTTAAATGTAGATATCTTCCAAGATGAAGCATTTATGACGAAGAAATACCTTAAGTTCTGTCAAGACTTCGCTAAAGATGTAGTGCTTCCTGCTGAAGATAAAAAAGAAGAGGTGATGTTCATGAACCGCTCTGTGAATTACTTTGCTAAAAATGACGAATTTGAAGAAACGAATTTCTTAAACGAAGTAATAGACAATCCTGATTTAGCTGCTGAGTTTAAAAACTACAAAGTGGACAAAGGAGAAAAATACAGTATAGAGGATACTACATCTTTCCCTATTGCAAATAATGCAGTGTCTGATGCTAGAAAGAAACTGAAGAATGTAATCAACCTTGATACTAACATCCAGATTAAACTTGATTTTATCAACCCTGATAGCGCTGATAAATTCGTAGAAAAAGGATGGGACGAGGAGAAACAAATGTATTACTACTTAGTTTACTTTAACAAAGAGCAAAAATCTTAATTAAAGATAATTAAGGCGATTCCACACTGATTTGGAATCGCTTTTTTTTATACCTAATACCTTATAATATGAGAGAATTCAACTATATCTTAATATCAGAGAACACATTTAGCAGTGAGAATCCGTTAGACATTATCAACTCTAATATCTCTGTAGTAAATTACTTACGTAACTCCGAAGTAGGTGATGACGAATTGCATCCTGATGCTTTTGCTAGTTACTGTGTAGATTATTATCTAAACATATTAGAGACAGAAGGACTAGCTGCTTTTATTTGGAAAAGTAAATGGGATCTAGACCTAGTAGAGATTATCCATGCTGGGCTTACCGCTATGGAAGCAAAAGAACACTTAGACTACTTCGAAAAACAAATGCGAAGAGTAAAAGCATTTAGCAATATCAAGCTAAAGAAATTCTTTGACTCAGAATTAGGTAAAGAGAAAGAAACAACTTCTCTACTAGAAGACAACTCGTTTAAAGAAATTACAGAAGATTTAAGAGCACTTAACTCTTCGTGGCTAAAAACACACCCTGATCTAAAAGTTGTAAGCTTAGAAGAAATGCAAAGCATTATTACAGACTTTCTTGATTCAGATTCAGAATAGTAAGCATAAAAAAGCTCCTCAATGTGAGGAGCTTTCTTTTTGTATTATTTACTGAATTCGAACTTTGAAATCTTAAGATCATTACCTTCTTGACTTAGGTAAATCTTCTCTGTAATTGTTTGTGGTTCATTTTCATATTTTACTTTGTACTCAAAATAGAAATCTTTAGTCTTCGCTTTTTTATCTCTATCAGTCATCTCCCATTTATCCATTGTAAAGCTATCTAACTTACCAAACTTCTCTTTTTTAGCTTTTAAGTCTTCTACAAGTTTTGCTTTTTGGTCGCTATTGAAGAAGTCATCATCTACTAAGTTGGGAATAGAATCGTATAACCCTTGTTTAACGTTGTAATAATACCATCCTATAACTTTCTCACCAGCTTGTTGATCCCCCAATTCTCTACTTTTTTTTGCATTGGTACAAGACATAAAAACTAACGCTGCGAATAATAGTGTAAAAACTTTTCTCATAAGAAATACTTTTAATTAATTGTTAAATTCTAAAACTCTCCTGATCTTTTTATTTTACATAAATTTAATAAATAATAATGATTTACACAAATTACCTGCAAAGAATTAACTATTCTTGTTTTTTACCAAAATATGTATAAAACCAAGTTATAGTATATGTGGGTATAAAATCAAGTCCAGGAGACAGCTCTTCGATGAAGTTAACCACAGCTGCTACCTTACCTACTTTACCAGGATACATCTTAGCTAGAATGTAGGCTGACACTGGTGCCCACACCAGATCAGCTATCTCTCCTATTCCAGGTATAGCATAGGATAAGTACCCTATAAGGTCCATAAATATCCCTATAAAAAGCTGTCTATATTTAATTTTATTATTCGTAATCATTTATATTATTTAAGCTTCGTATTGTACTTTGCTTTAAACTTGTCTAATTTAGGCTTTACCACTAACTGACAATAAGGGTTCTTATCTCCACTCTTCTCAAAATAATTCTTGTGATAATCCTCTGCCACATAGAATTTCGTCGCTTCTGATATTTTAGTTACGATAGGATCATCATATACTTTTTCACTATTCAAGATATCTAAATACTCTTTAGCGGCAGCTTTCTGAGCTTCTGTCGTGTAGAATATCTCACTTCTATACTGTGTCCCTACATCTTCTCCTTGTCTATTTAAAGTAGTTGGATTATGACTCGTAAAGAACACCTCTAATAATTCGTTATAATTAATCGCTGCGGGATTATACACTAGCTTTACTACCTCTGCATGGCCAGTTTCTCCTGTACACACCTCTTCATAGGTAGGGTTTTCTTTTTTTCCTCCGATATATCCTGGAAGCACCTCTTCTACCCCTTTTAAGCTTTTATAGATAGCTTCAATACACCAAAAACATCCTGCTCCGAATATTGCCGTTTCTAATTTATTATTTTCCATTGTCTTACTTTCTATTTTCTATTCGTTAATTGTTTTATCTAGCTAGTCATAAGTCATATTAGACTTATATACATCGTCTGTATAAAGATACTTTTTTATTTTAAAAATATATTACTCGTCTTTTAATCATTTTTAGGTTTTTAAAATAGGTAAAAAGCGTTACTTTGTATTTCTAAAATTAAGTAAATGATCAGAGCGACTAATATTCATAAATACTACGATAAACTTGAGGTTTTAAAAGGAGTAGATCTACATATAAAAAAAGGAGAGATTGTTTCTATTGTAGGAGCATCTGGAGCTGGTAAGACAACCTTACTTCAGATACTAGGAACATTAGACAAGCCCTCTATAGAAAGTCAAACCACTCTTTCTATAAACGGTCAAGATATTCTAGGTCTTAAAGACAAAGAAATATCTAAATTTAGAAACTTACACCTTGGCTTTATCTTTCAGTTTCACCAGTTACTACCTGAGTTTACGGCTTTAGAGAATGTGTGTATCCCAGCTTTTATTGCTAATAAAAACAAACAGGAGACAGAGAAGGAAGCTATTCGTTTA
The DNA here is from genome assembly GCF_032073645.1 of Myroides sp. Lineage (NCBI taxonomy): Bacteria > Pseudomonadati > Bacteroidota > Flavobacteriia > Flavobacteriales > Flavobacteriaceae > Myroides > Myroides sp. The sequence goes on from NZ_DAMANB010000013.1 coordinate 106,787, forward strand.
TTAGAATACTTAGGACTATCTCACCGTATACATCACTTCCCATCTGAACTATCAGGAGGAGAACAGCAACGTGTAGCTGTAGCTAGAGCGCTAATCAATAAACCTCTTGTTATTTTTGCTGATGAGCCATCAGGTAACCTAGACACACACTCGGCAGAAAACTTACATAAGTTATTCTTTAAACTAAGAGATGAATTAGGACAGACATTCGTCATTGTTACGCATAATGAAGAACTAGCGAATATGGCTGATCGCAAATTAACCATGGTAGATGGTCAAATTAAACAAAAACAAAACTTACATGACTAAAGCAGAACTTAAGGAGTTCCTTGATGAAAAGGTAATTCTTTATAACAACCCTACTTTTATTCAGGACGATCCTATACAAATCCCTCATCTATATACACTAAAAGAAGATATAGAAATAGCAGGGTTCTTAAGTGCTACTATTGCATGGGGAAATAGAAAGATGATTATTAAGAATGCACATCGCATGATGGAGCTCATGGGAAATTCTCCTTATGACTTCGTGATGGAGCATCATGATGACCACTTAGAGAGTTTAGACAGCTTTGTGCACAGAACTTTCAATGGTGTAGATTTTGCAACTTTTATAAAAGGGCTTAAACATATTTATAGCAACCACAATGGACTAGAAAATGTCTTTGCAAATCAACAAATGAATATGCAAGAGAGAATTTCTAACTTCAAAAAACTATTCTTCGAGATAGAACATCAGTCGCGTACACAGAAGCATATCTCTGACCCGCTCAAAGGATCTGCTGCGAAACGAATCAATATGTACCTGCGCTGGATGGTCAGGGATGATCATAAAGGAGTAGATCTAGGAATATGGAAACAAATCAGTACAGCTGATTTATCTTGTCCATTAGACGTACACTCTGGTAATATGGCTAGAAAGCTAGGTATCCTAAAGCGAAAACAAAATGACGCAAAGGCACTAGCTGAACTAGATGTGGCTTTGCGTCGTTTCGATCCTATAGACCCTGTCAAATATGACTTTGCCCTATTTGGACTAGGAGCAATTGAGAAGTTTTAATACTCTATGACTTGATAATCAAGTTTTACTTTATTGTAATAAAGTGCTTTTACGATACCATCAGACACCCCTATTTTAGGAACATAGATGTATTTAGCACCACTCCATTTCATGGCGTTATTATAGATGTTTATAGCAGGTATAATAACGTCAGCACGATCTGGGTTCAATCCTAACAAAGAGATTCTATCCTCATAAGACATCTTACTTAGTCGTAGTAATTGTTTGTGTAGATAGAAGTAAGTAAGAGGCTTATCTTGCGTCTTACCAGACATTTTAAAGATCTTATTGATATTCCCACCACTACCGATGACGATTAAGTCTTTTAACTCCTTAGTCTCTTCCTTGATCCACTGCTCTATATCTGTCCATACCTGAGGTTCTACCATATTGTTTAATAGACGTACAGTACCATTTTTAAACGATCTAGAGTTCAATTGTTTTCCGTTAGAGAACAACGTAAACTCTGTACTACCTCCCCCCACATCTATATACAGAATACTATTACTGCTATTAATAAAATGTTTTAGATCAGAAGAAGCGATAATCATAGCCTCTTTTTTACCATCTATGATACTGATCTTTATTCCAGATTCTTTATACACTCTATCCACGATAGATGTAGCATTAGTAGCTTCTCGCATGGCACTAGTAGCACATGCCATAAATCGATCTACCTTATTTACCTTCATTAATAAAAAGAACGCCTTCATTGCATCCACCATACGGTCTTCCGCCTCAGGAGATACCTTTCCTGTAGTGAAAACATCTTGTCCTAATCGAATAGGCACACGTATTAATGAACTCTTACTAAATATAGTCTCTCTTCCCTCCTCCTCGATGATATTCATAATCAACAGTCTCATGGCGTTAGAACCTATATCTATAGCAGCATACTTCTTTATTTTTAGCATATATAATTTCTTCTTTTACTTTAACTTATTTTGATAATACTTATACATTTCTTGCTGAGCATGAAACATATTTTCAGCTGTATACCCTCTATACTTATTAGACAAGTCTGCTGTCTGATATCTCGTCTTATAGTTTCCTTTCCACCCGATATCGAATGTATCGATCAACTCTTGTTTTACTAAATCATCATAGATAGGACAAGTCACCTCTACCCTTTCGTCTAAATTTCGAGTCATAAAGTCCGCTGAAGAGATAAACACCTCAGGGTTGTCATTATTCCCAAAAATATAAACTCTAGAATGCTCTAAGAAACGGTCTACAATACTGATCGCTTCTATATTCTCACTCATACCAGGCACTCCAGGTATAAGAGAACAGATTCCTCTAATAATCAACTGTATCTTAACTCCTGCATTACTCGCTTCATATAGTTTATCAATCATCTTTAGATCTGATAAGCTATTCATCTTTAATCGTATATAAGCAGGCAATCCATTCTTAGCATTCTTAATCTCTCGTTCTATCAACTTATAAAACCCTTTACGCGTATAATGTGGAGATACTAATAAATGCTTATAACGATGTACACGATAGTTCACTTGAAGAAACTCAAATACCTTAGACACATCCTTCATTAGCGAATTATGACTAGTAAACACCGTTACATCAGTATATACCTTAGCTGTACTCTCATTAAAGTTACCTGTCGAAATAAACCCGTAACGTTTTACCTTTTTATTTTCCAGACGTTCTACTACACAGATTTTACTGTGTACTTTCAGTCCTTTAACTCCGAATATTAACTGAACTCCTTCAGCCTGCATTAATTCAGAGTAATAAATATTACTCGCTTCATCGAAACGTGCCTGTAATTCCACTTGAGCGATTACCTTCTTACCATTCTTTACAGCATTGATAAGTGAGCTAATAATCTGTGAATTTTTAGCTAGTCGATACAGTGTTATCTTAATAGACAATACTTGTGGATCTAAAGCCGCTTCACGCAAGAATTTTACTAAATATGAATAAGACTGATAAGGAGTGTAGATCATATAATCACGCTTCTGTATCTGCTGAATAATACTATCTTCAAGGCTCAGTCCTTTCACAGCTACAGGTATCTGTTTTGGATACGTAAGATCCACTCTTCCAGTAGTCGGGAATCCCATATAATCACGTCTATTATGGTATCTTCCAGAGGGAATAATACTATCGTTAAGCTCGATCTCTACGTTCTCTAATAAGAAATCTAACAGCTCATCATCCATCTCCTGATCATAAACGAAACGCACAATAGCCCCTTGTTTTCTATCGCGTACTCCACTGGAAATCTTCTCAACAAAAGATTTGTGTAAATCTGTATCGAAGTCTAGCTCAGCATCACGTGTTACTTTAATCATATAAGCAGATTCTGCTTTTAGATCAAAGATATTAAAGATAGAATCTAGGTTATATCTGATGATATCGTCTAACATCATGATATACTTCTTGCCTGGATCCTCAGAAGGAACTTCTACGAATCGATTAATAATATTCGGAATCTCGATAATAGCATAGCGAACAGAGCTATTATCACGTCTTTGTTTATTAGTACAGTGCTTCTCTACCAGCTTTTCGTCTACTTCTAACTTCACAACTAAATACCCATGCGTATCCCTTAGAAGAGGGAACTCAGCCAAATCACTTAGGATAATAGTCACTAAGTCAGGAGATACTTGATGTAAGAAAAAGTCTTTGACAAAGGCTTGTTGTTTCTCACTGATCTCTTTCTCATTGACCATAAAGATTCCTTCATCTTCTAGTTTGCGCTCTACCTCATGTAAGATACGTACACTTTCTTTTTGAAGTTGAATAACTCTCTCTGTAATTTGAGCCAATAGATCTTTTACAATAACTCCACTTCCCAGTCTTCGATTACTCTCCCCTGTCAATGTCATTCTACGTATAGTGGCATAACGAACTCTGAAAAACTCATCCAAATTATTTGAGAATATACCGATGAATCTCAGTCTTTCTAATAAAGGGACTGTTTCATCACCAGCTTCTTGAAGTACTCTTTCATTAAATGACAACCAGCTTTTCTCGCGGTCGATATACTTGTATTTTGTTGTGTTATTATTATTCATTATTTCTTTAAGTCTCTTGGGAAAATAGTTAATTCAGTTGTCCCCTTTTCTATCTCTCCCCAGTCATTGGTATCAAAGTTAATGATTACAACGCCTGATGTGGGTACATTTTCATAGGTTTCGCTACCAAATTTATTAACAAATTTTGTTATTGCCTCATTATGCCCGAAAAGAATTAGGGTATCATGCTCATTTTTACATTTTTTTATCGCTTTTATTAATCCTGACCGTTCGAAAGTATATACTTCGGGATTATAAATAATATAGTCTAAGTTAATATCCATATTCTGACAGAATATTTTAGCCGTCTCACTAGCTCTTTTTGCAGGGCTACTCCATACAATAACTTTAGCAGGTAAATGCCCCATTAAAGTATGCGATACTAAGTGAGCATCAGCAACTCCTTTGGTCGATATTGGGCGTGACAAATCATCTGTTATAGCGTTCCAGCATGATTTTGCATGTCTAATAAGGATTAGTTTTTTCATAATAGTTTTATTTACGGGTGGTTTATTGTATTTTTTAAATTTATGCGTCACAATCCTTGCCAAGAATTATACAAACATATCTAAATCTAATAAAAAATATCAATATAAAATAAATTTTAAGCTATAAAATAAAAACTTTACTTTTGATTCTTTAATTATAAAATAGAATAATGAGAAATTTCTCTATAGAATTTAAATGGGCTTCTTATGCTACGTTAGCAGCTTTACTTTGGATGTTTATTGTCAAATCTCTTGGTTTTCACGACTTAGAAAAGATTAGATATGAGGTCGGTTTTGAACTACTTTTTAACCTTGTGTTGATTATCTTTTATTGGTTGGGAATAAGACAGAAGAAACGCGAATTCTATAACGGTGTTGTTTCTTGGCAACGTGCTTTCTTATCTGGACTAGTAATCTGTATCATGATTACATTCTTCTTCCCGATTATACAGTACATTACGTTTAACCAAGTTAGCCCTAACTTTATGGCTACCTTACAGGAGGCACTAGCTACACAGACTAGCATGTCTTTAGAAGAAGCAACTAAGAATGCTACTTTCGATATTTTCTTAAGAAATGGTGTAACAAATAATCTGTCTTTTGGAGTTGTATTTATCGCGATTATTTCGTACTTTATACAGTCTAAAAACATAGCAAAGCCTGTGATAACAGAGAATAAAAATAACAAGCAAAAGAAGAACAACAAACGAAAAAATAATAAATAATCGAATTTTATGAATTTAAATAATATCCCCCTAATTAAAAACCTTGAGGCTGATAACTTCTTTTTATTAGCTGGGCCTTGTGCTATCGAAGGTGAAGAAATGGCTATGCGTATCGCAGAGCATATCGTAACAGTAACTGACAAACTAAAGATTCCTTATGTATTTAAAGGTTCTTTTAAGAAAGCAAACAGATCACGTATAGATAGCTTCACAGGTATAGGTGATGAAAAAGCACTTAAAATCTTACAAAAAGTAGGAAAAGAGTTTGGCGTACCTACTGTAACAGATATTCATGAGAACTCTGACGCTGCTATGGCTGCTGAGTACGTAGACATCTTACAGATCCCAGCTTTCTTAGTAAGACAGACAGATCTAGTAGTAGCTGCCGCGAATACAGGTAAGGTGGTAAACCTGAAGAAAGGACAGTTTATGAGTCCTGAGAGTATGAAGCACGCTGTACAGAAAGTATTAGACTGTAATAACGAAAGCGTAATGGTGACAGATAGAGGTACGATGTTCGGATACCAAGATATGATTGTAGATTATAGAGGAATCCCTACAATGCAACAGTATGCTACTACAGTATTAGACATCACGCACTCGCTACAACAGCCAAACCAATCGTCTGGAGTGACAGGAGGACGTCCTGATCTAATCGGAACTATTGCTAAAGCAGGTATCGCTGTAGGTGTAGATGGACTATTCTTAGAAACACACTTCGATCCAGCGAATGCAAAAAGTGATGGAGCGAACATGCTACACTTAGATTACTTTGAAGATTTGATGAAGAAATTGGTTGACATTAAACAAACAATCAATAAATTTTAAAAAATATTTTCAACACTACTTTTTTTATAACCAATCAGTTAGATAATTTCGGTAAAAAAAAGAAGAAAAAAAAGCCTTGCAAGTCTTGCAGATTAAGAAAACAGCCCTATATTTGCACCGTTCTAAACAAACAAGATAAGCAAAAGCTTAGGGGAGATACTCAAGCGGCCAACGAGGACGGACTGTAAATCCGTTGGGAAACCTTCGCAGGTTCGAATCCTGCTCTCCCCACAAAAAGTCTTATCTATTGTATAAAAATATAGTCTAACAAACCTTTTAGGAGGGGAGATACTCAAGCGGCCAACGAGGACGGACTGTAAATCCGTTGGGAAACCTTCGCAGGTTCGAATCCTGCTCTCCCCACAAAAAGTCTTATCTATTGTATAAAAATATAGTCTAACAAACCTTTTAGGAGGGGAGATACTCAAGCGGCCAACGAGGACGGACTGTAAATCCGTTGGGAAACC
>NZ_DAMANB010000014.1:0-91010 GCF_032073645.1 Myroides sp.
TCATAGCACAAAGATATTATTTTACACTTTCCTCCCCAACTTTTAACGTTGATCCAAAATATAGACTCCCTTTTTTATTATTATCTTCTTCGTAGAGCTATATAGCCTTCAGAAATAGCTTTTCTATATCCTTTTTTAATAGCTATTCTATTGATATTGTCTTTTGTATGAGAGAAAGGTAAAAAACTACTACACTTTTTTTGTACCTCTTTTTTGTTTATTGAATTGTTTTTCAATGCTATACGTTTTTTAGTGTTGATGTTTTGTTTCACATATACATTGTTCTACCCCTTGATAAGTCTGTGTTTTCCTTTATTCCCTCGACAATCCGTGGAGTATAGTCCATAAATAGTGGATTAGAGAATTAGTAGTCGACGAATACTTCTTGTATTGATAGAGTGTTGTTCTAGAAGTAAAAGTGTAGCTAGTGTTAGCATGAATATTAATCTGTCGAAAAGAATTATTTGTTAATTGTTATTTCGAAAGTTTATTGAGGTTTATACATGATAAATAGTGTAGATCCTTTTTTAAAAGCTATTTGATTAGTTAAATAGTTGTGTCTCTGTTTTTTATATCTTGTGATAAGAAAAATAGAGAGAAGATAACTAGAGAAAGGTTGAAGACAATTGTAATTAGCCTTGACAAACTAATAATATCACAACTAAACAGTATTAATCATGGCTGAGATAAAAGATGGAATATTAGGAGGTGTACATGGTACAGTGGGCACAGTAGTAGGATTTATGTGGAGAGGGCGTTATTTTATACGTTCTAAGCCTCGTAAGTCTCATAAACTAGCTACAGAGGCTCAAGTACTTCAACGAAGTAAACTAGGGGTAGTATCTAGCTTTGTGAGTAAGTTTAAAGACTTTATAAATGAGCATTACCCACAGGCTTTATTGAATAATAAAATGGCGACAGGAAAAGAGCAATTGATCTCTATGCTGATGAAAGAGGGAATCGTTAATGTAGAAGGTGAGCCATGTATTGATATCGCTAAGGTACTAGTGTCGATAGGACCATTGCCTCCTGCTGTAATTAAGAAAATAAACCAACTTAAGACTGGACGTATAAAGGTACAATGGGATAATAGTATCACAAATGTACTGACGAAGAACACGGATAGATTATCTATTATAGCCTATAGCGAATCGTTAGATTTAGTAGCAGAGATAAGTGCGATCGCAAAGAGGGAGGATAGGTATGTTCACTTTGATTTACCTAAGGAGTGGAAAGAAGGGAAGGTTCATTTCTGGAGTGTGTGGAAATCAGCAGATGATAGAGTAATCAGCACAAGTGCGTATCACGGGATAACACAGATAGGAGGGGATAGTGAGCAGCACACTGAGGAAGGAGAACTACAAGCAGGTAACAGGGAACAGGAGGTAGAGAATGAAGAGCTAGTAGCTGAGAAAAGAGAGGTGATAAAGCTAAGTGTGTCTACTAAAAGAGAAGATGTAAAAGAGAAAGAACCACTAGATATAGAACAGCATAAAGAGCCTGAGAAAGTTGGGCTAATAGAGAATACATCTAAGAAGAAGTGGGCTCCACCTGGCTTCTATGGAAGTGAGAAGAGCAGGGATAAAGAAGTAGTACCTCTAGGTGAAAACGCAGCTCGATCTGTATTAGAAGCGATGCCTCCATCGCAGGATTCTGATTAGGATTTTTTGTATCAATACTAATAGAAATATTATCTATTGTTGATAGATAATACACAGTAAATATTGTATAAATAAACTTATATAATGTTGGTGTTCTTACATTAAAATTAATAAATGTTGATTAGTTTTTATAGTATGCTACTCTATATGAAGTAGTTTATTTAGTTGTTTTTTTTGTGAAATGTTTCATTTATTGTAGTATATGTGATTTATTGTTTGAATTATGATATTAATGAAGTTTTAACTGTGTTAATTTTGGCAAAATGATATTCTTAAATTAATGTTGTATGAAACTTAAAAATTACTTAACGTTTGTAGTCTTTATGATACTAGGTGTAATGTATAGTCAGACAAGAAATATTGTTACAGGAAGTGTTAAAGATATTAATGGAGTTCCTTTAATAGGGGCTAGTGTCATCGTAGAAGGTACTAATCAAGGAACGATTACCGATGAGCAAGGTCTTTTTTCTATTAATATTATAGGGGGGGATACGCTAATAATTAGTTATGTATTCTATGAAACAAAATCAGTAAAGATTGATGCTAATTCAAAGTATGATATCGTATTACATCAATTAAATGAAACTTTAGAAGATATTGTAGTAGTTGCTTATGGTTCATCTACAAAAGAGTCTTTAACGGGATCTTTATCCTATGTAACTAGTTCAGATATTGAAAAACGCCCTAATACAAATGTATTAAATGCATTAGTAGGTGCTGCACCAGGCGTACGCATTAATAATAGTTCAGGTCAGCCAGGTTCTGAACCCTCAATAAGAATTAGAGGTTTTTCATCATTAACTAATAATGAACCATTAATAGTCCTTGATGGAATAGTATACGTAGGACCTGTTGGAAATATTAATCCGTTAGATGTAGAAAGTGTTACAGTTTTAAAAGACGCCTCTGCTACGACACTATATGGGAATCGTGCATCAAATGGAGTAATCTTGATAAACACAAAAAAAGCTTCTAAGGGACAAGGTTTTTTAGGCGTTGGTTTTAAACAAGGGCTTTTTTATCGTTCTCAATTAGAATATGATAAATTAGATCCAGATGGATTTATGGAGACAATGTGGAAAGGGTATCGCAATTCTTTAGTAAGCAACGGAAACTCTTTAGCTGATGCGAATAGACTTGCAACAAAAAATTTGATTCCAGATGTATTAGGAATGAATATTTATAACTTATCTAATGAGCAGTTGTTCGATTCTAATGGGCGTTTAATGTCCAACGCATCTGTTTTGCCTGGTTATAGGTCAGATTTGGACTGGTATAAACCTGTAGAAAGAGTAGGGACTTATCAAGATTTAAATTTGAATGCAAGGATTTCTAATGAAAATGGTGGAGCTTATTTTTCGACAGGTTTTTTAAATAACGAAGGATATTTTAAGGGTAGTGATTATAAAAGATTTACTACACGTATTAATGCTGATTACAATGTAAATGAATTTGTTAAGATAGGAACTAATGTATCAGGTTCACATCAAATAACTAATTCTAATGTTTTTAATCCAGTACATGTAGCTTCAAATATGGCTCCGATTTATCCAATCTATTTGCACAATCCTGATACTGGCGATTTTATTTATGATGAGTTAGGAGATAAGATTTTTGATTTAGGAGATAAGACACGTAAATCTCAAAGATTTAGGAATATGGTTTTAGAGAATAAGTTAGATGTTAATGAAAGTATTTCAACAACACTTAATTCACAGATTTATACTGATATTAATTTTTTAAATGATTTTACTTTTTCTATAAAAGGAAGTTTAGCTCTAGGCTATAATGATATAAGAAATTATAGAAATAGTGTAGGGGGAATCGGAAAGAGAACTAATGGGGAGTCGGGTAGAAATAGTAGTAGAAATAAAACCTATAGTTTTCAACAACTCCTTAATTGGAAAAAAGATTTTGGTAATCACAATTTTGATGTGATGTTAGGACATGAGAATTTTAATACAGACGCAGGTACTTTATATGGAGTTAAAAGTGACGAGACTTTTAAAGGGCTTATCGAATGGTCTAATTTTAATAAATTAGAAATAGCAAATGAGAGATTAACTAAATATAGAACAGAGGGATGTTTTTTTAGAGGAAAGTATAATTATAAAAATAAGTACTTTATAGAAGTGTAGGCTTCCCTAAAAATCGGACAGTTGTTAATTCGAAATTATTAACTTTAAACAAAACTGTCAAATATGAAAACAAGTAATTTTAGTGAGAGTCAAATAATTAAAGCTCTCAAAGAAAATGAACAAGGAAGATCAGTAAGTGAAATTTCTCGAGAATTAGGAATTGACAAGAGCACGTTTTACTATTGGAGAAAGAAGTATGGTGGAATGGAAAAACAAGAGCTGAAACGTTTAAAAGAACTTGAAGAAGAGAATCGCAAGCTCAAACAGATGTATGCTGATGTTAGTTTAGACAATAAAATGCTCAAAGATATTCTGTCAAAAAAGTTCTAAGCTCAGCAGATAAAATAGAAAGGGTAAAGTATCTGTTAGAGCAATATAAGTTATCCATTGTTCGTATTTGTTCATTAGTTGGACTATGCCGATCAATGTGGTATTACCAAAGTAAAAAAGATGATACAGAAGTCATTGATAAACTAAGTGAATTAGCAGAACAATACCCTACTCGTGGCTTTGATGAGTACTATCATAAGATACGCAGAGAAGGACTTATATGGAACAGAAAAAGAGTTCTACGCGTTTATCGCTTAATGAAACTAAGTCTAAGAAGAAAACATAAGAAACGTTTAATAACAAGAGTTAAACAGCCTTTAGAAACGCCAAAAGTGCTCAATGAGTGTTGGAGTATGGACTTTATGAGTGACTTACTTACAGATGGCAGAAAAGTAAGAGTTTTTAATGTATTAGACGACTGTAATAGAGAAGCAATAGCTATTGAAGCTGGATTAAGCTATCCTGCAAGAGCAGTAATAGAAACATTAGAAAACCTAAAACAAGAAATAGGTACTCCAAAGTACATTAGATGTGATAACGGTCCTGAATTTATCTCTAAAACCTTTGTAAATTGGTGTGAGAAGAATTTTATAGAAATTAAATATACCCAGCCTGGCAAACCAATGCAGAATGGATATATAGAACGTTTTAATCGATTTTTTAGAGAGGATATATTAGATGCTTTTTACTTCAATGATATCTACCAGTTACAAAGATTGGCTGATAAATGGAGAGAGGATTACAATTTTAACCATCCTCATAAAGCATTAGGAAATAAATCTCCTAAAGAATATAAGCCCAGATTTGATGAAGAATTTAAATTCTTCATCAAATCTGAACATAATAAGAATTATTTATCGAATTTAGAGGTGTCCTAAAATGGGGAAGCCTACATCATCTAATTCAGTAAAAGGATTTTCTAAAGTTACTTTACCATTTAAAACCTCTCCAGTTACAAGAACTTTTTTGTCCTTTATTCCAATAGGGTGTGTAAAGATTTCCACTTTTGTATGATCAGGTACTCCCTCTGCAATTACTTCAATTGTATTCTTTTTTTGGCATGAGATTAATATGGTCATTACCAAAAGTAATAGACTGATTTTTTTCATAATTGTATTGATATATGTTAGTTAAAGGATTAAAAGTACTAATTTGATAGATTGTAAGATTAGCGATGTTTGATTCTATTTAGCATTAATTGGTTTTATTTGATATTTGAAATATTTGTGTTGTTTCTTAGTTTACTCTTATTATTAATTAAATATGATGTTGGTATTTAGTTTTATTTACTTGTATTTAGTATTTCTAATGAATTATGTTATTTTTGTTTATAATATTAAATTATGAAAAACCTGTATTTATATCTATTATTACTGATTGGGATGCCTTGGGTATATGGGCAGGCTGTTCTGTCTAAGCCTAGTTTTGCTAGTTCTGCTTCTATCGTTTATCTCAATAGTAATCCCAGAATGTATTTAGAGGATTCTCAGGTGAGATTTTTTACTAGTTTTAGAGCTAAGCATACTTCTGCTAAGACTAATAGGTATGAAGAGAAATATGAGTTAGAAGAACTGATGTACAATAAATATCGTTTATTAAACAGGAATATTAAGTTTAATAACGGAGTAGCTGTGGATGTGTCTCCAGATAAGGGGTATGTAAGAGAGTACGATCAGGATTTAACCTTTTTACAGAACCTATTTCTTGATCTTCTTATCGGAATATTGCCCTAATTGTGTGTTAATATAATTACATTATGGGTAAAGTATGTTTTTATTTGTTGATTTTACTAGGAATACCCTGTATGTATGGATAGTCAGCCCTATCTACTATTCACTTTGCGAGTCCTGCATCTATAATATACTTAGAGGGAAGTCCTGAAGTTTATTTAATAAATGCAGATGTGAGGTTCTATGCGAATTTTAAGGTTAAACAGAAGTCATCTGTGAGGGATAGATACGAAGAGATGTATAGTGTAAGAAGATCTATGATGGATAAGGAGCTAGAGGAAGAAGAGAAGGTGTATGTGAGAGTTCCTGCTAAACGAGCATTCAATAAAGAGATGACAGGTTGGTTAGATAAAAAAGAAAGAGCAGATGTAGTTCGCAAAGGCTTTGAAAAAACTGTAGGTAGAGTATTAGCTAGGGTGATGGGAGGAAGATAAGATGGTATGTTGGTAGATAAAATAATTAGTTAGTATATGGACTCTGTAATAAAAAAATAAGCAAAGCGACTTCTGGTGTATCAGGAGTCGCTTTGCTTATTTATAAATATGTATTATCGTTTATAGTACGCTATAATACTCGCTTTTGCGATGGTGTTTGCCCATAAGTTAAAACCTACAATGGCAGGAGTAGTATTTCCATCTAGTCCTAGTTTATCCGTTTTAAGGGCATGTACTGTTATGATGTATTGGTGATATCCATGATCTACAGGAGGACATGGTCCACCAAAACCTTTTATTCCATAATCTGTAAGGCTCTGTATAGCACCTTTAGGTAATAGAGGAGAGTTGACTTTTCCTGCATCAGTTACTAGTTCGTTTATATTGCTAGGAATATCAAAGACTACCCAATGCCAAAAACCACTTCCCGTAGGTGCATCTGGATCATACATCGTGATGGCAAAGCTCTTGGTATCTTTAGGAGCATTGTGCCAAAATAACTGAGGAGATTGATTCTCTCCATCGCATCCAAAACCATTAAATTCGTGTTGTTTAGTTGTTTCTCCACCTAGATCTTTACTAGATAATGTAAAGGTGTTCTGTCCAAAAACACTAGTCGATAGTGTTAGTACTAGCCCGATTATAAAATTTGCAGCTTTCATTGTGTTATGATTAAATGTTTAGGGCAAATTTATAGTAAGGTCTATAGTAGGAGTTAGCGGGATTGGGTCAAAAAATGTTGCTAGAAGCTCATTGTTTTTGACTTTGTTTAGGTGTGATATTATACTTGGATTTATACGCTTGTATAAAGCTAGATACATTCTCATAACCTACCTTTAGATAGATTTCTGATGCAGTAGTTGTATGCTGTGTAAGTAGGGTATGTGCATATTCTAATCTTCTGTTTTGAAACCATCTGCTAGGAGAATCACCATAGTGTTTTTCAAATTCTCGTTTGAAAGTAGATACGCTCATATTGCACAGAAAGGCTAGCTCAGATAGAGTGAGCTTGTTTAAGATGTTCTTTTCTATTGTCTGTGTGAACTTTAAACTTTTATTATTGTTGTTAGTTATAAAGGATTGAAGAAATGCTGTTCCATTGACCTCAGTGAGGTATAGCATGATCTCTTCTAGTTTTATATTTAGTAATCTCTTTTGAATAGAAAGGGAGAGTTTAGCTATATCCATTAGACTTTCTACAAAGTGCTTACTGAAGTTATCGTAGTTAAAAGTATGGATAGAGTGAGTACTTTTATTTTCTACTAGTTCTATATTGTATTTAGAGATAAAGTTAAGTATCAATTCATTGTCAAAGAACAAGAGAATACTTCTGTAATTAGCAGTGTTAGATAGTTTTTCGGTCATTAAACAATGACCAGCTTTCATTAGGATGAATTTGGAGTTATCTAGTGCTTCAAAAGAGTTGTCAGACCATACTTCCTTTGTTCCTTCAACTAAAAAACTAAAAGTGTTTTGATTTAAAATTACTTGTTGTTTAGAGATCTCCTGTTTAGTATGATAATCAAATATAGTTATCTGTTCAGTGACGTCAGTGATGAAGTCGTTGGGAAGAAGGATGCTTTTCATACTATCAGTTTTAGGCTATGTAGGTCTTTTTATTTCACTATTATAAATAGGATTTAATAGGTAGGGTAAATGTAGTGAAATAAGCGAAGTGAAAAGAGGTTGAATAGTCAAGGAGAATGTAATTGTATTTATGAGGACTTTTTATTTAAGCAGTAGTGAGGAGATTGGTGTTACTTTATGAATATTGTAAGCAGAATTTTGATAAGGATGTGAGATGCTTTAACAATTTTTTGTTTGTTTTAAAGGAGATAAAGAGGTTGTTTTTTAAGATAAAATATTGTATTTTAGATAGTTGTTTTTAAGAGGAGATTGGTAATAAATTCTAAAGGAAATGTTTAAATTCCTTCTATACTCTTCTTTAAATGAAGAAATATAAATTATCTTTGCTCCTTTAATTAAATTAATCAAAATGACATTAAATCAGATTTTAACTCCGCAGATAGAGAAGGCGATTCAACAATTATACGGTGCTACTGTAGATAAAGTTGAGTATCAGGCGACAAGAAAAGAGTTTGAGGGTGATATTACTGTAGTTATCTTTCCTTTTCTAAGACAGATAAAAGGAAACCCAGTAGAAATCGGTACTAAGATAGGTGAGTACTTAGTAGAGCATACTTCTGTAATAGAACGGTTTAATGTAGTAAAAGGATTTTTAAATTTAGTCGTTTCAGATAGTTACTATATCGATTTCTTTAATGCTACACGCAAAGAAGAACACTTCGGATATGTGACACCTACACCTGGTGATAAGTCAGTGTTAGTAGAATATTCTTCTCCTAATACAAATAAACCTCTTCACTTAGGTCACGTTAGAAATAACTTATTAGGATATTCGGTAGCTGAGATATTAAAGGCTTCTGGTAAAAAAGTTTATAAAACACAGATCATTAACGATAGAGGTATCCATATCTGTAAGTCTATGTTGGCTTGGCAAAAGTATGGTAATGGAGAGACTCCTGAGTCTACTGGACTTAAGGGAGATAAATTAGTAGGAAACTACTATGTGAAGTTTGACGTGGAGTACAAGAGCCAAATCAAAGAATTAATGGCTCAAGGTATGTCTGAAGACGAAGCTAAGAAAGAAGCTCCAATCATTAAAGAAGCAAAACAGATGCTTGTAGATTGGGAACATAATAAACCTGAGGTTATTGAATTGTGGAAAACAATGAACCAATGGGTCTATGATGGTTTTGCGGTATCGTATAAAAACTTAGGAGTAGACTTCGATAAAGTATACTACGAGAGCAATACTTATTTATTAGGTAAAGATGAGGTAGAGAAAGGTCTAGAGCAGGGAGTATTCTTCAAAAAAGAGGATAACTCTGTATGGATAGACTTATCAGAGGAAGGATTAGACGAGAAGTTGGTACTTCGTGGAGACGGTACTTCTGTATATATGACACAGGATATCGGTACTGCTATACAGCGTGTGAATGATTTCGGCGATGTAGGTGGTATGGTGTATACTGTAGGTAACGAACAAGATTATCACTTTAAGGTTCTATTTTTAATACTTAAACGTCTTGGTTTTGACTGGGCTGAGAGTTTATATCATTTATCTTATGGAATGGTAGAGTTGCCATCAGGTAAGATGAAGAGTAGAGAGGGAACTGTAGTAGATGCAGATGAACTAATCCAAGAAATGACTGACACAGCTAAGTCTATCTCAGAAGAATTAGGTAAACTAGAAGGGTACTCTGAAGAAGAGCGTACTCAACTATTTACTACAATAGGCTTAGGTGCATTAAAATACTTTATCCTAAAAGTAGACCCTCGTAAAGGAATGATGTTTAACCCTAAAGAATCAGTTGATTTTGCAGGGAATACAGGGCCGTTTATTCAATATACATATGCTCGTATCCAATCTATCTTAAGAAAGGCAGACTTCGATTATACATCAGAAATAAAAGGAATCACATTAGATCCTAAAGAGAAAGAATTATTAAAGTTATTAGAGGAGTTCCCTGTAGTGATTCAGGATGCTGCTCGTACACATAGCCCTGCTCTTATAGCTAATTATGTATATGAATTAGTAAGAGAGTATAACTCTTTTTATCAAACGGTATCTATTCTAGGAGAAGAAGATGCTGTATTAAAAGCGTTTAGAGTACAATTGTCAGAAAAAGTAGGAATGGTGATTAAGGATGCGTTCTCATTATTGGGAATCGCTGTACCAGACCGAATGTAATCTTATATTTTTTTGTGAAAGTAGAGAAATCATACCTATACCAGTCACTTGCCATTATAGTAATGGCAAGTGGCTTTTTTTTATTCTTTAAAGGAAATTTGCCTAAAAAGTTATTTAGTGAAGAAGCTCTTCCTACGAGTAATATTGTAGTGGATAGTCTGATGTTAGAAGCACTAGAAGGCATAGAAAAAGAGAAGCTAGTAACTAAAGATAGTCTAAAGACTGAAAAAACAGGAATAGATGATGAGAATGTAATCATCGTTCCAGAAGATGTGTTTACTAGTGATGAAGAATCTAGTTCTTTTAAAGGAATGGCGTATCTGGAGAATTTCTTTGCTAAACTATATGCTCTAGAACAACAAAAAGGGGGACGTGTTCGTATCGCTTACTATGGAGATTCGATGACTGATGGAGACTTAATCGTGCAAGATCTGCGTAAGAATTATCAGAGTAAATATGGGGGTATGGGAGTAGGTTATGTGCCTATTATGTCTGAATCCGCACAGTCTAGATTATCTGTTATCCATAAGTATTCGAATAACTTCAAGATGCAGTCTTATCTAAACGTCAAAAAACCTCAGAAGCCTTTTGGGGTATCAGGACAGGTGTATTTCGTGAAAGATACAGTTAAATCTACTTGGGTGAGTTATACAGCAGGTAAGATGCAAAATATGACAATGCTTTATAATCCAACACTTTATTATGGAAGTTCTAATAATAAAAGAGGAGAAGTAGCAGTTATTATTAATAAGGATACTATTGTCAAGAAATTAAGTGTCAGTTCAGAATTAAATAAACTGAAGATAGCTGATGGTAATATTAAAGATGTTAAACTACTATTTAAACATGCTGATTCTATTCCAATATATGGTGTAGACTTTAGTGCAGGCGGTGGAGTGCAGGTTGATAACTTTTCTAGTAGAGGTAATTCAGGATTGCCACTATCGTTGTTTAAAGTGAGTTTAATGCAGAAGTATCAAAAGAATTTAGATTATAGTCTAATCGTATTACACTATGGTGCTAATGTTTTAAATTACGGATCTCTAGATTACTCATGGTATACGAAGAAGATGGGGGATGTAGTGAAACATTTAAAACAATGTTTTCCTAATGCTAGTATTCTAGTAATATCTACTGCGGATAAATCATCTAAAGTAGAAGGTGTGATGAAGACAGATGCTGCTGTAGAACCACTGATGAAGGCACAGAGAAAATATGCTATGGAAGCTCATGCTGGATTCTTTAACCTATACGAGGCTATGGGAGGAAATGGTTCTATGGTCAAATGGGTAGAAGAGGTACCTGCAAAAGCGAATAAAGATTATACACACTTTAATCATAGAGGAGCTTCTGATATCTCAGGTAAGATCTTCGCTAGATTAGAAGAGGGGTATACAGATTATAAAAAGAAACACGCAGGACAAGTGCCTGTTAAGAAAGTAGATTCTCTTCAGCAACCAGATAAAGAAACTGTTGTAAGAGAAGATAGTTCTAAACAAAAAATAGAAAATGAAAAGGAATAAAATTGCTGTTTTTGTTGTAGGTATTTTATTTCATATTGGTTCTTTTGCTCAGGTTAATTCACTTCTTACTAATGAGTTTAGTGATGAAGAGGTAGAAAATGTGAATGAAGAAGGAATAGGAAATAAGATCTATTACGCAGAACAATTAAAAACTTTCTTTGAGAAAGTTCAGAAGATGACTCGTTCTAAGGAAGGGAAGATAAACATTGTTCATATAGGTGATTCTCATATTCAAGCTGATTTTTTTAGTGGAAGAATGAGATCTTTACTTCAAGATAGATTTGGAAATGGAGGATTGGGATTTGCCTTTCCTTATAAATTAGCTAAGACTAATGGTAACTCTCTTGTTAGGTATTCTTCTAATGCAGAATGGAGTAGTTACAGAAACATATTTCCAGTAAAAGATGCACAAGTAGGATTAAGTGGAATAGCGCTGTCTACAAATAATAGTAATGCTGTCATAGAGCTTAGTGTACGTGATGCTTCATATGGTTTTTCTCGCATGAAAGTTTTTACACCTTCTAATAAAAAGGAGTTTAATGTAGGAACGGCTAGTCAAAAAGTTTTCTTAGAATCAACTGCCCCTAAGAAGATTTCTCATCAGATTAAAAGAGGAGAGTCTCTAGGAGCTATCGCTAATAAGTATAATACTACTATTACTGAGATTAAGAAAGCGAATAATATGAAGACGAATACCATTCATGCGGGTAAGAGGCTTAGTATTCCTACTAAGCAGAGGGAATCTGTAGTGGTGTCTAATAATATGTTTAATGAGCTATCAGGGGAGAAGAATGACGTATTCTATACCTTTGAGTTAGGAGAAGAGCTAGACCGTATCTATTTCTACTCTAATCAACAGGCTGAAGCGTATGACCTAAATGGTGTAGTATTAGAGAATGATAAACCTGGAATACTATATCATACAATAGGTGTGAATGGGGCGAGGTTCTCTGATTATACTAAATACGATTTGTTCTTTAAGCAACTTAGAGGATTAGAGCCAGACTTAGTAATTGTATCTATGGGAACTAATGAGTCCTTTGATAGAATGAGTGGAAGAGATTTTCAAGAGCAAGTCAATATGTTCTTAGCTAAGGTAAAGAAAGTAGCACCTCATGCAAGTGTGTTATTGACTACACCTCCACCATCTTATTTCTCTAAAGATAAGCCTAATACTGTAGCAGCAGAATTATCTAATGAATTAATCATTAATGGAATAGATGGGAAGTATGCTATCTGGGATTTATATTATAATCTAGGAGCAACGCTAGGTTTGCCTAGTTTAAGAGAGAACGGAATGCTATCAAAAGATCTTGTGCACTATACCGTGAAAGGGTATGAATATACAGGAGATTTATTCTATGAGGCTCTTATCGATGCTTATAACCAATTTGTCAAACAAAATAGTGCTTTTTAATTAAATGAGTCTATTTAATATTGAAATACCAAGTATAACTATTGATCAAGTAATCAATTGGTTTACTTTTAATCCTAAAGAGCCTTTGTTGTTTAACTCAGGTTTGTTTTTAGGGATATTTATTGTGTTTTACCTCTTCTATATCTTGATGAGAAAAACCTTCCACATTCGTTTATTGTATGTGACCTTATTCTCTCTATTCTTTTATTATAAGTCTAGTGGAATGTATTTTATTATCTTGATAGGATCCTCTTTAATGGATTACTATTTTGCTAATATTATTAATCATACCTTGAATGCAGCGAAGAAGAAACTACTCTTAACGATTAGTATTGTTGTAAACTTAGGGTTACTAGGTTACTTTAAGTACACAAACTTCTTTTTAGATGGAGTTAATTTCTTTGCGAATACGAAGTTGCATTTAGATGATATTATACTACCTGTAGGGATCTCTTTCTTTACGTTCCAATCTATTAGTTATATTATAGAGATTTATAGAAAAGAGATAGAGCCAACGAAGAACTTTTTAGATTATTTATTCTTTATTTCGTTCTTTCCACAGTTGGTTGCGGGGCCTATCGTTCGTGCAAAAGACTTCTTGCCACAGATATATAAGAATATTTATGTGTCTAGAGATTATGTGAATGAAGGGTTGTTATTAATCATCGGAGGGTTATTGAAGAAAGCAGTTATTTCTGATTATATCTCTATTAACTTCGTAGATCGTGTATTCGATGCTCCGAATAGTTATACAGCATTTGAAAATCTAATGGCATCTTATGGGTACGCTATTCAGATTTATTGTGACTTCTCAGGATATTCAGACATGGCTATTGGTATAGCATTGTTGATGGGATATAGATTGCCAGTTAACTTTGATGTACCTTATCAGTCTATGTCTATTACAGAATTCTGGAGAAGATGGCATATATCGCTTTCTACTTGGTTAAAAGATTTCTTGTACATATCAGTAGGAGGAAATAGAAAAGGAAGTTTCGGAGGATATTTCTTTCCAGGATTATTCTTTGCAGGTATCTTAGGATGGGGGATTTACTATATGAATGAAAGTATTATTCCATTAATTCTAGCTGTAGCATCTATTGTTGTTTTCGGCCTAACCTTCTTGTTAGCAAAAGACAAAAAGAAAAATATGTATACTAACTTTAACCTATTAACGACTATGTTATTAGGAGGGTTATGGCATGGAGCTAGTTTGCGTTTTATTGTGTGGGGAGCCTTACACGGTATTGCTTTAGCGATACATAAGATTATCATGGAGCTGTTTCCTAGAGCAAAAGGAGTTAAACCTCACTTATTATGGAGAATTTTCTCTATATTCTTAACCTTTAACTTTGTAACGTTTTGTTGGATATTCTTTAGAGCGACCTCTTTTGATACCGCATTAAATGTTATCAATAATATTGCAAGTATAGAGTTTGATTGGGAAGCTTGGACTACTATTGCTATGGGGTATAAAAATGCGTTTATGTTGATCGGTATTGGATTCGTATGGCATTATATACCTAAGTCATGGATGGCAGTGCCTCATCAGATGTTTAATGTTGCGCCAATGTTTGTAAAGGCAGTAGTACTTGGCTTTGTGTTTTGGATTGTTTATGCAACTGCTACAGCAGGACCACAACCATTTATTTATTTCCAATTCTAAAAGTATTTGATTTAAGATAAAAAAAGCCCGATTCTAATGAGTCGGGCTTTTTTGTATTATTATAATAAAGATTATTTCTGTCTTAAATCAGCACTGTGTTTAGGAGACAATAGAGGTTCTGCGAATTCTATTACTTTTTCTTCTTCTAATGCTCCTAAGATAGCATATACATTTCGATAGTCGGTTTTGCTAGGAATGTTAATCACGAAGTATTGCTCACTACACACTTCTATTTCTGTACCTGCATAAAGGATTTCATTGTATAGATCTTCTCTGTTATATTTTTCTTTTTGAACGATAACTTGCACAGTAGAGTTCCCTGAAGCAGTATCTACATATCGATACGTAAGTGTGTTTTCTGTTTCGTCAAATTCTGCATAGATAATATCATCACATGAAAAATCAGGTCCATAAAAAGGAATATTATCAACTTGGTATAACCCTTTTTCTTTATCTATGGTCTTTCCCCAAAAAGTCTCGACCGTATTTTCTTCTAAGACATCACTATAATATCTAACTAAGATTTGTTGATATTGCTCTTCCATTGTGTATTAATATTTGTTCTATTTGTTTTAATCATTGAATAGATACATTATATGTTTCTATTCGATGTCAAAGATAATGCAAACTGTAAAATATAATACCAAAACAGTTGTTTTTGTGCTTAGTTTCGCAATTTAAGTTTGAGTAGTTTAGTATTAGTTGTGATATATAAGGTCTTAAAGTCATCTGAGAATACACAATTAGTAGCTAATTCTGAGAAGTGTACACGAGCGGTTAGTTCAAGGTCTTTATTGAATATCCATAAACCATTAGGCCCTGCAGTAAATATATTGCCAAATCGATCTACTTCAATGCCTCTAGGTTTATCTTCTATTTCACTGATGAATGGTGTGTAATCAAATACTTTAGGTGTGTCTGATTGTATTTTGCTTTTATTTAAGTTATACTGATATAGATAGTCTTTCTTTTGGTCTGAATAGGTGATATAGAGAAGTTTATTATCAATAGATAAAGTTATTCCTTGTGGTGTTAAATCACTTTGAAAGAGCAATTCTAGTTTGTTTTTGTTTGTTATTCTATATAAACCGTAAGTAGTAGTTTTTTTCTGTTTTGATTTACTTTCTGTAAGAATTGTATCCGTAAAATAGATATTACCAGAGTTATCTTCTGTAAAGTGAGAAGGATTGATTAATTTGATTTTTTGAGGGTTATTGATCCAAGAGGTGAAGTTAAACTTTGGTTCTCTAATAATGGCACTCATTTTAGCTATTTTATCTTCTCCATAAAGGAAAAGAGTAATCTCTCCTTGGTTATTAAAGTGTAAAGCACTTGAGTTTAGGTCTCCATTCTTTGTGTTTTGACCTATAAAATCGATGGCTTCTAAGTAAGTTCTAGGCTCGTTATAATGTTCTTTCCAATAGTGTATTTTCTTATTGGGGAAGTCTGTAAAGAGCAATAAGTTTTCTGCTTGAATCCACAAAGGTGAATCAGCATATTGAAAACCTTTAGCGATTACTTCTATGTATGCGTTGTCATCAAATACTAATTGTGCTATAGGATTGATGATTTCAATTTTGCCTATACGTTTACCACTTTTAGTATTAGTGTTATTATGTTTAAGATTCTTATTCATAATGAGTTAATTGATAATTATAGAGATAAATATAGTAAAAAATGTAATATAAGGTCTTGTGATAATAAATTTAAATACAGTCTTTTTGCTGTATAGATATTATATCTTTTTCAAAATATAGATAAATACAAATTCTAAAGTATTGTTATATGAATAAGTGATTTCGTTTTTTAAAGAATACTTTGTGATAATTATAGGATAAAATCTGTTACATTTACTTAGATATAACTACTAATAAGAAAAAGAAAAGATATGAACTTGTTTAAAAAATTAGCAGGAGAATTCATTGATATCATTGAGTTCTTAGACCCAACTCAGAATACTATAGTACACCGTTTTGAGCGTTATCAAAACGAGATAAAGAATAATGCAAAGTTAGTTGTTCGCGAAGGACAAATGGCTGTGTTTATTAATGAGGGGCAGCTAGCAGATGTTTTTAGTCCTGGTACACATACCTTAAATACACAAAACTTACCTATCCTAGCAACTTTAAAAGGATGGAAATACGGATTTAATAGCCCATTTAAGGCAGAGGTTTATTTTGTAAGTACAAAGACTTTTATCGATCAACGTTGGGGAACTAAGAATCCAATTATTCTAAATGACAATCGTTTTGGAATGATAGAGGTGCGTTCTTTTGGTACGTATACATTTAAAATAGCAGATCCAGGTAAGTTTATTAAAGAAATAGTAGGTACATCAGGAACTTTTACAACAGATCAAATCAATGATCAGTTGAGAAGTGCTATTGTTACTCGTTTTACGGATTCTATTGGTGAAGCTAATTTACCTATTGAGACGTATGCTGCAAACTTAAATGAACTTTCTACTGCGATTTTCGCGTATATGAAAGACGATTTCGAAGTTTATGGTATGGATGTTACGAAGTTCTTAATTGAGAACGTATCGATGCCTGAAGAGATTAAGAAAGAGATCTTTGAGTTGAGTAGATTGAATCATGTTGATTTGAATAAGTTGATGCAGATGAAAGCAGCTAAAGCGATGGAGGCAGCAGCTAATAATCCATCAGGTGTTGCTGGAGCAGGAGTAGGTATGGGAGCAGGATTCGCTATGGCGAATCAGTTTGGACAAGCAATGGCGCAAGGACAAACTACTACACAGCAACAACAACCTGCGGCAAATACACCGCCACCAATACCTGGTACTATAGCTGTAAGTTATTTTGTGGCTGTGAACGGGCAACAAGCAGGGCCTTTTGATTTAGAAGGATTAAAGCAGATGGCAACTAATGGCCAATTGCAAAGAGATACTTTAGTATGGAAGAACGGAATGGGGAATTGGGAGAAAGCAGGCGACCAAAGCGATTTAAGTGCTGTATGGGCACAAACACCTCCACCATTACCAAATATGTAATACGATAAACAAAGGTGCTTCAGAGGCTTTAAATCTTCTTCAGCACCTTTTTTGTACAGGATTAGAATAAAGAGAAAGTTAATAGCTATTTAATTAGAATAAGAAGTGTCGTCAGGAGAAGAGATAAAATTAAATACATCAGAAGCTACACCATGTAGCTCATGTGGTGGGGCAATGACCTATAAGCCAAGTGCTCAAGCATTAGTATGTGAGTATTGTGGTACTGTAAAGGAAATAGAGCAGGGGACAAAAGATTTGAATGAGCATGATTTCGCCAGTTTTATGGAGAGTTATGAAAAAGAGAGCTTTAGTACTACGAAGGTTGTAGAATGCAGTAGTTGTCATGCTACTTCTACCGTAGATGAGAACCTGAAGTCGATGGCATGCCCTTATTGTGCAAATCCTTTAGTAGAACAAGATATACACGAAGAACGATATATTAAGCCGGAGTATGTATCTCCTTTTGCTGTAGATAGGAATCAAGTGTCAGGTATATTACAGAAGTGGATAAAAGATTTATGGTTTGCCCCTAATAAAATACAGAGAGGGATATTCTCTGCGGATAATCTAAGAGGAGTATATGTACCTTTTTGGACCTATGATATGCAAACTCATACTGATTATAGAGGGGAGCGTGGAGATGTCTATTATGTGACAGTAGGTAGTGGAGATAATAAAAGAAGAGAACGTAGAGTTTCGTGGTCAAGAGTAAGTGGTAGAGTCTCTAACTTCTATGATGATATCTTAGTGACAGGAAGTAAAACACTGAAGATGGATTTACTTAATTCTATCTCTACAGGTTGGGATCCTAAAGGCGTACAAAAGATAAAACCAGATTATTTAAGTGGGTTTATTACAGAGAAATACCAAGTAGATTTAAAAGAAGGATATGATAAGGCCAGAGATATCGTCTATCAATATGAAAGAGAAAGTGTAAGAAGAAATATAGGGGGAGATGAACAGCGTATACATAATATGAATACAGATCTGTCCGATATTACTTTTAAGCATATTCTTTTGCCTTTATATGTAAGTTCTTTTTCTTATGGCAATAAGCAGTATACTTTTTATGTCAATGGAGTAACGGGTAGAATCACAGGTGAACGACCTTATAGTACATGGAAGATTGCTTTTGCATGCTTTATTGGTTTACTCATACTTATCTTTCTTGTTTATTTATTTAAAGATGCATAGGTATGAACGCAAAACAGCGGAACCGATGATGAAGCCTGATAAAGCAAGAGTTTTTAGATATACTTCTTATGAATTTGTAAAGAAGAAATAAAATAACAAAGCCTCCTAATGGGAGGCTTTGTTATCTTTTAAAAGTATATTTTATGGTTTGTGTGCCTTTAGGGTAATCTAAACTAAGAGTTATTTCTTCTTTATTTACTTTTTCTACTAAATGCATTTTATAATGGTAGAAATTTGAAATTTCTATTTTTTTAAATGTACTTGTAGATTGTGAAGGAACCATGACAAGTAAATCTCGTTCAACTACTTTGTAACTTAGTTTGTCTGTTGTTTCATTACAATTTCCTGCTTGATTTGTAGAAGATATTTTTCGATTAACTTCTTCTTTGTTAAAAGTCCATTTTTCAGTTGAACATTTTTTTTTCTTTGTGTAATCAATACTTAGAATAACTTTTCCTTTATTATCAAGAAATTCCTTTTTTTCGATTGTCCATTCTTTTATAATTTCCTCTTTAAAATTAGCTACTTCGTAAGGGACATTATCATCGCTAGAACATGCTGTAAAATTATAACTTGTAATAGCTATAATTATAAGTACTACAATTTTTTTCATAATAGTTTCTTTAGTTGGTTAAGAGACTAAAGGTATAGTAAAGCATATTTTTTTAAATATACAATTCAAATTGTTTAACTCAAATTATGTATTAAATCAAAGAGTGTAATGTTTTTTAAATTTATTATATACTAAAGAAGGGCTGTCTATTTAAGACAGCCCTTCTTGTTATTTATAAGCCATTTGATTATTTAGCGTTGTTTTCTTCAATCCACTTGCGTGCATTAACGAATGCTTCCATCCAAGGAGAAACTTCATCTTTTCTTCCTTCTGGATAGTTAGCCCAGTGCCATTGGAATAATGAACGCTCGATATGAGGCATCATTACTAAATGGCGTCCTGTAGTATCACACATCATCGCTGTGTTAAAGTCAGAACCATTAGGGTTAGCAGGGTAAGCATCATAAGCGTACTTCGCTACGATATTGTATTGATCTTCTGTCTCAGGTAAGTTGAATTTACCTTCACCGTGAGAGATCCACACTCCTAATGTACTTCCAGCTAAAGTAGAAAGCATGATAGAGTTGTTTTCTTGGATTGTTACAGATGTAAAGTTACTCTCGTGTTTTTGAGAGTCATTGTGTTGCATCTTACCATGTACTTTGTGTTCAGGGTTGATTAATTCTAACTCCATAAACAACTGACATCCATTACAGATACCTACAGATAAAGTATCTTGACGAGCAAAGAAGTTTTTCAGTGCTGTATTCGCTTTCTCGTTGTACATAAATGCACCAGCCCATCCTTTAGCGGATCCTAATACGTCAGAGTTAGAGAATCCACCTACAGCTCCGATAAATTGGATGTCTTCTAATGTTTCTCTTCCTGAGATAAGGTCAGTCATGTGAACGTCTTTTACATCAAAACCAGCTAAGAACATAGCATTAGCAACCTCTCTTTCAGAGTTACTACCTTTCTCACGGATAATAGCCGCTTTAGGTCTTGGTTTAGAAGCGTCAACTACAGGTTTTTTACCGTCAAACTGAGCAGGGAAGCTGAAGTTTAAAGGCTGTACTTTATAGTTGTTATAACGATCTGTTGCTTTGTTGTTTTTCGTTTGTTTTTGGTCTAATAAGTAAGACGTTTTAGCCCAAGTATCTCTGATAGCAGGCACGCTAAATGTAAAGTGATCTGCGCCATTAGTGAATGATACTTGTTCATCTGTAGTTACAGTACCTATCTTAGTAGCGATAACACCTTTAGTAGCTAAAGCTTGTTCTAAAGTAGCATCGTCTTTTGCTTGAACGATAAGTGCGATGTTCTCGTTGAATAACGCTTTTACAGTATCTTTTTCGTTAAGAGCATTTAAGTCATACTTAGCTCCTAAGTTTACATCTGCAAACGTCATTTCTAAAAGAGAAGTAACTAAACCTCCACTTCCGATATCGTGTCCAGCAGCGATTTGCTCATTCGCTACTAATTCTTGAATAGCATTAAATGCATTCTTAAAGTAAGTAGCATCAGTGATAGTAGGAACTTCTTGACCGATTTTGTTTAATACTTGTGCAAAAGAAGAACCTCCTAATTTGAAGCTATCTTTAGACAAGTTGATATAGTAAATAGAACCAGCATTTTTCTTTAAAGTAGGTTCTACTATTTTCGTAATATCAGTACAGTTAGCCGCTGCAGAGATAATAACCGTACCAGGAGCGATTACTTCATCATTTGGGTACTTCTGCTTCATCGATAAAGAATCTTTCCCTGTAGGGATATTGATTCCTAATTCGATAGCGAAGTCTGAACAAGCTTTTACGGCTTTGTATAGACGAGCATCTTCTCCAGCATTGTTACATGCCCACATCCAGTTAGCAGATAAAGAAACGTTCTTGATACCTTCTTTTAGCGGAGCCCAAACGATATTAGATAAAGCCTCTGCGATAGCGTTTCTACTACCTGCAGCAGGATCTATGATTGCTACGATAGGAGCGTGTCCTACAGTAGTAGCGATACCTTCTTTACCTTTGTAGTCAAGTGCCATAGCACCTAAATTGTTTAATGGCAATTGTAATGGACCAGTACATTGTTGTTTAGCCACACGACCACCAACACAACGGTCTACTTTATTTGTTAACCAATCTTTAGAAGCTACAGCCTCTAATTGTAATAATTGGTTTAAGTATTCTTCTACTTTGTTTACAGAGTAATCTAAATCAGCATATACACGGTTGATAGTTTTATCATCCATGATTGTTTTAGGAGAACTACCGAACATATCTTCGATAGCGAAGTCCATTGGTTTATCACCTTTAGTTTTAGACTCTATCGTAAAGCGGTGATCATTTGTAATCTCACCTACAGTGTACATCGGAGCACGTTCTCTCTCAGCAATCTTCGCTAAAGTATCGATGTCTTTTTGACCAATAACTAATCCCATTCTTTCTTGAGACTCATTACCAATAATTTCTTTAGCAGATAGAGTAGGGTCACCTACTGGTAAAGCATCTAAGTTGATGTTTCCACCTGTTTCTTCTACTAACTCAGAAAGACAGTTTAAGTGTCCACCCGCACCGTGATCGTGAATAGATACGATAGGGTTGTGTTCAGCTTCTACCATCGCACGGATAGCATTAGCAGCACGTTTTTGCATCTCAGGGTTAGAACGTTGGATGGCATTTAACTCAATACCTGAACCAAAAGCACCTGTATTAGCAGAAGATACTGCTGCACCTCCCATACCGATTCTGTAGTTCTCACCACCTAAGATTACCACTTGGTCACCTTCAGATGGCTTGTGTTTTAATGCTTGGTCAAGTTTACCATATCCAATACCTCCAGCTTGCATAATCACCTTGTCAAATCCAAGTTTACGAGCGTCTTCTTCATGTTCGAATGTAAGGATAGAACCTGTGATTAATGGTTGTCCAAATTTGTTACCAAAGTCAGAAGCACCATTAGAAGCTTTGATTAAGATATCAATAGGAGTTTGGTATAACCACGCTCTTTCGTCCATCGCTTGTTCCCAAGGGCGGTTTTCTTCTAAGCGAGAGTATGATGTCATATAGATAGCAGTACCTGCTAATGGCAATGAACCTTGTCCACCAGCTAAACGGTCGCGAATCTCTCCTCCTGATCCAGTAGCAGCACCGTTAAAAGGCTCTACTGTAGTAGGGAAGTTATGCGTTTCTGCTTTTAATGAGATCACAGAGTCAAACTCAGTCTCTGCGTAGAAGTCAGGCTTGTCTGCTGATTTAGGAGCAAACTGGGTTACCTTAGGACCTTTTATGAAAGCAACGTTATCTTTATAAGCCGAAACAATATCATTAGGATTTGTCTCAGATGTTTTTCTAATTAATTTGAATAGGGAAGTAGGTTGTTCTTCTCCATCAATGATGAATGTACCATTAAATATCTTGTGACGACAGTGCTCAGAGTTAACTTGAGAGAATCCGAATACTTCAGAGTCAGTTAACTTACGTCCAAGTTTAGTAGATAATTCATTTAGGTAAGTAATTTCTTCTTCATTTAAAGCTAAACCTTCTTGTGCATTGTATTTAGCGATGTCTTCAATGTAGTTAATTGCTTCAGGAGCAATGTTGATAGTAAAGATGTCTTGGTGAAGTGCATCAAACTCTTGTAGTAACATAGGGTCAAATGCGTCACTGTCTTCAGCTTTTACAAACTCTTCAATACGGATAATTCCATTGATCCCCATATTTTGAGTAATCTCTACTGCATTCGTACTCCATGGAGTAACCATCGTAGCGCGTGGACCGACAAATTTAGCATTGATTGTTTTCTCGTTAATGTGCTTGGCATTGCCAAATAACCAATTTAACTTTTGGATATCTTCATTAGATAAGTTGTTCTCCACTTGTACAGTGTAGAACTTTCTCGAAGGGTTTTCGAAGAAATGAATCATTACGTTAAGAATATTTAGTTGTTGTTGTAATGCACAAAAATAGACTAAAAAAACAAGATTTTAAAACTTAATATTTTACTCTTAATTTTTAATTCAATAAACTCATTTTAACAAAGAAAGATTATAGACAACTCTATAATCTTTCTTTGTTATGATTTGATATCATTTCTTAACATCCATAGTTTTACATATCTAAGGAAGGTTGCGTAACTGTTTAAAACAGATAATATTAATCCTGGTACACCATCTCTAAATCCTTGTTGAATAAAATAGTGTTTTAAGAATCTAAACGCTGGTTTAAGAATAAAATGATATAGAGTTAATTTACCTGTTCGTTTATTATAATCCTCTGCTTGTAGAGTTGCATATTGATTAAGTTTTTGAATATGAATGTCAAATCCTCTATATGTATTATGATATAGTTTATTTTTTAAAAAGCCTATAGTGCCATCTACGACTAAGTTCTCATGAACATAGTTTTTATATGAACATTTGTGCTTATTAAATAGACGGATAACTTTGTCTTTCTGATATCCAGAATAATGTATAAGTTGATTAAAGAAGTAGTTCGATCTATATACCCAATAAGCTTCGTGATTATTTATGTTATCGTTATTTATCAGGACTTGTATCTCTTGTTTAAGGTCTTCTGTTAATTGTTCATCTGCATCTAATAATAATATCCAATCATTTTTAGCATGAGGTATAGCATAATTCTTTTGATTCGAGAAGTTGTCAAATTTGCGTTGTATAACTTTTGCCCCTAAGCCTTCAGCAATGCTTACAGTATTATCTTGACTATAAGAATCTATAACTATAATTTCACTTACAATGTCTTTAGCAGATAAAATACACTGTTTAATCTTGTCTTCTTCATTTTTAGTCGGGATTAAAAGAGTCAATTTATTGATCATTGTAATAATTTAAATGATGAATGTATTTAGTAATAGTAACAGAATAAAAGCTGCTTTATTGCTTATGCAAGTTAATTAATTTAGTATATTTCATAAAAGAAAAGAAAGATTGAATTAGAGCAAATGCAAGACCATCTATTCCATTAAAAATTCCTTTTTTAAAGAAATAACATCTAATGAAGGCTACAATACCGTTTAAAATAGGTTTAAACGAAGAAACTTTTTTGCCTTCATCAAAAAGTTGTTGAGCAGCCCAAGTAGAGTATTGATTTTTTTTGTCTATAACTTGTTTATAAGAGCTCCATCCATAGTGTAAAATATGGACGTTGATGCTCTTTTCATTTGTTGCTATAATATGTTGGTGAGCCATATGATCTGAAGGATAGGCTGTTTTTTTATTAAAAAAGCGAATCTTTGAATCAGGATACCACCCAGAGAAGTTAATTAACTTATTTCCTAAAAAGTTTTTGACTCTGAATTTATAAGCATCATAAGTATTATTCTCATAAGATTTTTTCGAAATGAAAGTTAATGCATCTTGATCCAAAAATTCATCAGCATCTAAGTTCATAATCCAATCGTTTTTACAATATTGTAATCCATAAGTTCGCTGGGGACCGTCGCCTAGGTATGCTTGAGAATAAACTTTAGCTCCTTTATTTTTAGCTATTTCCACTGTTTTATCTGTACTATTTGAATCTATAATGATTACTTCTTCACAATATTGAAATAATGAATCCAAACATTTTCCAATGTTTTTTTCTTCGTTAAATGTTATTACAAGTCCACTAATTGCCATGATCTATTTGTTCTCTAAAGATAATTGTTAAATGTAAGGTTATTATAATATTATTTCACAGTCAATTGATTGTTTTTAACTCTAGAATTAAAGGACTGTATATATGCTTTGATGAATTTTTCCATCTCTTCTCTTTTTGCAGCCTCTGTATTCATCAGGTTTTGCTTTAGTAGAGGATCTTTTTTCCAGTTGTATAGACCTAAGGTTTTCTTCCCGTCAAAAGCTAAGTAATAATCTCCTTTTTCATAGTTATAGATATTATCTAAGTAGTTTACTACAAAGTCTTGATCAGATTTATAAGATTTACCATAAGTAATAATCTTAGTATTAATCTGTAGATAGTCCAGTAAACTTGGTAGGATATCGATCTGTTGGAAGTTCTTCTCTACTTTTTCAGTTGTTATACTTGGGTCATTAGGAGCAAAGAACAAGATAGGAATACGGAATTTACCTACATTCGTTTTCCATTCATCTTCTATAGGTTCTGCACAGGTATGGTCTGCAGTAATAATAAAAATAGTATTGTTATACCACTCTTTATTTTTTGCAGTTTCGAAGAACTTTTTAAGAGAATAATCAGCATAGGCGATTGATTCGTGGATGTCTGCTTCTCCTTTAGGGAATTTACCTTTATACTTCTCAGGGATAGTATATGGGTTATGTGACGAAATTGTGAATAGAGTAGTAAAAAAAGGTTTCTTGAATCGGTCTAATTGTTTGATATAGAACTGTAAAAACTCTTCATCAAATACACCCCAAGTTCCGTCAAATGCATCAGGGCCTTCGTATTCATTCTTTCCATAATATTCATCAAAACCTGCTACATTAGCATATTGATCGAAGTTTTGACTACCGTTGAACGCACCATGGAAGAACGCAGTGTGATATCCATTTTCTTTTAATATTTTAGGTAGTGTATATACGTCGTTTAATGCATAGCTAGACGAAATAAACGTTCTATTCATTAAGCTAGGAATACTAGAGATAGACGATGGTACAGCATCGATAGATACTTTACCATTAGCGAATGCATTTTCGAAGAAATGACTATTCTGCGCTAGCGAATCCATAAATGGAGTCAATCCTCTATGCATCGTTTCTCTACCGAAACTTTCAACGATTAACAAGACAACATTCTTTTTATTAATACTGTCATATTTGAACTCTTGTACAGGATTAAATACCTGGTCTAGTTCAGCTTCAGTATAGAAGTTTACCTCTTCTAAGTTTTCGTTTCTTCCCATTGTTTTTAATACAGAGAATGGAGTGTTTAAGACTAGAGCTGTATTTTTTAATCCTCCATATTGAGATGCATCTACTAGACGAATAGGTTTGCGTTGTAATCCCCCACGACCTAATACTAGCATGATTCCTATTACTAATACCATCACGACAGTATCTTTAATATTGAATTTACTGCTTTTGATTTTGTAATCTATCTTTCTGTATATCAACCAGAATATTACGAAGGATAAGAACATATAGACTGGTATCCACCAGTAGTCTACAATGAAATTCTTTAATAATCCTGGTAATTCTTGTTCCATACCAGAGGCAGTGATAAAGGCATAAGAACTACGTCTACTGATAAATCTAAAGTATTCGTAGTCTACAAAGTTTAGACATAGTATGAATATATTCACTAAGTAGAAACTGTAAAATAAGAACTGTTGATATCCTTTGTTATTTTGAAATTTACCAGGGAATAAGTGTAATAAGGCGAATGCCATATTAATAAATCCTAGTGCCGCTAAGTCAAATCGAACACCCCCAAGAAATATATTTAAATCCCAAGGATCTAATAAGTGTGAATTGTAAAAATAGAAACCTACTCTACATACTTGATAAAAGAAGAAGATTAAAAGAAATCTTTTAAAGAATAGGATACAATTTTGAGAAAATAATTTACTCATAATCAATAATAAAAACTTTTTTTAATAAATAAAAACAGAGCACAAAAGTACTCTGTTTTATGATAGTAATGGTATATTTAGTATTTATACAGCTACATTATATTCTCTTAAAGCATCGTTTAGAGATGTTTTAAGATCTGTAGATGGTTTTCTCTGTCCGATGATTAACGCACAAGGTACTTGGAACTCACCAGCAGGGAATTGTTTTGTATACGAACCAGGTATCACTACAGAGCGCTCCGGTACATATCCTTTTATTTCTTTAGGAGTATCTCCTGTTACATCTATAATTTTAGTAGACGCTGTTAGTACTACATTAGCACCTAATACAGCTTCTTTCCCTACGCGAACACCTTCTACTACGATACAACGCGATCCGATGAATGCATTGTCCTCAATAATAACAGGCGCAGCCTGTAGAGGTTCTAGTACTCCTCCGATACCTACACCACCTGATAAGTGAACATGTTTACCTATCTGAGCACAAGATCCAACAGTAGCCCATGTATCTACCATCGTTCCTTCATCTACATAAGCACCTATATTCACATAAGAAGGCATAAGGATAACACCTGATGAGATATAAGCTCCATGACGAGCCACAGCATTAGGTACTACTCTGATTCCCTTCTCAGCATAATTCTTCTTTAGAGGCATTTTATCGTGGTATTCGAAGATACCAGCTTCTAAAGTTTCCATCTTTTGAATAGGGAAGTATAGCACTACTGCCTTCTTTACCCATTCATTGATTTGCCATTCTGTTCCCTTAGGTTCAGCTACACGCAATTTACCACTGTCAATCAGCTCTATAACTTCACGAATAGTATTTTGAGTGTTTTGATCTTGTAATAGTGAGCGGTCGTCCCACGCCTTTTCGATTACTTCTTGTAAGTGCGTCATCTGTATTAGATTGAGGTTTGTTAATATATAATTATTGAATGGCTTTGATTACCGCCATTAAGTCTTGTTCGGCTAATCCTTGTTCACTAGCCTTTGCATACGCTTGTTCAGCAGCTTGTGTCAGTGCAGTATTCCATCCTGCATCTTGTGCTAGGCGAATGTCCTTTAGCATAAACTTTAGTGGAAATGCAGCAGGATAGTTATCATCTAGGATAGCAGGGGTCTTTATCTTACTCATACCAGAGCCACATGCACTATTATTTACGATAGCAGTCATCATCTCTCTATTTATTCCATTCTGTTCTGCGAATAGTACAGTCTCTGCTAGTCCTTGTACTACTACAGACATATAGTAGTTAATTGCTAGTTTAGCTTTGCTACCACTACCTGCCGTTCCTAAGTAATAATGGCTTTTACCCATTACTTCAAAAAGAGGTTCGCAAGTCAAGTGATCTTCTAGATCACCACCTACTAAGAATAAGAGTGTACCATCTATCGCAGGTTTTACACTTCCTGATACAGGAGCATCTAGATAGAAAGCCTCTTTCTCTTGTACTTGTTGATATAGTTTTTCAGCTAATGTAGGCGATATTGTACTACTGTTAACGAATGTTTTTCCCTTTAGATCCGTAGTGAGAATTTGTTCGAAAGTACTTACTACTATTTTATCATCAGGCAGTGTTAGAAAGATAATATCTGTCTTAGCGATAAAGTCTGTAAGATCTTCTATAGGAGTAGCCCCTTCAGCGATAAGTGGAGAAGTTTTAGCACTGTCTCTTCTATAGAAGTTTAGTTTATAACCTGCCTTTAAAAGATTGTGCGCCATAGGGGTTCCCATATTTCCTAATCCTATCCATCCTATTTTTTTCATATCTTTTATTTTTTGTGTTGAGGTTATTTTAATGATAAAGCAAATATAACGATATTTTTTTTTGAGAGTCGTTTCTCATGCTATGGAGTTACAGATTTTATACAAATAAATGTAGTGAGGCAATGAGGTACAAGAAGTATCAAAAAACGAAATTATTCTAAATAACTTTCTATTTTTGCCTATCAGCTAGACTAGAAATGAAGAATATTAAATGGGAAACCTTAGATCGCTTAAAGAATAGTTTCAAAGAATTAGAGACTCAGGAGCACTATATCTATATGCCATTTATTAATCTAGCATACTATCCGGCAGAGCCATATCGGTCTAATTATTATGGAATAGGGCTTTTAGAGGAAGGAGAGATTACCTTCTATATCGATCTTACAGAGTATACTATCAAGGGACCTGCCATTATTTTTGCAGATACTACATCAATTAAGAGATGGGACAAGACTCGTCGTACTTATGAGATGATGACAATCTTATTCTCAGAAGATTTCTTACAAGATAAGTTAGTAGAGAATAATGTACTCGCTTCTTTTTCGGATTTATCTAGTCTAGGAGGTTGTGTTACACAGTTAGATTCTAAGGAGTTTGAGAGTTTTAAAACCATGTTTAAGGTCATAGATCTCTATCATAATTCAACCAACTCTTTTCATACAGAGGTCATCAGAGGAGTAATCTACAGTATGATTAACGAAGTAGCGTATCTGTATGAGAAATATGGTAATGTGACCAAAAGTTTACATAAACTAGCTCTCAAGTTTAGAGAGGCGGTAGGTAAGCACTGTAAAGAACACAGAAGTGTACAGTACTACGCTGACTATCTCCATGTACATCCTAAATATCTAAGTCAAGTAATCTCATCAGAAACGGGACTGACTGCTAGTGAGTGGATCCAAAATCAAGTAGTCTTAGAAGCTAAAATCTTACTACAAGACCAAAACCTCTCTATAGGAATCATCGCAGAGATACTTCACTTCAGCGATCAGAGCACCTTTGGCAAATACTTTAAAAAGTATAGCAGTATTAGTCCTAGTGCTTATCGTCACAGTTTATAAGAGGAATTACTTATAAGAGCGTTATCATCTTTTTATTGATAATAGTATTACTTTTTTATAGCGTATCCCATTCTTGTTATAAGAGATAAGAATGCATTGCCAATTAATAGAAGTCCATTGCCTTCTTTTCTCTAGTTCTCCATTTTGTTAACCTATTTATTGAATATTGTGAATGATCATTAAGTGATTCATAATTGAGCACTGTGTTTTTCTCCAAACGAAATGATTGGAAAATAATGGGAGAATAAAAGAAGCATCCCTCGACAAAGACCATCTTAGCTCCATCATTTTCGAGGTATTCTCCATGTATTGTCGAAGGAATTAGGATGAATGCTAGATTATATAAGGGATGGTAGGGGATAGTACTTCATTGAATAAAAAACGAAATAGATAGTAATGTGTTGATTACTATATTGTTGGTTGTTTTTGCTGTTTAAAAAAAGTGAATCTCTTTTTTACTATTTATGGCTAGAATTAGCCTAATAGAGTGCTTTTTAGAAAAAATAGAGCTTAAAAAAGTGTTTTATTGCTATAAATAGGTAGTAATAAGTAGATGATTTTAAAAAAGTGTTTCCCATTTTTTAAGAACTATAAATAGAAGGGATAAGTGGCTGAAACTTACTTATTGGCTAAAATTAACTTATTTAGAACGATTATAGTTAAATGTTTGAAATCCGACATTTTGAACATCTATACCGTGTTATAGTGCTTGTGTGCTAGTGCTCATTGATGGAATTTTGCCTCATGTTAATAGTAGCCTAATGGCTGTGTATTATATTCTTTTATAAGCTAGGGCATAGTGCGGTAGGGAAGAGAAATAATGTGTTTTGTACTTAAGGGAGATACTTCTTGATTTCTATAATCTTACCTTTTGACTAAAAAATCTACTTTTTACCCCTTTACCTCATTTTGTTTAGATAATACATTTGCTACATGTTTAAATAGAAATAGTGCTACTACTTAACGCAATAGTTCAATCAATAATAAATAGTTAAAGATGAAAAAAACATCTACTTTTTTAGGTCTTACTACAATCGCCTTATTATGGGCATGTCAAGATAAAAAGCAAGAAGGAGAATGGGGAGGAGACAGTCAAGTCGAGCAGTATCCTGTACTTTCAATAAAAGCGGAGCAAGCTAATTTATTTACAGATTATCCAGTGGTGTTACAAGGGATAAAAGATGTAGAATTGCGTCCAAAAATTGATGGTTTCGTTGAGGCAATCTATGTGGATGAAGGGCAAACAGTCAAAAAAGGGCAACCCTTATTCAAAATCTACGCTCCACAATATCACGAAGAGAGTGTGGCAGCGGTGGCTTCGATAAAAAATGCAGAGGCAGAGTTAAACAACGCTCGTATGCATGTAGCTAAAGCTAAACCACTAGTGAGTGAAGGTATTATCAGTAACTATGAGTTAGAGTCTGCAGAGTATGCATTAAGAAGTAAAGAAGCACAACTAGCACAAGCTAAAGCTAACTTAAATAGTGCACAGGCTAATGTGGGATATACTCAGGTGGTAGCTCCCTTTGATGGAGTTATAGGATTAATCCCTTATAAAGTGGGAGCACTGGTAAGTAGCGCTTCACCAGAGCCTCTAACTACAGTATCTGAGATAGGAAGTATCAATGCTTATTTCTCTATGAATGAAAAAGAGTTTATCGACTTTATGCAAAAAGGAGGAGAACAAACTCTAGAACAGAGACTCGCGAGTATGCCTGAAGTATCTCTTTTATTAGCGAATGGAAGTGAATACAATCAGAAAGGGAAAATAAATACAGTGAGTGGACAAGTAGACCCTCGTACTGGAAGTGTGAACTTTAGAGCTGTGTTTACTAATCCACAGGGAATATTGAGAAGTGGAAATAGTGCTACCATTCGTGTACACGAGAGTGTAAGCGAAGCTATTCTAGTTCCTCAGAAGGCGACTTTTGAAGTGCAAGGGAAGCGTTTTATTTATGTGGCTAATGCAGAGGGTGTAGTGACTAGCACAGAAATTTCGGTTATGGAGAAGGTGCCTTCGAGTCAATACTTCGTAGTGACAAGTGGGTTAAAACCTGGAGACAAAATCGTAAGTGCAGATATAGGAGGACTACGTGAAGGAATGAAGATTAAAATGTAATAGAGAATAGCATTATGTTGAAAAGATTTATAGAAAACCCAGTGTTATCTACCGTGATATCTATCATTATAGTAATACTAGGGTTGTTAGGACTATTCTCATTACCTATCACACAGTATCCTGAGATAGCACCGCCTACAGTACAGGTGACTGCTAACTACCAAGGGGCAAATGCTGAGGCGGTAATGAAGAGTGTAATTATTCCATTAGAAGAACAGATTAATGGAGTAGAGAATATGGCGTATATGAACTCAAAGGCGAGTAATGATGGTTCGGCTGTTATTACCATTACTTTTACACAAGGAGCAGATGCTGACATGGCAGCTGTGAACGTGCAGAACCGTGTGAGCCAAGCCATGAGTCAATTGCCAGAAGAGGTAATAAAACAAGGGGTGACTACAACCAAGAGATTGAGTAGTGAGATATTCAGTTTCTTAATGTATAGCTCTGATAGTAGATATGATCAGGCATTCTTAGAGAACTATGCTCGTATCAATATTCTACCTAAGATCAAGCGTATCAATGGAGTAGGGGATGCCTCTATCTATGGAGGGCGTGAGTACAGTATGCGTATCTGGTTAAAGCCAAATGCAATGGCTTCTTACGGACTTACACCAAGTGATATCGTACAAGCGTTACAAGAGCAAAACGTAGAGGCAGCACCAGGTAAGGTAGGAGAGAATAGCAGACAGAGTTTTCAGTATGCTTTAAAATACACAGGTCGATTAGAAACGCCAGAAGAGTTCGGAGATATTATTATCCGTTCTAATGGTACAGGTAAGATATTGCGTCTAAGTGATGTGGCAGAGATAGACTTAGGAGCCTACTCGTATGCGATGACCATGACTGCTTATAAACAGCACGGTACTTATATCGCGGTAAATCAGGTGGCAGGGTCTAATGCCCATGAGATTATTAAGCAATGTGAAGAATTATTAAAAGAAGCAGAAAAAGACTTGCCTGCGGGGGCGAAATTCGAAGTATATGCGAATTCTAATGATTTCTTATTAGCCTCTATTGATAAATTGATAGCGACTTTAATAGAAGCATTTGTATTAGTGTTCATAGTAGTATTAGTGTTCTTACAGGATTGGCGTTCTACTTTGATACCAGCTATAGCGGTACCAGTAGCTATCGTAGGTACGTTCTTTTTCTTGAATCTATTTGGCTTCTCTATTAACTTGTTGACTCTTTTTGCTCTAGTACTGTCCATCGGTATTGTGGTGGACGATGCCATCATCGTAGTAGAGGCAGTACATGCCAAACTATATGAAGGAGCAGAGACAGCGAAGAAGGCTACAGTGAGTGCCATGAGTGAGTTGACTACTGCTATTATTTCGATTACGTTAGTGATGTCAGCTGTATTCGTACCCGTTACATTTATCGAAGGATCTGTAGGGGTGTTTTATAAAGAATTTGGTATCACATTAGCTGTCGCTATTTTGATTTCGGCTATTAATGCCTTGACACTGAGTCCTGCGCTATGTGCTATTATGTTGAAACCTGAGTCAGGTATACACGAGGAGAAAAGAGGTTTTGTCAATAGATTTAAATCTGCTTTTAATAGTTCATTTGACAGAATGACTAATCGCTATGTAGGTGTATTGGGCTTCTTGAATAAGAATAAATGGTTGTCGTTAGGAAGTATCGTTGTATTTGGTGCCTTGTTTGTATTCTTAACGAAAACGACACCAACGGGATTTGTTCCTAATGAGGATAGTGCTTCTATCTATGGTAATATTATCTTAGCTCCTTCTACTTCTCTTGAAGAGACTGAGCGTATCTCTAACGAGATAGATAGTATCGCGATGAGTATACCTGAGGTAAAGTTCACTTCACGACTAGCAGGTATGGACTTCTTCAGTGGGAATGGTAGTTCGTATGCTGTAGAGTTCATTAAGTTAAAACACTGGAAAGATCGCCCAAATCCAGAACAAAATATTCACAGTGTAGTAGGACAGTTATTTGCTAAGACAGCGCATATTAAGGATGCTAATGTGGTATTCTTTGCAGCACCTACACTACAAGGATTTGGTAACAGTTCAGGATTCGAAGTACAGTTACAAGATAAGACTGGTGGAGATTATAAGAAGTTTGAAGAAATAATAGGAGGATTCTTAGGAGCGTTAAATCAACGTCCTGAGATTATGTATGCCACTTCGTCTTTTAATACGAACTTCCCACAGTATGAAGTGTCTGTCAATGTAGCAAAAGCAAAAGAGGCAGGGGTAGGGGTAACAGAGATTCTGACTACACTACAAGGGTATTTAGGAGGTATTTATGCAACGAACTTTAACCGCTTCGGTAAGCAGTATAAGGTGATGATACAAGCAGATCCTAATTTCCGTGAGAATAAAGAGGCTATCGATAAACTATATGTGAAGAATGAGCAAGGAGTAATGTCTCCTATCACAGCCTTCATTGATCTGAAGAAAGTGTACAGTCCAGAGTTCTTGACGCGCTTTAATTTGTTTAACTCAGCTTTCGTGAATGGTAGCCCTAATCCAGGTTTTAGTTCTGGAGATGCTATACGTGCGATAGAAGAAGTAGCAGCACAGACTTTACCACAAGGGTATGGTTTTGAGTATTCAGGATTGTCTAGAGAAGAGAGCGGTAGTGGTAATCAGACTGTTATTATTTTTGTGCTGTCTATCTTATTCGTTTACTTCTTATTAAGTGCTCAGTTTAAGAGTTATATACTTCCATTGGCAGTGTTGTTCTCTTTACCGATAGGATTAGCAGGAGCTTTTATCTTCGCTAAGCTATTCGGAATAGAAAATAATATATTCTTACAGATTAGTTTGATTATGTTGATTGGTTTATTAGCGAAGAATGCTATTCTGATTGTAGAGTTTGCGCTACAGAGACGACAGTCAGGTCAGACTATTGCAGCGGCTGCTATAGAAGGAGCGCGTATTCGTCTAAGACCTATTCTGATGACTTCGTTTGCTTTCATATTTGGATTATTACCACTGATGATGGCGACAGGAGCAGGAGCATTGAGTAATAAATCAATTGGTACAGCTGCGGTAGGAGGAATGTTGATTGGTACGCTGATCGGGGTATTAGTTATTCCTTCATTATTTGTTGTGTTCCAGGCGTTACAAGAGAAAATAAGTGGAGCTCCTGTATTAGAAGAACAAGAGTAAGTGTAATTATAAAGTGAGAAATGTATAAGTGTATCTAAGGGTGCACTTATACGTTACACAATGACTTAAGTCAATGCGATAAATCAGAAGAATCATGAAATGGACATATAAAATATATATAGGTGCTCTGGCTATGGGGATGTTGGCCTCATGCCAATCCACACAGAGTTATCAGCACTTAGATATTGCTGCAAAAGAGCTTTATCGAAATACCCAAGAAGGGGACACATTAAGTATAGGCATGATGCCTTGGCAAACTTTGTTTAAAGATGCAAAGCTACAAGAGCTAATAACAGAAGGAATAGAAAATAACTTAGACCTAAAGATAGGGATAGAAAGGCTACATGCTTCAGAGGCGTTATTAAAACAATCTAAAGCTGCGTTCTTACCTGACTTAAGTATAGGTGGAGGAGTGAAAAGATCAAGATTATCTTATCCTCAGGGGTTTGGTTTTGTAAAGAATGCGACACAGTATGATGTATTCGCTAATACTTCTTGGGAGATAGATGTATGGGGAAAATTAGCGAGTAGTAAGCGTGCTGCTTACTATAGAATGCTTCAGTCTGATGCAGGACAAAAGGCTGTGCAGACTCAGATAGTCGCTCAGATAGCAGATTATTATTACCAATTATTGGCGTTAGATCAACAACAAACTATTATCGAAAAGACGATAGTGAATAGAAAAGTAGATGTTGAAACAATGCAAAAGTTGAAGGAGTCAAGTGTAGTAACAGGTGCGGCTGTGGTACAGAGTGAAGCTAACTACTATGACGCTGAGGCTACACTACCTGGTGTGAAACGCCAAATCAGAGAAGTAGAAAATGCATTGAATGTTCTATTAGGGAAACCTGTAGGTACAATAGATAGAGCTAACTTAACTGTACAAGAACTACCAATAGAACCAAGTATAGGGATACCTGCACATCTATTAAAGAATAGGCCTGATGTGATGGCAGCTGAGTATGAGTTGGCAGCGTATTTTGAAGATGTGAATGCGGCTAAGAGAGCATTCTACCCTTCATTAAATATCACAGGAGGAGCGGGATTCTCTAGTTATGAGTTTAAAGATTGGTTTACTTCTACAGGATTGTTTGCTAATATAGCAGGGGGCTTATTACAGCCTATCTTTAATAAAAGACAAAACAAAACGAGGTTAGAGATAGCGAAAGCGAGTTATCAAGAGAAAGCGTACAACTTTCAAAAAACTATGTTAGTAGCAGGGCAAGAGGTCTCTGATGCACTATATGCTTATGAGATGGCAGGAGAGCAACTGACTATGAGACAACAACAAGTGGATAAGTTAGCCTTAGCTGTTGATTATACAAAGAAGTTATTAGTGTATCATTCATCAACGAATTATACAGATGTATTGACTTCAGAACAAGCACACCTTTATGCACAATTAGCACATAGTAATGATCAGCTATTAGAATGGCAAGCCATTATTAAGCTTTATAAAGCATTAGGAGGAGGTTGGAGAGAATAATTTTTTCCATTTATATATAGAGTAATGAAAGTGATACTATAGGGAGAACAATCTTTATAGTAGATTATTAATTACTTGACTCAATCTGTTCGTCGGCATTTTACTTTTAGATAGTTAATCATCGTGCTAATTTGGAAACTATTTATAAAACTGGATTATGTCAATAGATTGAGTCTTTCTAGACAAATAATCTTTGTCGATTTTTTACTACTTTTTAATTGAGAGAGCCACATCGTGAGATGTGGCTTTTTTGTTTTAATTGATTTCTTTTAATATTTAAAAAGAAATGTTGTGAGTGTTCTTAATTTCTCTCATCACAAAAGAACTATGTGTACTTCCTATACTATCTACCATGGCTAATTTATTAAATACAAAGTCTTGGTAATGCTTCATATCATTAGCATATACTTTTAGGATAAAG
This sequence comes from Myroides sp., assembly GCF_032073645.1. Classification (NCBI taxonomy): domain Bacteria; kingdom Pseudomonadati; phylum Bacteroidota; class Flavobacteriia; order Flavobacteriales; family Flavobacteriaceae; genus Myroides; species Myroides sp. Next base: position 36,984 of record NZ_DAMANB010000014.1, read on the forward strand.
TCAAAATCTCCTGATATATTATAACATTCAACAACTTCATCTATAAGCATAATATCTTCAACAAACTTGTTATTGATAAGGCGCTCATGTTGTTTAAGTTTAATATTACAGAATACAATAAAGCCTTTATTTAGCTTTTCAGCATCTATTAAAGCGATATATTTCTTTATAAAGCCTTCTTTTTCTAGTCGTTTTATTCTTTCAAAAACTGGAGTAGCAGATAGGTTTACTTGTTGAGCAATCTCTTTTGTAGTCAGATTAGAGTTGTCACATAGTATTCGAAGTAGTTTTAAATCTGTCTCGTCTAGGTTATGCATTAGAATAATATTTTGTTTTAGTGGTACCAAATGTAGTGATAATAGAATTAAAATCTGTTTAAATTATTATTATGGTTATTTGTTCTTAATTGTTGAATATGTAATGTGTTTATATTCTTCAATTGTATCTTTGTTTAGAATTAATGAATTGTTCTTAAAATACTTCATCAGGCGAAAATAGGTTTTACTTAACTGTAGATTAAAAGGGAATCGTGTGAGAATCACGAACTGTCGCGCAACTGTAAGTAACATTGAATATACTAGTCATATTATGCTCACTGATATAAAATCGGGAAGGGCGATTAGTGTAGTTATAAGTCAGGAGACCTGCCATTTTTGAATTGACAATGCTTTCGCGGTAAAGAGCTATAGTCAGGTTTGATGCTATGATGTGCTGTTTCTATGTTATATAGAAGTAGTATTGTATAGCTATTCCTTATCTATTAGAGTTTCCCCACTACCGCGTAATGCATTAGGAAGAGAGAACTTTTTAAGTGATTAATTAACCATTTTAAAAAGTTGTGAAAATGCAAACACAAGTATTAGGCTATCCGCGTATTGGTGGCCAAAGAGAGCTGAAAAAAGCAAATGAACAGTATTGGGCTGAGAAAATTGAAAGAGAAGAGTTAGAGCAGGTTGCGCAAGCTATTCGTCATCAAAATTGGCAATTACAAAAGACAGCAGGTATTACATTAATTCCTTCTAATGACTTTTCATTTTATGATCAGGTATTGGATTGGAGTTTAACCTTAGGAGCTATTCCTAAAAGGTATCAGCCTCTCCGTACAAATGAAGGTCTGTCTTTACTAGATTTATACTTCGCGATGGCTAGAGGGTATCAAAAAGGTGGATTTGATATTACTGCTATGGAAATGACAAAATGGTTTGATACTAACTATCACTATATCGTACCGGAGTTTTATAAAGGACAGCAGTTTGAATTAACTTCACTAAAGGTAGTAGAGGAATATAAAGAAGCAAAGAAGATTGGTATAGAGACTAAGCCCGTTATCTTAAGTCTTGTTTCTTATTTGCTATTAGGTAAGGCAAAAGAACAAGATTTCAATGTATTAAGCTTAGTAGATAGTTTGTTACCTGTATATCTTGAAATAATAAAACGTCTGACAGATGAAGGAGTTCAATACATTCAAATTGATGAACCTTTTCTAGTGCTTGACTTGACAGAAGAACAGAAAAAAGCAATCACATCGTTTTACAATATTATACAATCTTCTTTTCCAGATCTTAAGGTAATTGTAGCTACTTACTTTGGAGGATTAGAAGATAATGCTTCGTTGGCATTGGCATTACCAGTAGAAGTATTGCATATTGATCTAGTGCGTAATGAAGAGCAGCTAGAAGAGATACTTAATAAGGCTCCGTCTAGTTTAAAGTTGTCACTAGGTGTAGTGGATGGTCGTAATATTTGGAAGAACGATTATGAACAATCATTAACATTGATAGATAAAGCTATTGAGCGAAGAGGGAAAGAGAAAATCATCATAGCGACATCGTGTTCATTACTTCACAGCCCTATTGATTTAGAAGGAGAAGTGAAATTAACAACAGAAATCAAGCAATGGCTCGCTTTTGCTAAACAAAAGGTTCAGGAAGTAGTAGATTTAGCTAAGTTAGCGAGTGTTGCAGATAGAGAGGGGGTATCAGCTTATCAAGAGAATAAAATAGCTCAACACGATAAACGTACATCTACGCTTATACATCATGAAGCAGTAAAAAGACGCGTACAAGGAATTACAGAGCAAGATGCACAAAGAAAAGCTCCGTTTAGTACGAGACAACCCTTACAACATAAAGCATTAGACCTGCCTTTATTTCCAACGACAACAATAGGTTCGTTCCCACAGACGAAAGAAGTAAGACAGTGGAGAGCTAAGTTTAAAAAGGGAGAGCTTACAGCACAGCAGTATGAAGATTTATTAAAACAAGAGACGGCTAGAGCTATACAATGGCAAGAAGAAATCGGTCTAGATGTATTAGTACATGGAGAATTTGAACGCAATGATATGGTGGAGTACTTCGGAGAACAATTAGAAGGATTTACATTTACTCAGAATGGTTGGGTACAGAGTTATGGAAGTAGATGTGTGAAACCTCCTGTTATTTATGGAGATGTGTATCGCAGTAAGCCATTAACGGTATTCTGGTCTGCTTATGCACAATCATTGACTAAGCAAAAGGTAAAAGGAATGTTGACAGGTCCAGTGACGATATTACAGTGGTCCTTTGTACGAAATGATATTCCTAGGTCTGAGACCTGTACTCAAATAGCTTTAGCAATTAGAGATGAAGTAGTAGATTTAGAAAGTGCTAATATTGAAATCATCCAGATTGATGAACCTGCAATAAGAGAAGGCTTACCATTGCGTAAAGCAGCCTGGGATAGTTATTTGGATTGGGCTGTTAGAGCATTTAGAATTTCTGCTTCAGGAGTGAAGAATGAGACACAGATTCATACTCATATGTGTTATTCTGAGTTTAACGATATTATACAGCATATTGCAGCTATGGATGCAGATGTGATTACGATAGAGTGTTCTCGTTCACAGATGGATTTATTAGATGCTTTTGCAGCATTTAAATACCCAAATGAGATTGGACCAGGAGTATATGATATTCACTCTCCACGTGTACCTACAGAAGAAGAAATGTTGTATCTAATTAAAAAGGCAGAAAACTATATACCAACAAAACAATTATGGGTAAACCCTGACTGTGGATTAAAAACGCGTCATTGGGAAGAGACTGAAAAAGCGCTTATAGCGATGGTGAATGTCTCTAAAAAACTGAGAGAAGAAAGTTTAGTAGAAGCTATTTAATAGAATAAGGCTCTTGTTGATCAACAAGAGCCTTATTCTATTATTTTAGTTAGAAAGATAGACGAATGATTCTATCTAATTTATCCTTGTCTATATGAGGAGAGAATTCATTGTATAATTCATGCTTAAGTAGTGATACGATAGCAAAGAAATCTGAAGTAAGCGTTAAGTAGTATTGTTCTACTTTTTCTATTGATTGGTTTTCTGCTATTTTGATCTGATGACTTTCAGTCATTAGATTACCTACGTGAACTAAGATTTTATCAAAAGTCTCTGCTGAGGTATGCATTTGAAGAAAACCAAACTCAAAGATCAGATCGTGTAGGTTATTCACTTCTTTCTCTATTTTCTTACCTGTAGATAAGTGTGGACTAAGTGATTCTCGTTGTAAGATCGTGTTTAGCTGAGTCAAGAATTGAAAGAAAACTTCTTGTTTCTTTTCAAATACTAATAAGTGACGTTCTCTAGACTCTTCACTTTTAGTTTGTCCTTGTAATAAGAGAACAGTAATAATAGCTGTAATTACAACTCCTAATAATGTACCAAAGAACTGACCAGGAAGAGAAGCTAGCTCAAATATTTCAAAAGTTATGGCTACGATAAAGAAGATAATTGTACTTGTGATAATACCTACTCTTGGCCAATTGATTTTGTTTTTCATAAAGTCTTTTTTAAAAAAGCGTTGTAATGGTTTGATGAATAATAGCATAGCCTTTTTTAAGAGATAGAAAAAGGAAAAGCTTATTCAGAATGAAATTACAACTATTTCTGATATAAAAAAGATTATCTTTTTTGATGTGTCTTTCTATAAGCCGACATACTCATACTTTCATGTTTCTTAAAGAATTTGTTAGCATGACTCTCATCTGTAAACGTAAATTCAGAAGCTATCTCACCTATTCTAAGATCGCTAAATAATAGACGTTGCTTAATAAGTTTTAGTCGATAAGTAGTGATGTACTGCTGCATAGTTTCTCCGCATTGATTAAAAAAATAATTACCTATATAAGACGGTGCTAGACCAAATTCTTGTCCTATAACCTGTGCTGTTAATCGTTTGAGGTCATAGATGTTCTGTTGTATGTAACTTATGATGTCTAATACCTTTTGTTCTTTAGTGGTTAAGTTTTCAGGAATATAGTTCATTAGATTACGCGTAGCTATAATCATAATAGCATTGATATACTGACGTTGTAAATCGCAATTACAGGTTTTAGTATTTTGGATACTGAGTATAAGGCATTCTACTATTTTGTGAATGATATGTTTGTCTTCCTCATCTGTTATAATAGAAGTAGGTAGATGCGTAGCATAGTACAGCACGCATTCTAAGTGATTAATATTAGCAGCATTGTATTGCTTGATGTATTCATCATTCACGCGAATAACGACAAACTCTGATTGAGCTGTTAGGTCAAAAGAGTGTTTGTCTTCTGGAGTGATTAGATATAGGTCACCCATAGTTATTTTGCTTTTATTGCCATTTACAGTGTGTGTTCCTTCTCCTGAAATCACAAATACAAACTCAAAAAAATTGAATTGTCTGTTCTGTAGAGGACAAGAATCTACCTTCTCATAAAAGACCTCAAAGGGTTGATATATATTTTCTCTTGCCATGTATATACTGTTATTTGATTAAAATGTACCTGTATGATGGTGTTTAATCAGTTTATTTTTGTGTAAAAGTAATAATTATATGAAAGCAATTGTGTTAAATGAATTTGGAGGAGTAGAGAATCTTCAAATCAGAGAGGTAGAGATGCCTTTTATAAATAAAGATGAAGTATTAGTAAAAGTGAAAGCACTTAGTATTAATCCAGTGGATGCTTTGACTAGAGCTGGTACAGTAGGGATGTCTAAAGTAGTAGAGCAGTTTACTCCTATTATTTTAGGATGGGACTTTTCAGGTGTAATAGAAGCAATAGGAGATCACGTACAAGAGTTTAAAGTAGACGATGCTGTTTTTGGTATGGTAAACTTTCCAGGGCACGGCAGGGCTTATGCAGAATATATTGCTGTGCCCGTTAATCAGATCGCTTTAAAACCTAGTAATATTACTTATGAAGAAGCAGCTGCGTCTACCTTAGCAGCTTTGACTGCATGGCAGGCTTTTGATAGTTATGGTAAACTAAGACCTAATGATAAGGTACTAATACATGCCGCATCTGGAGGAGTAGGGCATTATGCAGTGCAGATTGCTAAGCATTTAGGGGCTTATGTGATAGGAACATCTTCATTGAAGAATAAAGACTTTGTTTTAAACTTAGGAGCTGATGAGTATATTGATTATAGAAGTGTGAAGTTTGAGGAAGTAGTGTCAGATATAGATTTTGTCTTAGAGGCAGTAGGTGGAGACAATTTTCAGAAATCAGTAAAGGTACTTAAGCAGTTCGGTACTCTTGTAGCTTTGCCATCAGGATATACAAAGAAAGATGAAGCATTGTTTAATGAAAAACAGTTACACGGAAGTTGTTTTATGAGTGTGTATTCGAGTGGAAGAGATATGAAAATCATAGCTGATCTCTTAGAAAAAGGTATTGTAAAAGCTCATATTAGTCGTGTTTTTGACTTTGAAGACATGGATAAAGCACATTTATATATAGAAAGTGGGAATACTGTAGGAAAGGTAGTTGTGTGTATTTCTTAAAATAAATATAATAATCAAACATAAAAGATGGTATAAATATAAAGTATATCATCTTTTTTTGTTTTTATATGTTTTGTTATTTAGTGTTTTGTGTGGTTATATTGTTGTTTTTTAAGTGTAATAATTAAATAATGTTAATTTTTTATATGTTTGGATTGATGAATTTGTTTGATTCTCCTTGTTAACTATTCAAATAATCGTTAAACGTTTATGAAAAAAATAACCTTACTTATATTAATTGGCTTCTTGTCATTTTCTTGTAGCAATGATGACAATAACAAGAATGATAAACCTAAAGAAGAGAAACCAGATTATCAACCTAAAATACTAATCCCTTTTGAAGAGCGTGGTTTATGGGGGTTCAGAGACCCACAGGCTAATGTTGTGGTAGTGGTACCTCAGTATGAAGCTGTAAAAGATTTTGACCAACATAAAATAGCTAGAGTAAAAAAGAGTAAGCTTTGGGGAATAATAGATATGCTGGGCAAACCTGTAATAGCTCCTACTTATAACGATATTAAAGATTTTAGTATACAGGGATATGCGACTGTAGTGAGATTAGAAAAAAGTGGAGTGATTAATACTAAGGGAGAAGAGAAGATAGAACCTTTGTATGATGAGATTACAGGCTACTATGATAAGCAGTATGTAAAGGTGATGATAGAGCAGAAGTATGGTATTATAGACAAGGATTGGAAATTAGCAATCAAACCTTCTTATACTAAGATTCGCGATTTTGGAACAGAAGGAGTGAATGCAGATCACATCATCGTAGAGCAGAATACAAAGAGAGGATTGATTAATAAGAATTGGAAAGTATTAGCGAATGCTAAGTATGACAGTATTACCAAATTTGATACTAGAGGTATAGCGATGTTAATCGACTCGTTAAAGATGGGGATGATTAACACGGAAGGAAAGATTCTAGAGCCTAAGTACGATGAGATTAAAGAGTCTAATGATGAGGTAGAAGTTACTTATAAAGTAGTTTTAAAAGAGAAATGGGGGCTGTTAAATAAAGATTGGAAAGAAATTATAGCACCTCGTTTTGAGGCAGACTTTAAGATATTTGAGTTTGATAAATCAGGTTATGCCAGATTACATGTAGGGGAGAAGTGGGGATTCATTGATAAGAATCACAAGGTAATCTTAGAGCCTATATATGATGAGATCACAGAATTCGACGAACAAGGTTTTGCACGTATTAAAGTAGGAGAGAAGTGGGGAGTGATTAACAGAGAGTTTAAGGTATTATTAGCTCCAGAATATGATAATATAACCGTGTTTAACGCTGAGGGCTTTGCGCGTGTCAATCAGAATGGTAAATGGGGAGTGATTAATAAACAATGGAAAGTAGTGCTACCTGTGATGTATGATAATATCGGAACTTTACTACCTTATGATATGACAATCTTAACACTAGACAGTAAACTAGGGTTAGCGAATAAGAATTGGGAAGTTGTATTACCTGTGGACTATAAGGATATCAATGTGACAGAAGACCAAGGTACTGTGAGAATCTACAATGATATACCAGGTATAGAAAGAGCTGTAGGGTTATTCCATCTAAAAACGTATAAACGTTTAGAACCAACCTATGAGCGAATAGATAATTATAACTCTTTTGGATATGCATTAGTACAGAAGAATGAGATATCTAAGAATCTTATAGATAAAAACTTCGAAGAGCGATTAGATACTTATTATACAGAGATATATCCATTTAATGAAGCTGGAGTGTTTAAAGTACTTAAGGCTCCTTATTTAGGCATATTTGACTCTAGAATGAATATGTTGGTAGAACCGACTAAATATACAGATATAGAAGAGTTCGCAGAGGATAATCATGCAGTAGTGTCTTTTGGCAATAAGAGCGGGTTAATTAATAGACAGTGGAAAGAAGTTCTAGCTGTAGAATATGATGAGGTATCTACGCCAGACAAAGAGAGTAATAGAAAGCTTACTATCCACACTTCTTCAGTGACAATGTATAATGTTTTTAATCAGAACGGAAAGATCTTAGAGGATAACTATAAAGAGATAAAGTTTGACTATGCAAACAAAGTCATTTTGTTAAAAGGGATGAATGATTTACATGGTTTTGCATCTGTTAATCTTGTACATATCACTTCTCCTGTTTATGAGAACGAGCTAGACTTCACCAATGCTCTAGTAGCTAGGATGAAACAGAATGGGGTATGGGGACTGATTAATAAACAGGGCATCATTGTTATAAACCCGATGTACGATCGTATCAGTGAGTTTAATAATGAAGGATATGCCTATTTAGTAAAAGGAGGTTTATACGGATTTGTGAATCATGTAGGGCTTACGACTGTGCATGCCAAATATGAAATACCAGATTATGCTTTGACAAAAGACAAGTTAGCAAAGGTGAGAGCGAATGGACTATTGACTATTGTTAATTATGAGAATGGGATAGAGTTATTTAAACCAGGTCAGTATACAGATGTAGATAACTTATTTAAAGGCTACGCTACATATTTAGAGAAAGGTAAGTGGGGCATAGCGGATAAGTTACAAAAGGTAGTATCAGTAGCGAAATATGATAAGGTAGAGCGCTTCACTAAAGATAATACAGCGCGAATTAGGCTGAATAACTATGTAGGATTTATGAATGATAAAGGGGTAATCGTATTAGAACCGACTACATACAGTCATATAGGAGAGTTTAAAGATGGTAAAACTACTGCGATAAAGAATGGAGTAGCAGTAGTTATTGATATAAATGGAAAGGAAATATAGGTTTGTATAAAAAGCACTTTTGTAGAGATACAGAAGTGCTTTTTTATGGTAAAGAAGGCAGGATATAAGCTATAAAGAATGAAAATGAAGATATTCCTTTTTAAATAATGAAGATATTGTCTAATTACTTGAAAAATAGAATTAATCCATTGGCAGTTAATTTGTTATATTCCTATAAGTATCGTAAATTTAAAGTAATAAAAAGGTGACCTTTTTATATGTGTATTGTCTAACTAAAATCTGATTGTTATGAAACAAAAGGTTCCAGTTGAAGAGATTATGACTAAAGAGCTCATCACTCTTACTTTATCCGATAGTTTATATGATGCAGAGAGATTGTTTAAAAAACATAAAATAAGACACATCCCTATCGTTAAGGGGGATAAATTAATAGGAGTGCTAAGTTATTCTGATTTGATTAAAATCAGTTATGTCGATGTGGTCGAGGATGAGTCAGAAGACATGCCTTCTGTAGTCTATGACTTATATTCTATAGAACAACTAATGGCTAAAGTAGTGGTAAGTGCCTTACCTACAGCAACAGTAAAAGAGGTAACAGAAATACTGTCAAAGCAGAGCTATCACTCTATACCGATAGTTGATCAGCTAGGACATTTAAAAGGAATAGTGACTACTACGGATTTATTGAAGTACTTCTTAAAACAGTATTAGTGTCATAAAGATAAGATAGGTGTGACTCTATCAGGATAATATAAAGCAGGATAAATCGGTCGAAAAGAATTTATCTTAATATCTAAATGAACTTTATTCATCATTAGTTATGAATAGAGTTCATTTTTTTATACCCCCAATTTGTTTGGAAATACACATTTTGTGAATTTATAGGGTAACATGATGTTTTTATATAATACTTACAGATGTTTGTTGATACTATTTTATATATTAAGATATAAAAGTTTATTTAATGTATAAATGCTTAAAATAATAATAAAATGTTATTTATTTTTGTGTTTTAATACGGTAAGTGCTAATTTAGCTCATGTGTTACAATAGTATTACAAATATGAAAAGAAGAACAATGTTTGATTTTGCCAAAACGATATTAGAGAATGTAAGTTTTGATCCAAAGTTATTTTATAAGGAATTGCAAAAAGCAATTCAGAATTTATTACCATACGATTTAGATCAGTTAAAACAGTGGGTTAGCGGTTATGTTCAGGAAAAACCAGAACTACATCAATCCTTAGAATTACTGAACGCATAAGATAAAAGCACTTCCATAGGAGATGCTTTTTTTATAAGATCAACTCATTGCAGAAAATGAAATTATTGAAATATTTATTTAATAAAATTCAGTCAATTTATTCAAATTATGAGAATCAGATATTAATTGCTAAAATTGTATTAAAGTCTGAGGGAAAAACGGGAAATACTTTTCAAAATGACTATGTTTACTATGTAGTAAGATAAAAAATTACAGATATGAAAACACGTTTAATGTTTGATTTCGCAAAAACTATACTTGAGAATGTAAGTTTTGATCCAAAGTTATTTTACAAAGAACTTCATAAAGCTATTAATCAATTATTGCCTTATGATGTAGATCGCTTAACGAAATGGGTGAATGGTTATGTTCTAGAAAAACCAGAACTTCAAGAATCTTTAAATTTAATTAACGCTTAATTATAACTAAAAAGCACTTCATTCGAAGTGCTTTTTTTATGAGCGTTAGTGATGTACTTTCGATACATTATGTAACGATATAGTTCTTATCAGGTGTCATCAGCTCTGGTAGAGGCATTTCCGATATTTCACTTAGAGAATAAGCTATATTAGCACACATCTGATCTAGAGCAAGGTCGTTTTCTTCTTCTCCGAATGGCTCTGCTATCTCTGCTACTACAGCGTCTAGTGCGATAAAGGTATACGCTACGAAGGTCACAAAGAAGGGCATAGTCCAGACAATAAGATCAATTAATCCAAACGGAAGTATAAAGCAGTACACATAGACTGTCCTGTGTAGAATAACAAAGTATACAAACGGAATTTTAGTATGTACGATACGTTCACATGCACCTAATACTATGGATAGTTCATCGATATTCTTGTCTATCCTAGCTTGTGTGATAGTATCTAGTCTACCTGCACGCTGCTGTGTAGCTATCCATTTCGTTAATTCATTAAGAATATACGCAGGTTTAAATTTCTTAGTCAGCATTTCTTGATATACCTCTTCTTTCAGGTACTGACGTATCTCTTCATAGTCTGTCTTTTCTCTCAGTTGTTTATTTAAGAGATAGCAGAAAGCAATAATAAGTTTGATCCCCTCTTGTTTTTCCTTTTTAGAGAACGAAGGGCTTTCGTCTATATAGTTTTGAATCTGAAAAGCAAGCGATCTAGAGTGTATCACTAGGCTTCCCCATTGTTTCCTTCCTTCCCAGAAGCGATCATAAGCCGCATTATTACAAAATCCTAAGAATATCGCTAGCGAAATACCTACTAAGGCAAACGCTCCTACATTAAGTGGGATTATTACATCAGGGAATAGGTAATGAGCAAAATAGACAATCCAAGAGAATATAAAGATAGCCAGTAGCGTTGGAAATATTTTTTTAAGGACAGACCCCTTCCATATAAAAAGCATTTGTATGATATGCTTTTTGTGTCTTACTATCATATTGTTGAGTTTTGATATAAGAGCAAAGTTAGTTTGGGATTCAGTCTTAGACAAATAATCCTTGTGAAATTAATAAAAGCAATCGTTAAAAAATAGAATAATGGACTGACTATAAGGTTTGTGTAAAATAATATTGTTGTAATTAAGGGGTGAGGTACCTATACTTTAGAGGTATAAAAAAAGCTACTTATTGTAGATAAGTAGCTTAATATGATGTCCTCTAAAAACATCAAAACAACAATATTTTATATCTAAATGTATCTCTTCTTTAGAGATAGTACATAAAGATTGCATATAAATTGCTTTATATGTATGTAGTAAATATAGAAAAAAGTTTTGTTTTTAACAATTTTTTTGAACCTTTAATTGGATTTATTGGTATTCTTTTTTATAATAAACTATGAATCAGTAAAGTAAAATATGATTTTTTAATAGTTATATTGTATTATGTCTTATTTTGCATAAGATATAACTGTAAAATCGTTACTTTCGCATCAAAATAAATTTAAGATTTAAGTAAATGAGTAGTAAACACGACAAAGTAGAGAAGCCAATCACGTTATTTCAATCGCTAATTCCTGTTGTTATTTTAGTAGGATTATTAGCTATTAATGTGTTTGTATTCCGGGATGACGCCTTGTCTGGTACGAATCAGTTTATCTTATTAATAGGTGGTTCTATTGCTACTGTTGTGGGTATCTTTAATCATGTAAGTTACGATAAGGTGATCACGCAGATTATTAATAATGTTAGAGATACCTCTAGTGCTATCTTTATTTTATTATTAGTAGGAGCCTTATCGGGTACTTGGCTTTTAAGCGGGATTATACCTAGTATGATTTATTACGGGTTACAGATTTTACATCCCGCTATTTATCTACCAGCCTGTCTGATCATTACTTCTATTATATCTATAGCTACAGGTAGTTCATGGACTACATCTGCTACAGTAGGGATAGCGTTAGTAGGGATAGGTAATGCGATAGGGATGCCTATAGGGATGATAGGAGGAGCTGTGATATCAGGAGCTTATTTTGGAGATAAGTTATCCCCATTATCTGATACGACTAACCTTGCTCCAGTGATGGCAGGTACAGACTTATTTACCCATATCAGATATATGCTGTACACTACAGTACCTACTTATATCGTTACGTTAGTGCTGTTCTCTGTGTTAGGGGTATTATATGGTCATGGAGGAGATGTAGATACATCAGTGACTTTACAGGCTATAGCAGATACATTTAATATCACACCTATTTTATTTATAGTACCAGTATTTGTAGTTTTTTTGATCGTTAAGAAAGTACAGCCTATAGCAGCATTATTGATAGGAACACTATTAGGAGGAGTATTTGCACTGATTTTCCAGCCAGACATCGTAGTCGCAGTATCAGGTGGAGATACATTTAATTTTTATAATGCGTATAAAGGTGTTATGCTAGCACTGACTACAGATATCAGAATCTTGTCGCCATTAGAGAGCCTGAACGGCTTGTTTGAAGCAGGAGGGATGGCAAGTATGTTGAATACGGTTTGGTTGATTTTATGTGCTATGTTTTTTGGTGGAGCGATGGAAGCTATTGGAGCATTACAGAAGATCTCGATGGCACTGTTGAATATTGCTAATAATGTATTCGGGTTATTTGCAAGTACAGTAGCTAGTTGTTTAGCGATTAATGTGATGACATCAGATCAGTATCTATCTATCGTGGTACCAGGTAAGATGTTTTCTGACGCTTATAAGGCAAAAGGATTAGCACCAGAGAATCTGAGCCGTACATTAGAAGACTCAGGGACTGTGACATCAGTATTGATCCCTTGGAATACTTGTGGAGCATATCATTCAGGAGTATTGGGGATACCTACGATGACCTATCTACCGTATGCATTTTTTAATTATTTGAGTCCATTTGTGACCTTGTTATATGCAGCATTTAATTATAAAATTAGAAAGATAGTGAATAAGGCATAAGACATACCTTATATATTATAGAGAAAAGGGGCGATAAACTTAGGTAGTACTAAGCTTATCGCCTTTTTTCATTGCTTATTTTTTGATTCATTTTTGGAGTGGTCGACTTGTGATGGGAAGGTTATCGCATAGTGGTCGCATACTTTTAGCCCTTTTTTATGCGACCACTATGCGATAAGTATCCGATAAGTATGCGATCACTTCTGTAAAAATGAATAAAAGATGAGAAAATTAAAGACTTGGATGATGAGGTGGAAATTATTTTGTTATAGAGAAGCTAGGGAAGAAAGTGATGCAGAATAAATATACAGATCTATAAAGGAGCTGATATACTATAGATTATAATAATATTTAGGTTTATTAATATTATTATAACATGCTAAGATTTCCTAGTTCTATATAAAATGACTATCTTTAGACATGTCTAAACTAATCAATAGACAATGCAATGTAAGTATAGATTTTATTTATGTTAGAATAAAAAACAATAATCAAGATTAATAGATTATCGTATTTACTAGCCTTACATTTGTAAAAGAAATCAAGAAGGATTATTAACTTTAAAATAAATTATTATGTCTTTAGTAGGTAAAAAATTTCCAAACATCACAGTAGACGCAATGTCTGAAATGGGAGATGATTTAAGAATCAACATTTTCGAAGAAGCAACAAAGAACAATAAAAAAGTATTATTATTCTGGTACCCAAAAGACTTTACATTCGTATGTCCTACAGAATTACACGCTTTCCAAGCAGCTTTACCAGAGTTTGAAAAAAGAAACACTATGGTGATTGGGGCTTCATGTGATACTAACGAAGTACACTTCGCTTGGTTAAACACAGCAAAAGACAATGGTGGAATCGAAGGAGTTACTTACCCAATTATCGCAGATACTCAAAGAAACTTATCATCAGTATTAGGAATCTTAGATGTAGAAAACGAAGTATATAATGAAGAATTAGATTCAGTTCAAATCGAAGGATCTAACGTTACATATAGAGCTACTTACTTAATCGATGAGACTGGAAAAATTTTCCACGAATCAGTAAACGATATGCCATTAGGAAGAAACGTAAATGAGTACATCAGATTAATCGATGCTTACGCTCACGTACAAACTCATGGTGAAGTATGTCCAGCTAACTGGGAAGAAGGAAAAGATGCAATGAATGCTGACAGAAAAGGTGTAGCTGAATACTTAAGCAAACACTAAGAAATAAACCAGGTTACTAACCCAAAATTTAAAAAAAATGCTTTTAGAACTAGATAAAGATAATTTACAAGAAATTGTAAATTCAAATGAAAAAGTGGTTGTTCAATATGCTGCATCTTGGTGTGGTAATTGTAGAATTATGAAGCCTAAATTCAAAAAATTGGCTACAGAGAAAGAAAACATGACATTTGTAATTGCAGATGCTGAGAACTTCCCTGAGTCAAGAAAATTGGCTGATGTAAGCAATTTACCAACTTTTGCTACATTCGTAAACGGTAAGTTAGTTAACCAAACTCAGACAAATAAAACTGAGGTGTTACACGAATTAGTAAACGAAATTGTATAATTTCATAAATCTGATATAGAATGAAATTACCAGTGATAAGACAGTTATCTCAATTCATTGCAGATAACGACCAAGATTATATTATAGAAACGCTAGAAGTGTTAGAAAACCTAACAGAAGTGCCTTCTCTTAAGGATGAGGAACTAGATGTGATCGGTGAACTTATTTCTAATATGTATGGGGCTCTAGAGGTTCAGAAACTTGTAAAAGAAGGAGCTACCCAAAAAGAAGCGTTGAATACCTTTATGCAAAGAGTTTTAGGATCGATAGATAAATAAAACTCTCTTTATAAAATTTTTAAGGACTGTACTCTTAGTACAGTCCTTTTTTTGTTTTTAGGGTTAAATAAGACTGTAGTCCAATTCTAGAAGACTGCATACGAGAGCTTCATTGATTATATATTTATTACATTTAGGTTTTGCTAATATATCTATCAGTATTTAGCATTATATTCTATCGAATTTTACTTATTTTTGTGTAACCTAAAAAATAAAACAATATGGCGACTGTAACATTAAAAGGTAATGCTATCCAAACTATCGGAACATTACCAGGATTAAATACAAAAGCTCCTGAATTCAATTTAGTAGGAGGAGATTTAGCTGATAAAACATTAGCAAACTATAAGGGAAAAAGAGTAATCTTAAACATCTTCCCTAGTGTGGATACACCTACATGTGCTACTTCTGTAAGACATTTTAACCAAGATGCTTCTAAACTAGAGAATACAGTAGTATTATGTGTTTCAAGAGATTTACCTTTTGCACAAGGGCGTTTCTGTGGAGCTGAGGGTATTGCGAATGTAGAGATGTTGTCTGATTTTAGAGACGGACAATTTGGAAAAGATTATGGGGTGCTGTTTACAGACGGACCTTTAAAAGGATTGTTGTCTAGATCTATTGTTATCTTAAACGAAGAAGGTACAGTAATCTATACAGAACAAGTGGCTGAAACAGCTGATGAACCAAATTATGAAAAAGCTATCGCTGCTTTAAAATAAGGGTTTTATATACATAGACTGCTAGTATATTGAATGATTTACTAGCAGTCTATTGTTATAAAAAGAATTAGGTTGAAAACAATATAGCCATATTGTCAATAAAAAAGGAAATGGAAAAAGAAAATACAACAAAAAAGAAAACTACAAAATCAACGAGTACGGCCAAACGATTTGATACAACGATACATATCAATAGCCGATTCTTAATCACTATACTGTTAATCATCAGTGGTATCGCACTAACGTTGAGTTTTATATCCTATTTAATCACAGGGATAGAAGATCAGAGTAATTTAGAATTATTAGGAGATAGACAGGCTGAGGTGGCTAACTGGTTAGGTAAACTAGGGGCATATCTAGCTCACCTATTTGTATATCAAGGCTTCGGAGTAGCGTCTTTCTTTTTTGCAAAGTTATTAGTTCATTCAGGTATTTATGCCTTTTTCACTATACCAGCTAGAAGAATCAAGAAAGTGATTTTCTGGGACTTGTTCTCAATGTTATTGCTATCTGTTTTCTTAGGTTTTTTCTGGAGCAGTAATCCTCTTTTAGGAGGGACAGTAGGATATGAGTTAAATCTGTACTTTGTAGATTATCTAGGTACAGCTGGTACGGTATTGTTATTGTTATTCTTTGCGATTGCTTTTGCGCTGTTTAGATTTAAATTATCACCTACTTCTATTCGTCAAGGATTAGAAGGGTTACCAGCGTTCTTTAAGAAGTTTAAAAAGAAACATATAGAGACTCCTGCTGACTTCGATAATAATGGACAAGCAAATCAGGTAAATGCAGAACCTGTAGCAGTAGCGAATAAGGAGGTAGAAGCACCGTCTGCTAAGCAGGAAACACCTGTTAAAGAAGAAGACTTTAGTATCTATGAGCAACCAGAGTCTCCTAAGTCTGCTATAGTAGAACCAAAGAATATTAAACCGACGATAGAACATAGCTCTGAGTTAGTATTAGATCATAAAAATCCAAAGCCAAACGTAGAGAAGGTAGAATCTGTGACTGCTAAGGAAGCAGGTGCTAATGACTTCGTTATTGAAGAAATAAAAGACGAAGGAAGTTTAGAAGAGAATCTAGCGGCTAGATTGGTTCAAGACTTTGGAGAGTTTGATCCTACATTAGAGTTGTCTAATTATCAGTTTCCTTCTATTGAATTATTGAAAGAATACAGTGGTTCTGGAATTACGATTAATCAAGAAGAATTAGAAGAGAATAAGAATAGAATCGTAGACACCCTGCGTAACTATAAGATCGATATTGCTCAGATTAAGGCTACTGTAGGACCTACTGTTACACTATATGAGATCGTGCCAGAGGCAGGTATTCGTATTTCGAAGATTAAGAACTTAGAAGATGATATTGCTCTTTCTTTATCTGCATTAGGTATCCGTATTATTGCACCCATACCAGGTAGAGGAACGATAGGTATCGAAGTACCTAATAACAGTCCTTCTATTGTGTCCATGAGAAGTGTGATAGCTTCTCCTAAATTCCAAAGTGCTGAAATGGAGTTACCAGTGGCACTTGGTAAGACGATTTCGAATGAGACCTTCGTAGTAGATTTAGCAAAAATGCCTCACCTTCTGATGGCAGGGGCTACAGGACAAGGTAAGTCTGTAGGACTGAACGCTCTATTGACATCGCTTCTGTATAAAAAGCACCCAGCCGAAGTGAAGTTCGTATTAGTTGACCCAAAGAAAGTAGAATTAACTTTATTTAATAAAATAGAACGACATTATTTAGCTAAATTGCCTAATTCGGAAGATGCTATTATAACAGATAATACGAAAGTTATTAATACGCTGAATTCTCTGTGTATAGAGATGGATAACCGTTATACGCTACTAAAAGATGCAATGGTTAGAAACATCAAGGAATACAACGAGAAATTCAAACAGCGCAAGTTAAATCCTGAGAATGGACACCGCTTCTTGCCTTATATCGTATTAGTAGTGGATGAGTTTGCAGATTTGATTATGACAGCAGGTAAGGAGGTAGAGACGCCTATCGCACGTTTAGCTCAGTTGGCTCGTGCTATTGGTATTCACTTAATTATCGCTACACAGAGACCATCTGTAAACGTTATTACTGGTATTATTAAAGCGAACTTCCCAGCACGTGTAGCTTTTAGAGTTACTTCTAAAATAGACTCTCGTACGATCTTAGATCAGCAGGGTGCAGATCAGTTAATCGGTAGAGGGGATATGTTGTACACACAAGGAAATGATTTGGTACGTGTACAGTGTGCTTTTGTAGATACTCCAGAGGTAGAAAAACTAACAGAGTACATAGGGGCACAAAAGGCTTATC
Organism: Myroides sp.; assembly: GCF_032073645.1. Taxonomy (NCBI): domain Bacteria; kingdom Pseudomonadati; phylum Bacteroidota; class Flavobacteriia; order Flavobacteriales; family Flavobacteriaceae; genus Myroides; species Myroides sp. Next base: position 55,040 of record NZ_DAMANB010000014.1, read on the forward strand.
CAGAGGCTTATATATTACCAGAATATGTAGGTGAGGAGGGAGCTAGTAATTTAGATGTGGATATTAGTGAGAGAGATCCTCTGTTTAAAGACGCTGCAGCTATCATCGTTACAGCACAGCAAGGGTCAGCTTCATTGTTACAAAGAAAGTTAAAACTAGGTTATAATCGTGCAGGTAGATTAATTGATCAGTTAGAGGCTGCCGGTATTGTAGGGCCTTTCGAAGGAAGTAAGGCACGTACAGTGAATATACCAGATTTGATGGCTTTAGATCAGTTTTTTGATAATGAAGAAAACAACAATTAAAGAAATAGAATGAGAAAGATTATTGCACTTATAGGAATAGTACTATTTGCTTTTTCAGCAAATGCACAGAGTAGTCAACGAGCTAAGAATTATTTGTTAGAAGTAACGAAGAAGATAAATGGGTATGAGAATATCTCAATCGACTTTTCTTTTAATCAAAAAGGGGCTAATAAAGACTTCGATGGCAAAGGACATCTGGATCTAAAGAAAGACCTTTATAACCTGACATTTATGGGAATAAAGAAGATATATGATGGCAAGAAGATATATACTATCTCGGATGAAGATGAAGAGGTGACAGTCTCTAAGTTTAATGAGAAAAATGCAGATGGAATATTGCCTTCTCAGATGCTGACTTTCTTTAATCAAGGATATACATTTCAGTGGGATATTCTACAGAATGTAGATGGGAAGAAAGTACAGTATATAAAACTAATACCTACGGATAAAAAATCTGTTATAAAAGAGGTATATCTAGGGATAGATACGGCAACGAAAGATATCTATAACAAGATTCAAGTAAATAAAGACGGTTCTAAATCAACACTGACGGTTAATTCTTTTAAAACAAATCAGTCAATGTCGAAAAATCATTTTACCTTTACACAGTCGTTGTACCCTAATTATTACATCAACAATATAGATTAAAGATTTAAGTGAAATTACTTGACCGTTATATTTTAAAAAGCTTTATATCGACGCTGCTAACAGTGTTCGCTATTTTATACTTTATTTTTATCCTACAAGGGGTGTGGTTATTCATCTCAGAATTAGCAGGAAAGGATCTTGATTTGATCGTGATTGTTCAGTTCTTACTGTTCTATTCACCTAAGATGGTACCCTTGGTATTGCCCTTGTCAGTGCTATTAGCATCTATTATGACCTTTGGTAGCTTTGCAGAGAACTATGAGTTCGCAGCGATGAAGGCATCAGGAATCTCTCTTCAGAGAGCGATGCGTCCATTGTCTATATTCATATTTATATTAGCAGGAGTATCATTTTGGTTTGCGAATGATGTTATTCCAAAGGCGGAATATCGTTTTTTAAATCTTCGAAAAGAAATTATTCAAACAAAACCAGCTATGGCAATAGCCGCTGGGCAGTTTAATGATTTAGGACAGGTCAACATTAAGGTAGATAATAAGACTGGAGATAAAGGTCAGTATTTAGATAATGTAACGATGCATGTCAAGTCTAGTTCTGGATATGAAAATAAGACGGTGATTAGATCAGTAAATGGAGAACTAGAAACAGAAGAAACGTCTAATATCTTAAAGCTTCACTTATTCGATGGTAACTACTATGATGATGTAGTAGCGAAGAACTATGAAGAACAGAAGAAAGAGCCGTTTATCAAAACTTCTTTTGAAAAATATACGATGAATATTGATTTGAGTAGTTTTCAAGATGAGGGGAAAGATGAGGATAAGATTACCAATACGTATGGTATGCTGAATATAAAGGAGCTAAACTATACGATAGACTCTCTTCAACGATCTATGAATGTAGAGAAAGCATCTAATACAGATAACCTAACTTTGAGATTAGGAAATCTGTTGTCTATGGAACGACAACCTTCTAGTAATGATACTATTGCAAAAATAGAAATAGCGGATGCTGACTTAATAAAGGATTTTTCTTATGATAATCAGAGTAGAATCTTACAGTCAGCGATAGATTATACGAATAACATTAGCTTTAATACAGAGAGTAATGACCTTTCTATATTAAATCAAGTAAAGAAGATAAATGATCACTGGTTAGCTCTATACGAGAAGTTTGTGATTGCCTTTTCGTGTTTCCTGATGTTCTATATTGGAGCACCATTGGGAGCTATTATTCGAAAAGGGGGGATTGGTTTGCCAATTGTATTTGCAGTAGGTATCTTTATTACTTATCACTTTATAAATACTTTTGGAAGAAAGATGGCTCAGGAGGATGGAATTATCCCATTCTTTGGAGGGTGGATAGGATCTTTAGTTCTTACTCCATTGGCTATATATTTAACGTATAAGGCTACAAGGGATAATGGAGATGTTAGCTTTAGTCTATCGTTAGATACATTTAAAGATTTATTTGTTGCTTTAAAATCAAAAAGACAACAAAAAAAGAAATAATACAAAACAACAAAATACAACTATAATGTCACATAATCACATTCAATTAAACACTATCGAGGAAGCTATTGAAGATATCAAAGCAGGAAAAGTAATCATAGTGGTAGATGATGAGGATCGTGAAAACGAAGGCGATTTTATCGCTGCTGCAGAAATGGTTACTCCAGAGATGATCAATTTTATGGCCACTCATGGACGTGGACTTATTTGTGCTCCCCTTACTAAAGAGAGATGTCAAGAATTAGACTTGCATCCGATGGTAACTAATAATACTGTACTTCACCAGACAGCATTTACAGTATCTATAGACTTAAAAGGACATGGATGTACGACAGGTATCTCTGTATATGACCGTGCTAAGACAATAGAATCATTGGTAAAAGAAGAGACTACAGGAGAAGATCTTGGTCGTCCAGGACATATCTTCCCATTGATTGCTAAAGAGGGTGGTGTACTGAGAAGAACAGGGCATACTGAGGCTGCAGTTGATATCTCAAGACTGGCAGGGTTTAAACCAGCAGGTATCTTAGTAGAGATTTTAAATGAAGATGGTTCTATGGCTAGACTACCACAGTTAATGGATGTAGCGAAGAAATGGGACTTAAAAATTATATCTATTGAAGCTCTTGTGGCTTATCGTATGAAGCACGATAGCTTAATCGAAAAGAAAGAAGACTTCGAATTAGAAACTAAATATGGCACTTTTAGATTAAGAGCGTATCAACAGAATACAAATGGACAAGTGCATATCGCTTTGACTAAAGGAGATTGGAATGCTGATGAGGCTGTTTTAACACGTATTAATTCAACGATCGGTAATAATGATATCTTAGATGCCTTAAGTGGTAAATTAAGCATTCGTATGGAGAATACGTTTGCTAAGATTAACGAAGGGGATAAAGGAACGATCTTATTTATTAATCAAGAAGATCACAATGCAAGTCTTTTAAATAGATTAGCTGTACTTAAAAACTCTGGAGCGAAGTTAGATCTTGATACACCTAAGTTATCTGGAGATGAAAAAGACTTCGGTATCGGAGCGCAGATATTACATGACTTAAATATTTCTAAGATTAAGTTGTTGTCTAATTCTGCTCAAGGCAAAAGAGTAGGGATGACAGGATATGGTTTAGAAATCACTGAATATATCAATTACTAATAGTATAATTAGTTTTTAGAGTTAGAATAAGAAGGTCTTGATAAGTTTTTTACTTATTAAGACCTTTTTTTATTCTTTATAAATATTTCATGCCGAGAGAGTTAGTTTTATTACTAAAAAAAAAGTGTGTTTTTTAGTATATATTTTTTTGCAGAATTGAAGGAAGTGTCTATATTTGCACTCGCAATACGGAAGTAATGCAGACCACTGGAGAAATGGCAGAGTGGTCGAATGCGGCGGTCTTGAAAACCGTTGACTGTAACAGGTCCGGGGGTTCGAATCCCTCTTTCTCCGCAATAAACACTGGTAATTAATCAGTTAAAAGATAAACACCCAATTTTACACCCAAAAATGTAAAGTTGGGTTTTTTATTTAGGTTATAAAAAATCTAATGGACTTGGTGTCGATTTCTTATCTACATCTGTAATATGAGTGTAAATCATGGTTGTTCTAATATCACTATGCCCTAATAATTCTTGTACAACCCGAATGTCAATTCCGCTTTTTATTAAATGTGTGGCGTATGAATGACGCAAAGTATGCACACTGCCTTTTGTTGCAATATTGGCTTTTTTCATTGACTTTTTCAAAACTAACTGAACACTTCTTTCGCTGTATTGCTCATCATTAGTTCCTTCAAATAAAAATATTTTGGGTTTATATTCAATATAATATTCTCGCAACAAACTTAATAACTTATCAGGTAAAGATACTAACCTATCTTTATTCCCTTTGCTTTGTTGTATTAATAGTAAATTACTGTCGGATTTTACATCGGTTAGTTTAAGATTTATTAACTCACTTAAGCGTAATCCACAACTGTAAATAGTGGTAAGAATTGCTTTATGCTTTAAATTTTCTGTAGCATTTAATATTTTTCTCACTTCTTCTTGAGAAAAGAAAGTAGGCAGTTGGGTTGATTTTCGTTTAGGATATAAATAATTTAACTCTATCGATTGATTATTGACCAACTCATAAATCTTCTTAATTGCCCCAACTAAAGAGCGTTGATAAGATGCACTAATATTGTCTTGAAATACTTTTTCATTAATAAAACCCTCTATTTCAGCAATAGGTATTTCGTTGAGCGTACGATATTTATTCATATACTCTAAGAATATTTGTGCATAACCACAATACGATTTTATGGTATTATTGGCATAGCGTTGCACTTGCAATCGGTCGTGTAAGGTTTTTAATATTGTTTCGCTATCCATACTTAAATAAATCTAATTTAACCTATTTTGTTTCGCTATCCACAAAAAATAACTTACTAAGTATCTAATTTACAAAAAAGTAATTATATTAGCAACAGATTTTACGAAATGCGCATATAGGTGTTATTTTACGAAACTACACCGTGTTTTATTTCGTGAAATAACAATGTTAGCGGTAATTTTACCAAACAGAATGTTGAACATAAAAAAATATAATCCGATGAAGCTATAAGTAACTTTCCAAAATATATAAACTCAAACTTTTTCATTGCTTTCAAAAAGTAATGGAATTTTATATTATCAATTTATAAAATTAGAAAAAATGACACAGTTACAAATGATTGACAAAACAAAATCTATAGCTCAACAAGACGAAAATGTTTCCGCTGTTTTTATGTATGGTTCATTTACCAAAAACGAAGGAGACAAATATTCTGACATCGAATTTTACATCTTCTTGAAAAATAAAGAAAATTTCTCAGCGGAAAAATGGGTAAATCTAATCCATCCAGTGGCTTTATATTTTACAAACGAATATGGAAGCGAAGTGGCTATTTTTGAGAATATGGTCAGAGGAGAATTCCATTTTTTAAAAACGGAGGATATTGAAATCATCAAATCCTGGGACGGAATTGTTGCATTTAGCGATTTTGACCAGATGAACCTAATCGACAAAGACGGACTTTTAACGAAAACGCTTAATCAAATCGGAACGAAATCGCCCGAAAGAATAACAAAAGAAAATATTTTGTGGTTAAGCCAATCATTACTGAATGTTGTACTGACAACAAGCAACTTGATTAAACGAGAAGAATTTGCTCACGCTCATCACAGTTTATCAAATGTGCAGAAATACTTGCTTTGGCTTATAAGAGCAAGAACAAGCAAAACGCAACATTGGGAAAGTCCGACTAAAAGTCTCGAAAAGGACATTGACACGATTTGGTATTCAGCGTATAAAAAAGTAACATCAGATTTAAATCCCAAAAACATCGTTTTGGCTTTTGAGAACTCATTAAATTTATCGGAAAAACTATTTGATGAACTAAATATTGAACCCAAACTGAAAGAAATCCTACACAAAATAAGATAAAAAAACTACCGCCAACATCGGTTTTGCAAAAGAGCGGGTTAAGTGCAAAGTTCGACATTTATGCTTTCAATCCGCAAAACCATTTTTTATTTGCTTTTAAACTATAAATTAGCAAATAGAAAAAATGGTTTTGCTAACATTAGTGCATAATTGAAAGTTTAGTCTTTCTAATCCGCTCCTTCGCAAAGCCGCAAAACGTTATGTGCCATTTTTGAATGACAATGCGAATAGATACAGACAAACAAATGAATTTACTTAGTGATAAGAACGTTGCAATAATTGGTGGTGGACCCGTTGGACTGACTATGGCAAAATTATTACAGCAAAACGGCATAGACGTTTCAGTTTACGAAAGAGACAACGACCGAGAGGCAAGAATTTTTGGTGGAACCCTTGACCTACACAAAGGTTCAGGTCAGGAAGCAATGAAAAAAGCGGGATTGTTACAAACTTATTATGACTTAGCCTTACCAATGGGTGTAAATATTGCTGATGAAAAAGGCAATATTTTATCCACAAAAAATGTAAAGCCCGAAAATCGATTTGACAATCCTGAAATAAACAGAAATGACTTAAGGGCTATCTTGTTGAATAGTTTAGAAAACGACACGGTTATTTGGGATAGAAAACTTGTTATGCTTGAACCTGGTAAGAAGAAGTGGACACTAACTTTTGAGAATAAACCGAGTGAAACAGCAGATTTGGTTATTCTTGCCAATGGCGGGATGTCCAAGGTAAGAAAATTTGTTACCGACACGGAAGTTGAAGAAACAGGTACTTTCAATATACAAGCCGATATTCATCAACCAGAGATAAACTGTCCTGGATTTTTTCAGCTATGCAATGGAAACCGGCTAATGGCATCTCACCAAGGTAATTTATTATTTGCTAACCCCAATAATAATGGTGCATTGCATTTTGGAATAAGTTTTAAAACACCTGATGAATGGAAAAACCAAACGCAGGTAGATTTTCAAAACAGAAATAGTGTCGTTGATTTTCTTCTGAAAGAATTTTCCGATTGGGACGAACGCTACAAAGAATTGATTCATACGACGTTGTCATTTGTAGGATTGGCTACACGGATATTTCCTTTAGAAAAGCCTTGGAAAAGCAAGCGCCCATTACCCATAACAATGATTGGGGATGCCGCACATTTGATGCCGCCTTTTGCAGGGCAGGGAGTAAATAGTGGGTTGGTGGATGCCTTGATATTGTCTGATAATCTAGCCGATGGAAAATTTAATAGCATTGAAGAGGCTGTTAAAAATTATGAACAGCAAATGTTTATCTATGGCAAAGAAGCACAAGAAGAATCAACTCAAAACGAAATTGAAATGTTTAAACCCGACTTTACGTTTCAGCAATTGTTAAATGTATAAAATGGAATAAAACGGCACATAACAAACAAATTGGCAATAGAGCCGGTGAAGTACTTCTATTGAACTTTTGTGCAATGTTGAAGATTAGTAATTCTATTCAACATTTGTGCTAAAAGTCGGCTCCATCGCCAATTTGCCAAACGTTGTACGACATAGTAAAACCCACCTCGTAAAAATGAAAGTTCGTGACGAAAAACTAAAAGCAATAATTGATTGGTCTAAAAATAACCGAGACATAAGAGCAGTATTATTGACAAGTTCACTTGTAAATCCATTAGCACCTGTTGACGATTTTAGCGACTTAGACATTGAACTTATATTCGAAAATAACGCCAAATATATTTCAGACAATACTTGGACAGAAAATTTTGGAAATCCAATTGCAATGGTTGAAGAAGACGAAACCTATTTCGAAGGTAAACACGCTATGAAAATGGTTTTATATGCTGACTATGTCAAAGTAGATTTCAAATTATACAGCAAACCCGAATTTTTACTTGACGCAAAAAAAAATGAATTACACGAAGATTGGGATATTGGCTATAAAGTTTTGGTGGATAAAGAAGGGCTAACAAATAGTCTAAAAAAGCCTACTCACCAGATTTTTATAATAAAAAAACCTACAGAAAAAAAATTCAAACAAGTTTTAAATGACTTTTGGTGGGACATTGCTCATACCGCAAAATGTATTATTAGGGATGACTTGTTTTATACAAAGTTTATGACTGAAAATAATATCCGAACAGACTATTTAATCCCTTTAATCGAATGGTACATTTCAAGCGAACATAATTGGAATATTACAACCAATAAATACGGCAGACTTTTTAAAAAATACCTGACTACCGATTTGTGGGAAACAATAGAACAAACATTTTCAGGAAGTAAAAAAAATGATAATTGGGATGCTTTATTTGCAATGGCTGATTTAGTTTCAAAAATTGGAACTGAATTATCGAAAAAACTAAATTATGATTATCCCAAAAAATTAGAAAAAGACATACGAAAATATTTGGACGAATTAAAAACTAAATAAATAACTACGTCGTACAATAACTAAGCTTTCGTCTTGCCCGGAGGGCACGAGATGAAAGCCCGTTGAACGGAACCGTAGGAAGCTTAATACGTATTATGGAGTTTTCGAAGTATGACTTTAAGATATACCAGCAGTAATTTTAGGATTACTGCTTTTTTTATGGTTAAAGTTGTGCTGTTTCAATTGTTTTTTGGTGTTTTTTGGAACAATTAAACACAAGTTCCCTAACCCGTAAAACCTAATTCACAGAAGCAATTGTGTTTTCGATAAGATATGCTTTTGGCGGACCTCTTTGCCCAAAAACATGTAACGTAACCAAATTACCAACTTTGCAACAATAACATTTTCGATGTTGTGTTTTAGGTTCAACTATCGGTCGAATGATATTTAAATCTTCTTGTAATTGTTGCAATTTACCCCGTTTCCAACTGCTACTTAAAATACCGTAATGCCTAATTCGAACAAAGCGTTTAGGCAGAATATGTAAACTAAAGCGGCGGGCAAATTCTTCGTTTTTTAATGTTAATTGCTTGGTTTTACTGTGGTCTTTATAATCTTTGTAATGAATGGTAACCTCTTGATGAGTTACGTTTTTAATCCGATGGTTGCTAATAGCCACCTTGTGCGTATATCTCCCTAAATATTCAATGACTTGTTTGGGACCACCAAAAGGGCGCTTGGCATAAACCACCCAATCCTTTTCAAACAAACTTTGCAAGACTTGAGCATCTGCCAATTTTTCTTTGCGCAACAAGGCTACATATTTGGCACGAAAAACCTTACTCAAGGCTTTTACTGCAAACAAGTATTTATCGGTTTTTATCTTTCGTTTCCACTTACCATTTGCATCAATTCCTCCACCTGGAACAATACAATGTAGATGCGGATGCAAACTCAAATTTTGTCCCCAAGTATGTAAAACAGCAATCATACCCAATTGCAAACCGTCGGTTTTACCAAATTGAGAAAGCGTTGCCCAAACCGAATCAAACAAGATTTTATAAATCAATTGTGGTTGATGAATCGCCAAACCATTAAGCGAATCTGGAATAGTAAAAACCACATGATAATACGAACAGGGCAATAAATCATGTTCGCGCGCCTGAATCCATTCTTCTCGTTTATGACCTTGGCATTTCGGGCAATGCCTGTTGCGACAACTGTTGTAACTGATGTTGATGTTTCCACAGGTATCACACGCATCTACATGTCCGCCCAAAGCAGCAGTTCGGCATAAAGTCAGTGCTCGGAGTGTTTTCTCCTGATGAACCGTGAAGTTTTGATGGGATAAATCAACTTTTCTCAGCACATCAGCTACTTCCCATTGCGGCTGCATAGCGCAAAAACGGTATCAATTGGACTGTGTATTTTTTGGTTTTCGAGCTGACAAACATGTAAATATTCCATCGTAGTTTCGATGCGTTCATGCCCCATCAATTTCTGAACTTGCAGAATATTTACACCATCTTCCAATAAATGGGTCGCATAGCTGTGGCGCAGCGTGTGTGTATGCACATCTTTTAAAATGCCTGCTTTTTTACAAACCGATTGAATCGCCCATTGAACCCCGCGTTGGCTGTATCGAGAATCAAATCCTTTGGTATCTTTGGTATTACCCGTAAATAAAAATGTGGTGGGATGTTCGACTGAAATATATTTTTTAATCCCTCGAATGATATGATCAGAAAGCGGAACATAACGATCCTTCTTCCCTTTACTTTGAACGATATGAAGGAGTTTCCGATCAAAATCTAAATGCTTTAATTCGATGTTTCTCACTTCCATACAACGAAGTCCACAACTGTAAATCAAACCAATTAAAATGCGATGTTTAAGTAAATCGGCATGTTGAAGCAATTTCCAAATCTCATCTCGACTAAGAATTACGGGAAGTTTTTTTTCTTTAGGAATGGAAGGTAAATGAAGATAATCGTACGGAAGATTTTCGGTTTTTAATAGAAACCTTAGTCCGTAAACCGTGTGTTTAAAATACGATTGAGAAGGAGAATTCGACCGTTGTTGTAGTTCAAAAAGATAGTCTTTAACTTGTTCGGGATCTAATTCGGTAGGTAAACAGCCAAAATGAAGTGCCATTGCAGCCACATGGCGGGAATAATTATCAAAAGTGCGTTTACTTCTACCTAAAATGGAAATATTTCGTTCGAAACGTTGCAGAAGTTCAGAGAAACCATTAATTTCACTACAAGCGCGATTCAAATATTTGTTCGCTCTTAATTCCTCCGGAGATTTTTTTTAGTTACCATAATTTTGAATTTTTAATACCCTAAATATATGGTTTCTAGTAGAAAAGCTACCGAAGGTTTAGTTCAACAAGGTATTGCCAAAAGCGGGGCTGAACGACTTCGATTGGACATTTGTGCAAGGTTCAACATTCGTCCTTCGTTTGAACTTTTGCGCTAAAAATCCCCGCCTTCGGCAATACCCAAACCGTTAGCTGTAACCTTTTCAAAAATGACATTTAGAATAAAATACAAATTACTATTTATGGGACTTTTTAGTTTATTGTCAAATTTTGGTTTCTCACAAGACACCAAAATTTCTGAACAATTAGAAAAAATAGGATATTTTAATTTAATTGATGATGACAACAAAAAAGCATTTTTAAAACAGAAAATAGACTTTGATTATAATGATGATTCAAATCAATATATAGGAAAAGGATGGGTTACTTTTCCAAATGATTATTACATTTCGGATGTTTATAAGCAAGAAGAATATAAAAATAGTTCTTCAACTTCTGATTTTAGAGCATTTGAAGTTTGGGCAAGTAGTTTGTTTAGAGGCGAATTTGTTGACTACTTAAAATCAGCAAAAGTAGTTTTTGAGAAAAACAATTTAAAATTAGATTGGAAAGATGAAATATTTGATGAGAATAGTAAGGAAAAAATACATCATAGAATTACAGTAAATGACGTTGAGTATGTTATTTTTTCTGGACAAGTTACCAGAGATAATATTGGTCAAGTGATGTACACATATCTTAACTCTTTTAGAAATATCTTAAATAAATCTATAGAGCAACAAAACAAGGATTATAAGGTAATTCTAATTACTCAACCTGAGCATGTTATGTTTGTTGTGTTGAGCAATGACATGTTGAAAAAATTCAAAGAAATAATCTCTAAATCAAAAAATAAAATTGAAGAATAATAAGGCTACAGCTAATAACTAAGCTTTCGTCTTGCCCGGAGGGCACGAGATGAAAGCCCGTTGAACGGAACCGTAGGAAGCTTAATACGTATTATGGAGTTTTCGAAGTATGACTTTAAGATATACCAGCAGTAATTTTAGGATTACTGCTTTTTTTATGGTTAAAGTTGTGCTGTTTCAATTGTTTTTTGGTGTTTTTTGGAACAATTAAACACAAGTTCCCTAACCCGTAAAACCTAATTCACAGAAGCAATTGTGTTTTCGATAAGATATGCTTTTGGCGGACCTCTTTGCCCAAAAACATGTAACGTAACCAAATTACCAACTTTGCAACAATAACATTTTCGATGTTGTGTTTTAGGTTCAACTATCGGTCGAATGATATTTAAATCTTCTTGTAATTGTTGCAATTTACCCCGTTTCCAACTGCTACTTAAAATACCGTAATGCCTAATTCGAACAAAGCGTTTAGGCAGAATATGTAAACTAAAGCGGCGGGCAAATTCTTCGTTTTTTAATGTTAATTGCTTGGTTTTACTGTGGTCTTTATAATCTTTGTAATGAATGGTAACCTCTTGATGAGTTACGTTTTTAATCCGATGGTTGCTAATAGCCACCTTGTGCGTATATCTCCCTAAATATTCAATGACTTGTTTGGGACCACCAAAAGGGCGCTTGGCATAAACCACCCAATCCTTTTCAAACAAACTTTGCAAGACTTGAGCATCTGCCAATTTTTCTTTGCGCAACAAGGCTACATATTTGGCACGAAAAACCTTACTCAAGGCTTTTACTGCAAACAAGTATTTATCGGTTTTTATCTTTCGTTTCCACTTACCATTTGCATCAATTCCTCCACCTGGAACAATACAATGTAGATGCGGATGCAAACTCAAATTTTGTCCCCAAGTATGTAAAACAGCAATCATACCCAATTGCAAACCGTCGGTTTTACCAAATTGAGAAAGCGTTGCCCAAACCGAATCAAACAAGATTTTATAAATCAATTGTGGTTGATGAATCGCCAAACCATTAAGCGAATCTGGAATAGTAAAAACCACATGATAATACGAACAGGGCAATAAATCATGTTCGCGCGCCTGAATCCATTCTTCTCGTTTATGACCTTGGCATTTCGGGCAATGCCTGTTGCGACAACTGTTGTAACTGATGTTGATGTTTCCACAGGTATCACACGCATCTACATGTCCGCCCAAAGCAGCAGTTCGGCATAAAGTCAGTGCTCGGAGTGTTTTCTCCTGATGAACCGTGAAGTTTTGATGGGATAAATCAACTTTTCTCAGCACATCAGCTACTTCCCATTGCGGCTGCATAGCGCAAAAACGGTATCAATTGGACTGTGTATTTTTTGGTTTTCGAGCTGACAAACATGTAAATATTCCATCGTAGTTTCGATGCGTTCATGCCCCATCAATTTCTGAACTTGCAGAATATTTACACCATCTTCCAATAAATGGGTCGCATAGCTGTGGCGCAGCGTGTGTGTATGCACATCTTTTAAAATGCCTGCTTTTTTACAAACCGATTGAATCGCCCATTGAACCCCGCGTTGGCTGTATCGAGAATCAAATCCTTTGGTATCTTTGGTATTACCCGTAAATAAAAATGTGGTGGGATGTTCGACTGAAATATATTTTTTAATCCCTCGAATGATATGATCAGAAAGCGGAACATAACGATCCTTCTTCCCTTTACTTTGAACGATATGAAGGAGTTTCCGATCAAAATCTAAATGCTTTAATTCGATGTTTCTCACTTCCATACAACGAAGTCCACAACTGTAAATCAAACCAATTAAAATGCGATGTTTAAGTAAATCGGCATGTTGAAGCAATTTCCAAATCTCATCTCGACTAAGAATTACGGGAAGTTTTTTTTCTTTAGGAATGGAAGGTAAATGAAGATAATCGTACGGAAGATTTTCGGTTTTTAATAGAAACCTTAGTCCGTAAACCGTGTGTTTAAAATACGATTGAGAAGGAGAATTCGACCGTTGTTGTAGTTCAAAAAGATAGTCTTTAACTTGTTCGGGATCTAATTCGGTAGGTAAACAGCCAAAATGAAGTGCCATTGCAGCCACATGGCGGGAATAATTATCAAAAGTGCGTTTACTTCTACCTAAAATGGAAATATTTCGTTCGAAACGTTGCAGAAGTTCAGAGAAACCATTAATTTCACTACAAGCGCGATTCAAATATTTGTTCGCTCTTAATTCCTCCGGAGATTTTTTTTAGTTACCATAATTTTGAATTTTTAATACCCTAAATATATGGTTTCTAGTAGAAAAGCTACCGAAGGTTTAGTTCAACAACGGCTATGCGCCAGGCGGGAAAACGTTCTTCGGTTGATAGATTACGGATGCGAGAAATGAGCGTTTTCAAAAGAACAATTCCGGGTAAAAGCCCCGCCCGGCGCATAGCCGCGGAACGTTAGTAAATCTTTTAAAATATTGTGAACCTATTCCAACAAAGTTATTCCATAAAATTTTGAGCCTTCAAAGCTCTAAAAATTTTACGGAAATAACTTTGATAAACACTTTTCAATTATTGCTTTTGACTCCACTCTTTGAAAGATTTAGCTGTCCTTGGATTTTTGATAAAAAACTGATTTACATTTTCTAATTGATTTATTAATTGCCCCTTTTCTTTTTCTAAACGCTCATACTCCGATTTCTCAATAGTATTCTTAGATGCTATGAACATTGAAAAGCCCGTTATTAAAAAAAGAACGACATTCATTCCTATCAAGTATAATAGTCTTTTAGAGCTAACTGCTTTATAAACTTTTAAAAGCTCTTCATTGTTTTTTGATATCTCTCGATAAAACTCTTCAAAGCCGTTCTGTAAACGTTGTCGTTGTTCTTTTTCTATCTGTCGGAGTTCAGCAACATTTACAGTTACTTTGATATTACTCAATTCTTTGATTGTATCTAAATGTTTTTTTTCACTTTGCTTTATCGTTTGTTCTAAATGTATGACTTGCTGAAGTAATATTTCAGTCATCTCCGTGAGTTTAGGTTGATTCTTTGCCATTGTTTATCTTTTTAATGTTCTTCGTTTGCGTTTTTTCTGTTCATCGTCTTCATCGTTACCGCCAAACTGTAAAGCAGATAACAAACTAAATAACACTGATGTATCTGTTTTCCAATTTTGCATTTGTGGTTCAGATGATTCTTGATTAGTTAATAGTTTGTGTACTTCATCCTTAGGCTCCGTACTTGTTGTATTTTTAAATAAGTCATTCAACTTCATATTTCGGTCAATTTCACTTGCTTTTAAGTTTGTTCCTGTTGGTAAATGAATAAAGCGATACCCTTGAATATTTCCCTGATTATTAATCGTAGGTTTAAGCTCAATCTCTTTTTCCAACATTAAGTAAGTGTACTGTTGTAAATCTTTCGGCTTCTGTCTTAAAACTTCCCTGTGAGCTGTTTTAATAGCATTTTTAGCTATTAAGTTTGTGTTGTTGGCTCTTTGCTTCTTGTTCTCATTTTCTTGTCTTATAGAAGTCCATCCGTATTTAAGAGCTATTTCGTGAGCTATTCTTTGAGCTTCAAACCCAATGTAATTATCTTTTAATGCCTTTCCGTTTTCATCTATGCGATTGGCGATGATGTGAATATGCTTGTGCTCTTTTTCTGTATGAACAAAAGCAATGTATTGAGCTTTGGTGGGATCGATTTGTAAACCAAGTAAAAATTCAACTGCCAATGCCCTTAAATCTCTATCAATCATCTTTTTACTATCTGCAATTGTTGGAGATATAACAGCTGATATGGTGTTGTTTTTACATCTGCTATTTTGATTTTGTAATATCTGCATGGTTTGAAACATATCTTTCGGAGTATCCCCCGAAAGATTGTTTCTCAATAGTTCATATCCTTTATTCGGATTGATTACATAGTTAAACAGAGCTGTACCTCCAACACAAGACTTTGCCATACCTATCATTTTAATTTTTTTAAATGTTCTCGAATTAGTCTTGCTGTTTCAATGGTATTTTCTTTAACTCCTGTAACATCGCCTATCTTAAAAAGATTGCCTATTCTTCTAAAATTATCTGCGTATTTATTTAGTAGCTTGTAAACTTCTACTTCGTCAGGAGTTAATTTATAGGCTAAAGAATAGTTGAGTGCGGTGTTTCGAATGTACTCCGAAACGCTACAACCTACTTTTTCTGCTTTGTTTTTTATGATTAGAGCTTCTGTAAGAGTAACTCTAAATTCTATCTTCTTTGTTTTTTTCATCGTCTTACCCATTTTGCGACCTTCGGGAGAAAAACGAGTGGTCTTTGGCTGTCAAATTTCCAATTTGTAAGGACAAAGACACATCTCGATAATTCTTACGTCAAATCATTGCGGTTAATAGTTAGTAAATAATCATTCAAATCTTTGTGATTCTCGTACAGTTTTCGTCCATCAACAACGTTTGTATAGGTCTGAGCTACTTTTTGAAAGGCACTTTCTCCAGCTTTATCATTGTCGAAACAACAAATAATACTTTCATACTTTAATTCTTTGTACAAAGTATTATTGATACTTTTATCCATTTGTACATTGATACATTTATACAATTCCCCATTTGTACATTTGTACAAATAATTATTTGGTGTTTTAATTATTGTATTATTCAACATTGATACGGAATTAAGAATCAAATAATCATATTGCTTTTCTGCATTTGGATAAAGGGTTAAAAAGCTGATGTAATCACTCCAAGATTCAAACAAGACAATATGTTTACTTTTGTTATCAAAGTAGGTTACTGCCTTTTTTCCAAGACACATTTTTATATACACGTTTCTTAGTTCGAAACCATTTATGGTGGTATTGGGAAAACCAACAGCGTAATATGATTTGTTGTTTAGAGTATAGTGTACTTCCTTACAATAAGTTTGAGCCATTTTAAGGCTAAGATTACGCTCAGTGATATATTGTATCAAGTTTGGATGTGTTAATGGCTTAATCGCTTGAATTGTATATGTTGGTTCTTGAATAATGTTAGAACTCACAATAATTGGCTGATGAAAAGAAAAAGAATCGTTTTTGAGCAATTCTAAAGCTGATTTAATATCGCAATTATTGTACTTCATCACAAAATCAAGTGTTGTTCCACCAAAACCAGCAGAATGGTCATAAAACACGTTTTTATCAATATTCACTTTAAATGATGCTGTTTTTTCAGTTCTAAATGGACTGAGATACCACCAATCAACTCTCATTATTTTGGTTGGGGTATGACCTAACTTTTTAAGTAAGTCTGTTAGGCTAATTTGTTTAGCTGATTCACAATTCATACGTTTTGAAATAGTCGGGTTAAAAATCTGTTTTTTTTGATGCAATGATGCAGAAAGGTGTTAATCAATTGTATTTCAATAAAATACTCTGCATCACTCTTGCATCACTGCATCAAACTCATTTTGTTTCTTGCATCACTCTTGCATCAAACTTGATGTGTTTTTAGTTTGATGCAGACTTTGATGCAGTGTAACTTATTAATAAACAACAGTTTAATCTATTCTTGCATCATTGCATCAAATATTTTATAGAATAAATCTTTTTTAATGATGTAGTAACGTCCTCTACGTTCTATTTTAACAAATTCTCCATGAGATAAAAGCTCTATTCCTTGATAAGATTTTGTGTTATTTTGTGGTTCGAAATCCCATTTCTTTAAAATCTTTCTTATTTCACTAGCAGATATAATTAGTTTTGGGTTTGTCTTGCGTAATAACAAGAGTAAATCATTGGGAGCTACGCAAATTTCATCCTCGTCAACCTTTTCGAAGCACAGGTTTAAAAGTTCTAAAACTGAAATCTCTATTTTGTTTTTACTAATTAGCTTTAAAAGAGAAGCTGTAAGTATCTGTTTAGGTGTAAACCACATTCGGGTTTGTTGCGTGGTGTAATAAGGTCGTAGAAGTAAGTATTTGATAAAATAAGGAACTTCACTTGTTAGCTTCTTGATAAAGTGAACGTCTTCTGATTCAATAGGTTTAATCTTTCGAATCCAAAAACGTATTTCTTCTTCGTCTATTTGAATGAAATCATCCTCATTGTTAGAGCAAAGAATAAACTTGGCGAAAAACTCTATTTCCTGTCTGTCTTTTCCCTTTGCTTCAACTTTGTCTTTGTCAGTAGTAGAAAGGTACTTTAAACGCTCTGTAATCTCTTTCTTATCAAAGAATACTTCGTCTATGGCAACTAATAACATACTTGCCCAATCAGCGTTAAATTGAGAACCAAAAGAATCTCCTTTGATATAAGTCATATTGAGTCCAAAGATATTTTTAAGCCATTTAATAAAAGAGCTTTTTCCTGTTGCACGTTCTTTACTAACAAGGCACAATATTGGTAAGGTTTGCGTTGGCTTCTCATACAATAGCTTTAGATAGTCTAAACCATATTCGTATTGTTCACTTCCGAATATGTGCTTTACAAAGTGTAGTGAGTTTGGAATCAATTGTTCTAATTCATTTAAGTTAAAATCTTCTTCTATTGGTTTCATATTTAATTCATTATAGGTATTAAAAAAGTTTTCTACGATTGGTTGATAGTTAAGATGGTCTGGAATACAACAAAAGCCATCTAATTTTAAGACGTTCTCTAAGTAGGACTTTCCGTGATCTGATACAATCGTTTCACGAGTCCAACGCACCATTACTTTAACTTTATCACCTGATATCAAAGGTTTTTCGATGATTTTAAAGTAAGCAGTTCCTACTCGGATATAGGGTATATCTAAGCTCATATTTACTTGTGTTTTAATAATCCTTATCTTTATACGATAAGAGTTGAGTTATACTTTAATTGGATATTAAGGGACGATTTGCACAAGTTGTCCCTTTTATTTTTTAGCGAATAGTTCTAATGCCAAGTCAGCATCGACTATAATTTTTCTACCTCTTTGGATAATCGCTTTTTTGATATGACCTTCTTTCTTGATTTTATTAGCAGTGGTAATACTGCACCCAAGTAGGTCTGCTATACCACGTATTCCGTAAACATAACGCTTTGTAGATTGTTGCGTTTCTTGCGAAGTATTGAGTTCTTTAAAATCCTTTATAGATACTGTTTGTAATAACTGTAATAGTTCTTCTCCTGTCATTTGCCAAACTGGCTTTTCTTTTAATTCGCTTATATACATAGTTTTAGTTTTTAAATTATACGATTTTGTGATGTTCGAACAATTCAAAACTATCTGTAAATTTCTGTGGAAATGTGTGGAATTTGATAAAAAAACAAAACGCATATAATTAATAATGAATTAGTTATATGCGTTTGGTTATTTGTTTTTGAGGAAATCAAAAATAAAAGACTTTAAAAACTCTTTAATGAACTTAAAAGGATTAAAACAATAATTAAATTTCTTCTGAAGGTTTATAAAAGCGTTTCGAAATTGTCAATGCAGACTTTAGTTTTAATTTCAACACAATGAAGTCAATCACTTTATCTCTAACATCTTTTTCTATATCCTTCATCATTTCATATAGTGGTGGTTGAGCAAATTTTGTTATGTATTTAAACGTTGAATCAAATCGAGCTTTAGGCTCTCTTAAATTAAATATTAAATAAAAATCTTCAAATGCTAAATCATCTTCCTTAAAACATTTTAATTCTAAAGCAGAGTTATAAAGTTTAAGTACATCTTTGATCTCAAATAAATCAGATTCTAAACGAAGTCTATCTTCAGGGTAATACACATAAATATCTTCTTTAACTATTAAAAGGTAATCTCGTATTTTGTGATAATAGTTTTGAATTAGATGCACATTATCCTGTGTATAGGTATCTCTTTCTGCTAAAACCCTATAAAGTTCTTTCTCCCAATACTTTTTATCTTCATCAAATTCACATTGTGATACCCAGATAGGTTTTTCTTTTTCCTGTATTTCTTTTAAATCCTGTCGCGCAATTAAGATTTTGTTCTCAAACATTTTAGGAAGTAGTACTTTATCATATAAATGAATAAAATCAAAATGAGTTATTAACTCGTCTTTATCATCAATAAGCTTATTAATAACTTCAATCTGCTTTAGTATATTCAGAAATACTTTTTTAGATAAACTCTCTGCTTGTCCTGTTATTAAAAGAGCATCAATATCAAGTTTTGTTAAATCGCTAAATGCTTTAGCATAACTCTCCTGTCGAATACATTGATATGTGTTCTGTTGTAAGGAATCAGTATCTAATAAATTTGATAGTTCTTTTAGTATTTTTAAATACTCATTTAAGTGTTTCAAAAGAGGATTATCTAAACTCATATCATATCAAATTTAGTCATTGCATTCGCTTTAATCGTATCAGCTACATCAATATAAGGTTTCATTGATTTGTAGTCTGAATGTCCTGTCCATTTCATTACAACCTGTACAGGTATCCCCAATGATAAAGCGGTACAGATAAATGTTCTTCGCCCTACGTGAGTGCTTAAATGTTCGTATTTGGGTTTTACTTCATCTATTCTTTCATTGCCTACATAGTAGGTTTCTCTAATCGGTTCGTTAATCTCTGCTAACTCTCCAAGTTCTTTTATGTAGTCATTCATCTTTTGATTAGAAATAACAGGTAGAGCCTTTCCTTTTTCAAAAGGTACATCTTTGTACTTCTTTAATATTGCTCTGCTGTGTTTGTTTAATTCTACTCTTAAAGGGTCATTTGTCTTTTTAGTAACAAACTCAATAGCATCATTTTTAATATCGTGTCTTGTTAGGCTAAAAGCATCTGAATAGCGAAGTCCTGTGTAACAACAGAAAAGCAATACATCACGTACACGTTCTAAGTATGACTTAGTGCCTAAATCCGTTGATTTAATCTGTTCGATTTCCTCTTGGGTTAAGAAGATTATCTTTTTAGAGGTTTCTTTTAGCTTTGGTTTAAAGTCTTCAAAATTATAGGCAATTGTATAATTGTTGTTTTTACACCACTTCAAAAACCACTTTACAAAACTAATCTGCTTTTCGATGGTACTATTACGCATCTGCTTTTCAATACGTAGAAATGAAACGTAGTCTAATAAGGTCTTTTCATTAATATCAGTAAACTGAAAGTTGCTTTTGAAAGAAAAAAGATGTGAACGAACAGTATTAAACTTGGTGTAAGTAGCAGTTGTCCAATCGTTGCGTTTTCCGCTGTTCTTTACAAACTCGTCAAAAGCCGTAAACAGGTTCTTTTCTGTCGCTGATATGGTTTGTTTATCCGAGTAGCGTTTTATTTCATCTTTTAAGAGTTCAAAAGAAGGTACTTCGTTTTTCAATTCATACTCTTTAAAGATTCTATCTATTGTAGTAGATAGCTCCTGTATTGCTGTATTGATTTCGGAAGAGCTTTGTTTTAGCTTATTGGTACACCCATTGCGTACCTTTTCTTTTGCTTCATCCCATTTAGAAGCATCAATGCGGTAGCCTGTAAAGAGTTCTACACGACCACCATTATATACCACTCTTGCACGAATTGGAACGTTCTCTGTGATTAATACACCGTCCTTTTTTCTCTTTTCAATAGCAATAGTTATCTTTCTTTTTATAGTCATAGTTATTTGTAATAGCACCCAAATATACACCCAATTTTAATACTATCATATACTATTTTATGGTATTTAACCGACTTAATAAAAACATAACTATCAATAAATCAAAATAATAGTGTTTTACGGTATTCTATTTGTATATAGGTTATATTCCCTCTTTCTCCGCTGAAAAGCCCGATAACACTCGTTATCGGGCTTTTTTTATGCCCTTGAGCACCTAGTTTGCACCTTTCTTTAAAAAGTTCGTAAAAGCAATTATTCTAATCTCAATCTAACCTTATTTCAATAATCGTTTTCTTATAAAAACACTCCTCTCTTTTACGTTAAAATTTAAACATAGATACTTAACAAACTACATTATCTCTTTCATTTTAGAAGTTATCATTCTAAAACACTTGCAGTCTTAAAATGATAACACAATATTGATTAATAATTAACAACCAAAGCTTCGCGGGAAACGAATATTCTCTAGTTTTCTCAGTATATTTGAGTGAAACATAAAAAAGAATATTATTATGAGCACAATGAAAGCAGCACGCTGGTATGCAGCCAAAGATATTAGAGTAGAACAAACAGAAATCCCTACTCCAGCTAAAGGACAGGTAAAAGTAGCAGTTCAATATGCTGGTATCTGTGGATCAGACTTACACGAATATGTACACGGGCCTCAATTAATTCCATTAGACAAACCTTATCCATTAAATGGTCATCAGGGTGTAACTACTTTAGGACATGAGTTCTCAGGTATCGTTGAAGAATTAGGTGAAGGTGTAAAAAATATTAAAGTAGGGGATCGTGTAGTAATTGAGCCTATCTATAAAAACTTCGATAGTCCATTCGTAGCTTCTGGAGAATACAACTTAGGAGAACACTTAGGTTTCATCGGATTAGCAGGTAATGGAGGATTTGCAAAATACGTAGTGGTTGAAGATTATATGATTCACAAAATTCCTGATACGATGTCTTTTGAACAAGGTGCTTTAGTAGAGCCTGCTGCAGTAGCTGTATACTCAGTACTACAGAGTGGTCTAAAAGTAGGACAGACAGTATTAGTATCTGGTGCAGGACCTATCGGGTTACTATGTGCTCAAGCAGCTTTAGCAGCTGGTGCGTCTACTGTGATCGTTACAGATGTAGCAGAGAAACGCTTAGAGAAAGCAAAAGAAATCGGAGCTACTCATGTATTCAATGCTATGGAAGCTGATCTTCCTGCTAAGATTAAAGCCTTGACTGGTGGTCTAGGAGTTAATGTATTCTTAGATTGTGCTGGAGTACAAGCTTCTTATAATACAGGTATTGCTTCTACTCGTAATGGAGGTACTGCTGTATTAGTTGCTTTATTCGGAAAACCAGTTCAACACGATGCTTTAGATCAAGTATTAAGAGAGATCACTGTAAAAGGGGTTATCGCTTATAGAAATATCTTCCCTGAAGTAATTAACTTAATCGACTCTGGTCGTATGGAGGTAGAAAAATTAGTGACAAATAAAATTGGTTTAGACGAGATTGTAACAAATGGTTTTGAAGCCTTAGTAAGCAATCCAGAACAAGTTAAAATCCTTATTGATATCAATAGAGCATAACTTTTAATTAGGAGTTATAAATTAGGAATTAGGAATGCTTTCCCTTCGGGAATTAGGATTCTATTAATAAATACAAAAGCCATTACTTAAAAACAAGTAATGGCTTTTTTGATGGGTTTAACACTTATGATTTTATCTGCCAGATATACATACCTATGCTGAAGTCATAAATTCCTAATTCTCAATTCCTAATTAATGAGTGTTGCAAGCAACATTTTTAATTCTTTTATTAATGCCTAAAAGGCAAGCCTCGTAATTCGATTACTATGATAAAAGCAAATCATTATTAATATATTTTACACCTTATTTTTGAGAATAACTCAATAAAACAAGGCATATCTAACCTGAGGATTATATCCGTATTATCCTCTATTTTTGTTTCTAATTCAATGTATGATGTTTATGCTACTTGTCGTACCTCATAAGCTTTTTTATTCCTAACACAAGAACATATACGCTGTACAAGCTTGTTTCTAACATTGTTTAAAACAAGCATCTTATGCTTACCTTCTCCAACTTTCCTCTCGTAATAAGCCCTTATCTCTGGGTCCCATCTAACAGCTGATAAAGCACAGAGATGTAAAAGTTTTTTAAGCTTTTTATTAGCCATAAAGTGTACTTTAGCTTTGCCTCTTACACTTTTACCTGAAGTATATTCAAAAGGGACAACACCACAATAAGATGCTAATTGTCGAGAGTCTTCAAATGATGTAAACGCATTGGTATAACATATTAAAAACATCGCTGTAATATCTCCAACACCTCTTACAGAAATCACACAATCAAATATCTCAGATACCTCTTGATTTTCTCTAATAAGAGTATTTAACTGTTCTTCAATCACCTTTATAGCGTTCTCTAAAGCCTTGATAATAGCCTTATCATTTTTAGACAAAACCTTGTACAGTTCATCATTAAACCCCTTAAATTCGTTGGTTCTTACTTCTATAGCTGTCTTATGAGCTATACTCATCTCTCGCTGTCCCAATAGAGCCTGAATCTTATTCAATACAGCCTTTGATGCTTTAAAGAGCTTCGCTTCTTCTTGATTTTTCTTAGCATACAATGCTATCCTTTTAGAATCTATCTTGTCATTCTTTCCTCTTTGTATTCCACTACTTCTTATAATTCTATAAGCCATTTCTACCCATAGATTACAATTCTTTGAAAGCAAAATATCTACTAAAATATTTTTATAAATACCTGTATGCTCCATACATATCAATGTTTCCTCTACACAACATCCTTCGCTTTTCATCCACTTCATAAATTGATCAACTCCCGTTTTAGTGTTTTCAAACTGATTGTGTTTACAAGAATTAGCATCTACATAAATAGCTACATCAAAATAATCTTTGGAAATATCTATTCCGATAAATTGTGTAAATTTGTCCATATGATAATTATTTAAGGCAACCTGTTACTAAAATATCATCTAAACCTTAATACTAGACCTCGACGTCTTAATTACTAGTCTGATACTCTTTAGTAAAATCAACAAAGTCCTACTCGAATTTTAGGGCGTTATCCTTGTAATTCGTCTGGTTCACTTTGTTGATTAGGTTGTTTTATTTATTCTCTACAATATTATCATATTCTCAGTTAGCAAATCTAAAGGTAATTCGTAATTTCTTAGTGGCTTATTTCACTTTCTTAATCACTTCTCCTAGCATATGTCTAATTTCTTGGAACATTGCCTTAGTATCTGGTTCTCCTAGGTCTTCTGGTTTAAACTCTTCTGTAGCGATACTACTCGCATATTCCCATATTTCTAATACATCATACGCTTTAATGCGATAAGGCTCGTAAAAGGTATTGTCTGAGTGTAGTTCTAACGTCTCATCATCTATGCGATATACACGTTTATAAACCACCCCTTCATTTGCTGTAATGATGATATATGTATGTCCGTTTCGGATATAATCTAGACGCTCGATATAACTACCGATGATAAAAGAACCTTCCTGATGTGGAGGCATAGAATCCCCTTCTATAGGAAAGGCTCTATACTTCCCTTCTTTTAGGAATGGAAGAGAGATCTGGTCTAGGTTCTGAATAAACTCTGGATCTGCATACCCTGTCAAATATCCTGCTCTCGCTTTATGAGGAATAATCTCAATAAAGTTATTGCCATGAGGATCTACCATAATAGGCAATAGAATACGGTTGTCCTCAAGCTTTAGTAAATCTTGCATGGGAACTTTGCGCAAATCAACAGAAATCATCAAGTCCACACTGACATGAAAGAAACGAGAAATACGCAATAATACTTCTAAAGGTGGCTCAGAGGCTCCTTCTTCATACTTTGAATAACGTGCACGAGTTATCATTAACTCATCTGCTACTTTCTGCTGAGACATGATCTTCTGAGCACGTAGATACCTTATATTATCTGATAAAAACGACATTTGCTATTATTTATAGCATCAAATATACGTATTATTGCTAATATAGATAGTAATTTCGTACAAGATTTTTTAATTATTTCTATTATGGAAAGGGCGATTGCACATTTAGATTTAGACACTTTCTTTGTGTCTTGTGAGCGTTTAGTAGATTCTTCTCTAAATGGGCTACCTATCATTATCGGTGGAGGAGATCGCGGAGTCGTCTCTAGTTGTTCATATGAAGCAAGGCAATTCGGGGTGAGGTCTGCCATGCCTATTCGTATGGCTACTCGTTTATGTCCACAAGCCATCGTCCGAAAAGGAGATATGCAGTTATACTCTAAGATGTCTCATCTCGTTACGGATATTATTACAGAGAAAGCTCCCGTTATGGAAAAGGCGAGTATAGATGAGTTTTACTTAGATCTAACAGGAATGGACAAATTCTTTGGATCAGCACTTTGGATCAAAGAATTGACGCAAACGATACAACACGAATCTGGATTACCCTTAAGTTATGCTTTATCTATTAATAAAACAGTCTCTAAAATAGGGACAGGAGAGGCTAAGCCTAAAGGAGCTCTCAATATTACAACACCTGAAGTACAGCCCTTCCTCAATCCACTGTCTATCCGCAAAATCCCTATGTTAGGAGAAGTTAGTTATACGCTACTCTCTCGCATTGGTATTCGGAATATACAGACGCTATCTGAAATGCCACATCAAATACTCCAAAAGTTATTGGGTAAAAATGGTATAGACTTATGGAAAAAAGCTAATGGCATTGACCTCACACCTGTAGAGCCCTATAGAGAGCGAAAGTCTATTTCGTCCGAACACACTTTTGACCAAGATACCATAGACATCCCTATGCTCAAATCTATCTTTACAGGTATGGTGGAGAAACTGGCTTATCAACTGCGTTCCGAAGAATGGCTTACTTCTATCATTACTGTGAAAATACGCTATACGAACTTTGATACAGAGACCAAACAAACTCGGATAGCTTATACATCAGCAGATCATACGCTTATTAAATTAGTCCATGAGTTATTTGATAAAGTATTCCAAAGAAGAATGCGTCTTCGCCTTATAGGTGTTCAGTTTAGTGGGCTGGTACGAGGAACATACCAAATGAACTTATTCGAAGATACAGAAGAGATGATGGCGCTCTATCAGGCAATGGATAAAATGAAGAAACGCTATGGTGTAGATGCTGTAGCAAGGTGTTCTGGGGCTTTCTTGAAAATGAAGAAAGAATGAGACCCTTCGGGGAATTAAAAATTAGGAATTAAGAATTAGGAATATTGCCTGCGGCATTCAGTATGCATATCATGTTCTATCGACACATAATCGTAGGGACGATTACATACTTCCGACAGCGTAGCCACAATGTATAACACGTCCTATCGGCACCCAACCGTAGGGACATATTACATACGTCTGACAACGTAATCACAATGTATATCACGTTCCATCGGCACACAACCGTAGGGACGTATTACATACGTCCGACAACGTAACCACAATGTATATCACGTCCTATCGACACCCAATCGTAGGGACGATTATTAAGAATTAGGAATTTTTGGCTAGGCTATGATGTACTTATGTGACGTGATAAACTGACAATTGATATGATAAACTAAACTATCTGATTTCACAAAACATCTAAGCAGTGTCTTCTTATCGTCTTGATTTATGGCGATATACAACATTGTATTTACGTTTTGGGGCGTATAGTAATCGCCTTTACTGTGTGTTGATGTAGTGTGGTATGCGCTGTGTGTATCATCTGTTGCCAAAGGCAGTGATTCCTAATTCCTAATTTAAATTCATAATTAAATAAAAACATGTTATTAAACTGTCATTCATATTATAGCTTGCGCTATGGGACTATTCCTATACAGCGTCTTGTAGAATTAGGTAAACAATATCATATTAGTACAATGGCGCTGACTGATATCAATAATCTAAGTGGTGTATATGAGTTTATTACAGCTTGTAAAGAGACCGCTATCAAACCAATAATAGGTACTGAAATCAGAACTGAGGATAAATTACACTATATTCTCATTGCTAAAAATGAAGAAGGCTTTAGTGAAATAGGTCAGTTCTTGACGGATATAAATGAAGAGATTATTACAGTATCTTCTACTGCTCCAGACTTTCAAAACTGTTTTGTGATTTATCCATTCTCAACTGTGGTTCCTACTCTAAAAGAGTGGGAATATATTGGAGTACAAAATAATCAACTTTCTCTACTCTATGCAGAGAAGTGGAGATCATTAATGGATAAGCTAGTTGTCCTGCATACAGTCAATCATTTGAATGAAGAAGAATATAAACTACACTGTATTCTACATGCAATAGATAAGAATACTCTACTCTCTAAATTAATAGAGAAAGACTGCGCTTCTCCTCAAGATAGTTTTAAATCTGAAGAACAAATCATAGCAGAGTTTAAGGATTATCCTGAGCTGATAGAGAACACTCAAAGACTAATGAGTGAGTGCAATTATTCTTTTTCTTTTAAAGTTCCTAGAAATAAAAAACACTATACTGAAGATAAGGTTAGTGACTTGAATTTATTACAACAACTAGCCTATGAAGGGATGGTCAAAATATATGGAGAAGATCATACTCTTGCCCAAGAAAGATTAGCTAAAGAACTCAGCGTAATAGATCAACTTAACTTTGAGGGGTATTTTCTGATTACCTGGGACATTATTCAGTATAGCAATAGTCAAGGCTATATGCATATCGGACGGGGTAGTGGTGCCAATAGTATAGTGGGCTATTGCCTAGGTATTACTAATGTATGTCCTTTAGAACTAGACTTGTACTTCGAGCGTTTTTTAAATCAGAATAGAAAGTCTCCTCCTGATTTTGATATTGATTGGTCTTGGAATCAACGGGATGATATCCTTCAATACATCTTTACGCGATATGGAAAAGAGCACGTGGCGTTCTGTGGTGCAGTATCTACTTTTAAATATCGTTCTATTATTAGAGAAATAGGAAAGGTGTACGGGCTATCTAAGA
Source organism: Myroides sp. (assembly GCF_032073645.1). Taxonomy (NCBI): domain Bacteria; kingdom Pseudomonadati; phylum Bacteroidota; class Flavobacteriia; order Flavobacteriales; family Flavobacteriaceae; genus Myroides; species Myroides sp. The sequence continues at coordinate 83,083 of NZ_DAMANB010000014.1, forward strand.
ACGAATTAGACACACTAACGCGTAATCCTATAGAAGACCACGAAACGAACAGTATCGTGCTTCTAATCCATCAATACGGACAATTGTTAGAAGGTTTTCCTAATCAGCGTACAATGCATGCTTGTGGTATTTTGATTTCGGAGGATCCTATTACTCGCTATACCGCATTAGACTTTCCTCCTAAGGGATTTCCTGTGGTACAGTTTGATATGCATACTGCTGAAGATATTGGTTTTGATAAATTTGATATCCTTAGCCAACGAGGCATTGGGCATATAGATGAAGCTACTGAACTCATTCTTCAAAATCAAGGAATAGAAGTTGATATTCGAAATATTGCTTTATCTAAAGATGAAGAGCTGTGTAACCAACAGTTAAAAATAGGTAATACGATTGGCTGTTTTTATATAGAAAGTCCTGCTATGCGTGGATTATTAAGAAGGTTGCAATGTGATAATTACAAAATACTAGTAGCAGCTTCTTCTATTATACGCCCTGGGGTAGCACAGAGTGGGATGATGCAAGAATATATCTATCGCCATAACCACCCTAATCAATTTGAATACTTTCATCCTGTATTTAAAGAACAATTAGGCGAAACCTATGGCATCATGGTCTATCAAGAAGATGTGATCAAAATAGCGTTACACTACGGCGGACTACCTGCTGCTGATGGAGATATTCTGCGCAGGGCAATGAGTGGCAAAAGCCGTTCTCTAGCAGGGTTACAGGCTGTGAAAGACAGGTTCTTTGAGCATTGTGATCTTAAAGGACATCCTAGGGCACTTAGTGAAGAAATATACAGACAGATAGAGTCATTCGCAGGGTATTCTTTTTGTAAAGCACACTCTGCCTCTTATGCCATAGAAAGTTATCAAAGTCTATATCTTAAAACTTACTATCCATTAGAATTTATCACTGCGGTTATCAATAACGAAGGAGGGTTCTATCGCACAGAAGTTTATATACACGAAGCAGCGATGTCAGGTGCTCATGTATTGCCACCTTGTATTAATGCTAGTGAATTGCAGACTACTTTAATAGGTAAAGAGCTATTCTTAGGGTTAAAACTCATAGAAGGATTAAATATAGAGTTGCTTAAAGCTATTTTAAAAGAGAGAAAAGCCAATGGTAGATATGAATCTCTCTATGACTTTATACAACGTATTTCTATAGCGATGGACTCTTTACAGAAGTTAATATTCATCGGTGCTTTTCAATCCTTTGGCAAACAAAAGAATGAGTTATTGATTCAGGCAAAACTACTGTTGAGTAAAAAGGAGCCAACTCCTACACTTACTTTATTACAAGAACCTATACAGGAATACACTTTTCCGACCTTAACGCGCTCTGTATACGAAGACGCATTTGATGAGTTAGAGTTGTTGGGCTTTCCTATTTCTTGTATGCCTTTTGATTTATTAAAAACGAAGTTCAGAGGAGATGTAATGGTCTGTGATTTAATACACCATCATAAGAAAACAGTAAGAATGCTCGGTTACTTAATTGCTCGTAAGCACGTACCTACTTCTAAAGGGAGTATGTACTTCGGTACTTGGATAGATGCCAATGGACAGTATTTTGACACGGTACACTTCCCTGATAGCTTAGAGGAATATCCTTTCGTAGGAGGTGGTTGTTATTTGTTATTAGGAACGGTGGAGGTAGAATATCACTTTCCCAATGTACAGATTCTAAAAATGGCGAGATTGCCTTTTATGGCTGATCCTCGTTATCACTATGAGGATGAACACTATCAGACTACAGAGTCTAAGGTAAGAGAAGATGTGAGTCTTACTCATCGCCAGCCTTATCCTAAAGCTTCTGAAATCAATCTACCGCGTCATAGAATGAAGTTTAAATAAGAAAAGCCTTGATACAAGATATGTACCAAGGCTTTCATTGTATATATTAGCTAAATTAGTCTCTAGCTATCTCTATCTTTACTCTCTTATTTTTAAGTCTTGTATCTACTAGTGCAGTCAGTAGAGCCTTAACTTTCTTTGTATTCACTGCTACGAAAGCCTGTGTATCACGTACATCTATCATTCCTATATCTTCTTTAGTTAATCCTCCTGTCTTGATTAAATAGCCTACTATATCCCCTTTGTTGACTTTATCTTTTTTACCAGCACTGATATAGATTGTTTTAAAATCTGTTTTATTGTCGATAGTATAGCTTCCATCAAGGTCTTCTATCGGCATATCAGGGTTGATAAACTCGATATTCTCTTCTTTAGTAATCATCACATAGGCTTTACCTGATGCCTTCATACGTGCAGTACGTCCATTCCTATGAATAAAAGCATCTTCTTTCTGTGGTATCTGATAGTGAATCACATGACCAATCTCAGGGATATCAAGTCCTCTAGCTGCTAAGTCTGTTGCGATAAGAATATGTGCACTTTTATTTCTAAACTTCATGATAGCACGCTCCCTATCTTCTTGTAACATTCCTCCGTGAAAAGCACTATTCGCAACTCCTTTTTTAGTCAATGTTTCACTAATACGAGCTACGGCATCACGGTGATTACAGAAGATAAGAATAGTGTCCTTACCTATCTTACCAATAAGCTTAATCACAGTCTCTAACTTCTCTTCTGCAGTAGAAATAACCTGACTAAAAGTTAGGTCTGGCATTACCTCTGTTTTCTTTAAGAAGTGAATACGCTCAGGATCTACTATACCTGTAAACTCAGGAATCTTCTTTAAAGCAGTAGCAGATGTAAGCATTCTGAAAGAGATATTATCAAACGAATTGATAATATAATCCATATCAGTCTGGAAGCCCATCTCTAGAGCTTTATCAAACTCATCTACTACATAGCTAGTCACAGTCTCTGTGTTAAAAGAAAACTCTTCTACGTGAAAAGCCACTCGACCTGGTGTACCCACTAATACTGTTGGTGGTGTGCTAAAATTCTTTATTTCTGTTTTAGTAGAATGCCCTCCATAACAAGAGTTAATCTTAAAAGGTGTTCCCATCTTCTTAAATACAGTCTCTATCTGTAGAGCAAGTTCTCTAGTTGGTACTAGTATAACTGCCTGTACTCCTTTGATAGCAGGGTCTAATCGTTCTAACAAAGGCATTAAGAATGCAACTGTCTTACCTGATCCTGTAGGGGAAAGAAGGATAATATTTGGGTTCTTCTGAGCTGCACTAAATGCTTTGGTTTGCATTTCATTTAATGCCTCAATATTTAAGTTTTTAAGTATCTCTGCTTTATTCATGGAGCAAAGGTAGTTTTTCTAATTCACTTTATTATTCTCTAGTTATTTAATTTTATCTAATAAAAGTAGAAGCGTAATACTGTCAATAACTCTATAAGCGATATTAAAAAAAGAATAATTAAACTCTATTATAAAATTAATCTAAGTTTTCAAAATCGCTTAAAATCCCAAGTATTTCAGCATCATTTAAACTTGAATTTTCTATTCGATCGATTAGCTCTGGTTTAGAAGCAGTAGCCTCAAGAAGTTTTTTTCTTTTACTATTAAAAAGACCCATATTATATCTCTTATTATCTTGATCAACTAAATAATCAAAATATTGAATAGATCTATCCATCATATGTTGGCTAAGAAATTTATACCATTTTATTTTTTTTCCATCAAATACAAGGCGTTGCAAAACATCTCCACCATTTACATAAATTTTTTCCACTCCTTTTAAATCAATAAACTGTAATTTCTTTACATCACTAGCTTTTAATTTGACTGTTTTTTTCCCATTGCTATCTAAAAGAACTAATCTCCTATAAAAAGATGCTTCATCGATTAACTTTCTATCAAACAGATTTCTTTCTATCCTAAGTTGTGAATAAATAGTGTCATTATTATTTCTAATAATCATAACATCCACAGACTTCTGTCCAAAACAAAGTGTAGAAAATAGAACTAGCAATAAGCAAAAAATATTTCTCATAATAATCTTTAGATTACTTACATTATAATATCCAAATATATAGAAAAAAACAAGCTGGTTTTAAGATGGAAACATAAATATGAGTCCGAATAATAATAAAATGTTGTAATTATATAAGCAATAAAATAAAAAAAGTAATACAAATATTTGAATAATAGAATATTCAAATATCATGATTAAAAAAAGTACGTAAAAGACCTATTTCTTATCTGTCTTTATTCATAAACTAAGGCTAGTTTTGTATTGATTTGCTAGGAGATTGCTTGAGGGTTTCTTGCACCTTTCTTCGACAAAGACGCCTCCTGGGCAAGAAAAGCCCTAGAAATCTCCTAGGAATCTCCTAAGAAGTGCAAGCTAAGTATTTTGTTTCTTGTTTCGTATATTCATAATATCAGTCTAAGATAGTATCAAGATGGGCCTATGCATACAGTTTTTTTAATCGCAAGGAGGTCATAAAATAAGACGATATATTCTCATTAAATAAGTATAATATTCTTCTATCTTAGAAAGTATCATTGTATCATCTATAAAAGGTAATCTGAGATTATGGGATGATATCTACTCCTATGATGATAGTAGTAATGTGGCTGCAGTGCTATTATTCTCTTTTATTGGATGAGGATTCGCAGGGTGAGGAGGTTTTAAGTACCATAGATGTTCCCGTGTTAGCAGATGTATAAATGAGTACCCAAATAGTAAATCGCGCTAACAAAATAACAAAATATTATATCTCTAGGTTATTATAAATGCAGTACTTTGTACCCTTGTTAATAATTAAACTAAATAGATGAGTTTAGCTGCTGTGCTATGGGATGCCAATCCCGAAATGATTAAAATAGGTGCTGTACCTGTGCGTTATTATGGAGTTCTTTTTGCCTTGGGGATTATCCTAGGCTATAAGATTGTGAGTTATGTTTTTCAGAAAGAGCGCATTCCGCAGGCGTATTTAGACAAACTGTTATTATATATTATCGTAGGTACAGTATTAGGAGCTAGGTTAGGACACTGTTTATTTTATGAGTTTGATTACTATATGCAGCACCCCTTAGAGATTATTATCCCTTTCGCTAAGGTCGATGGAGTGTATGAGTATGTAGGGTTTATGGGGTTAGCTAGTCATGGAGGAGCTATCGGAGTACTGCTAGCGATCTATCTATACTGTCGTAAGTATAAGATAGGAGCATTTTGGATTTTGGATAGAATAGCCTTAGGAGTACCGATAGCAGGAGCATTTATTCGCTTTGGTAACTTTATGAATTCAGAGATCTATGGCAAGCCGACGAGTGGGAGTTGGGGAGTTATATTTGCTCATGATGATATGATTCCACGTCACCCTACTCAGCTATACGAAGCCTTTGGGTATATATTGACAGGAGTGATCTTGTGGTTTTTATACCGCAGTCAGAAGGTAAGGAATAATGGAGTGATCTTTTCTTATTTTTTAATTCTGATGTTCCTGACTAGATTTGTGTTAGAGTTCTTTAAAGAGAATCAGGTAGCCTTCGAACAAGATATGATGTTGAATATGGGGCAGTGGTTAAGTGTTCCGTTTATATTAATAGGAGTATTGATGTTAGTGTTTCAGGATAAGTTGAGAGGGATAAGTCATTATGACTCTCGTGCTCTGATAGGGACAACGATAAAGTAATAAGGTATAAGAAGTATATAGATCATGGGCGAATTTGTAGAAGAAGTACATACTTACTGGAGATCTCAGATGGTGCAGGGAAGTATTATTCATCTAGATGAGGTGTTTACATTAGTGTCTAATCCAGCCTTAGATGAGCTGTATAAAGTCATGATTTTAGAAATGACGAATAAGCATACCATGGCTGTAGTCACCCCAATGGTAGCAGAAGCATTAAAGCTAAGGGAATTAGAGGAGTACTCTATCCATACTCTTAGAGAGGCTATCTCTACCTGTAAGTTAGAATTGCACTCACCAGATTATATTTATTATCTATTAGATAATAGAGTCTCTCAGCTTAGTGATATCACAGAAGGGATAGTGATCAGAGCTTTGTCTATAGAAACGGATAAAGAGGCGTTTAGAAAGTTCGAATCTGTATGCTCAGAAGAAGATCTCGATGGAGCTTATGTTTCTTTAAAGCATTGGATCGTATATGGCGCCTTCGATGGAGATCGGCTAGTAGGCGCTGTGAGTGTGTATCCATGGGAAGAAACTAAGCTAGCAGATATAGGAGTGATAACGGATGATGCCTATAGAGGTAGGGGGATTGCGACACGTTTAGTTCAGGCTATTTGTCTAGAGGTGATTGATAGAGGGCATGTACCTCAGTATAGATGCCAGACAGATAATGATACTTCTATAGCTTTAGCTAAGGCAGTAGGTTTCACCCTATTCGGACAATGGGAAGCCATAGTCGCAGATGAAGAATAAGTAGATAATATACTAGGATAATAAGATTCCCTCAGTAGCATGTGTTACTGAGGGATTTTTTTTGTGGTATAGTGATTCGGATTAGTTGGCTTTCTAGTAGAGAGGAGTTATTTATTTATTATTAGGAATATCTGGTATTTTATTGCATTAAAGCAATAGTTCTTTTTTGATTACTGAGATAATTTTTGGTTTTAAGGAGAATGTAGGCGTGTTTTTTTAGCGTAAAGGATTAAATGGTATTAATTATTTTGTCTTTTATTGTTAAATGTGTTAATATTTTTATTAGTTTTGTTTTATGTTAAGATAATTTGTATTTGTTATGGGTTGTTTTTAACTGTTTTTGTTTGTGAAAATATTGTGAAATAAAAAGAATACTATGAAAAAGAAATTACTATTTGCTGGTGTAGCATTTATGGCACTGAGTACGATGCAAGCTCAAGATGGTATTGGTATTGGTAAATCAATTATACCTGATGGGACAGCAGTGTTAGATGTAGGATCAGATACTAAAGGTGTTTTAATCCCACGTGTTTTTTTAACAGGTGAGAAAGATATTACTACTATTAAAGGGGGGATATATCCTGAGAGTTTATTAGTGTACCACAAGGCAAAACTTCCAACAGATGTATTGAAATCTGGATTCTATTTTTGGGATGGAACACTTTGGAGAGCTTTGATGTCTAAATCGAGTGAGCATTTATCTGAAACATTAACAAAATTATCCGTTAAACAAGAGGCAGGAGAAACTGTTTTAGTGTATAAAGCAGAGGATGGAAAAGATACTGAAATAGAAATATCTAAAGAATTACAATCAAGTACAAATTTTGAGACTTGGATTAAAGACTTAGTTACTAGTGCAGCAACTAAAGTTAAGGTTGAAGAAGGAACAGGAATTAAAGTTGATGAGGCACCTCCAGTAAATGGACAAATTACATATACAGTTAATGCTGACCCTTCAGGTATCACTTTAGGAGGAGATGTGTCAGGAAAGGCGGATAGTACAAGCGTAGATAAGATTAAAGGAGTAGAAGTAGCTAAAGCAAATCCTGCAACAGATAAAGACCTTGCACTTGTTTATGATGGAACTAAATGGACTCCAGGAAAACCTAAAGTAGATGGAAATAATATCACTGATAAGAAAGAACTGAAGGTATTAGATGGTATTAGTATTACTAATGGGACAGCTTCTGTGTTGAATGATGTTACTATTGGTATAGGTGATAATAGTGTTATGCCTATTAAAATATCAGCTGAAGATAAAGCTAATCAAGTTTTAGTTACAAGTGATGATGGAACAAAAGCGGAGTGGGTACCTCAAAGTAATATTAAACCAGCAGGAACTAAGTTAAGTGGTGATGCTTCTATTGAAGTAACAGATGGAGATTTAGCATTAGTAAATGCAGCATCAATAAAAGTAAAAGCTCTAGGTATTGAAGAAGGACATATTGCTAATAATGCAGTATCAAAAGAAAAGATAAAGGGAGAAGGTAATGATAAAGTATTAACTACTAATGCTACAGGTGGAGTAGAGTGGGCACTTAAAAGTGATATTAAACCAGCAGGAACTAAGTTAAGTGGTGATGCTTCTATTGAAGTAACAGA
>NZ_DAMANB010000014.1:91110-110198 GCF_032073645.1 Myroides sp.
AACTACTAATGCTACAGGTGGAGTAGAGTGGGCACTTAAAAGTGATATTAAACCAACAAAAGCTGATTTAACTACTGATGGTATTATCGTGGTAGGGGATGCTACAACAGGAACTCAGCTAGCCACAGGAGCACTTCTTGAAGGAGTAAATTTGTCGATTAAAAAAGAATCTATTGATAATGATAAGATAGCACCTAGTACTCTTACAATAGATAAATTAGCTACTGTTCCTGAGAAAAAGAATATGCATTTAGTAACAGATATAAATGGTAAACCACAATGGGAAACTTTGAAAGGTAGCGATATAAAAATTACTACTAAACCAATAGCGACCAATGAAACTGTTGAGGGACAAAGAGTTTATACTGTTAGAATTATAAATGGAGAAGTAGAAACCCCTCCAGGGACAAGCTTAACGTATAATTCAGAAATAAAGGCTATTCCATTGAGTAATATAGATTATTTATTAACAGCTCATATTTATGATAGTAGTAATAAATTATGAATTAATGGTGTAACTAATAGTAAAAATACATCTGTTAAATTCCGTTTTGGTAGTGGTAATTTTTATAACACTTTGCCAGTGGCTAAAAATTATATTGTTGTACTAAAATATGTATCTACAGAAATAGTTACTCCTTAAATATACAAGTAAGAGAAATAAAAAAAAGCAATAAGAAGAATTCTTCTTATTGCTTTTTTTATTTAGAAACAAATAGCAGGTAAGGGTTTAAAACAAATAATAGGATTTCATTTATCTCTATATGCATACCATTTATGGTATGATTTTTGGCTTTTTAATAGTAGATCTTTTTAAGATTTGATTAATCGTTAATATACCTAATCTGTGCTGTATCTATATTGATATTTGCTTAAATTAATACGATATGGGTATAAAAGTTTTAAAAATCAAATATTTTTAAAACTAAAAATTAGAAGTAGCTAAACGAAAGTTGATAGTTAAATTTTAAGATTTAATAAATTAATAAAAAAGTATTCTATAAACAGTGTAATTGTTGTTAATTATTAAAATCGAATCTTGTAACGATTGTGAAAACGATATTTAATTGCTGTAAAAATTGTTAATAATTGAGTACTTTTAGGCTAGTTTATAACAAAGAGATATGAAAAAAAAGGTAATTACTATTGGAGTTTTAATGATGAGTGGATTAGCTTTTTCACAAGTTGGTATTGGGATAAGAGCACCGCACAAATCAGCATTATTAGAGTTAAAAGCAGATGCAGGTGAGTATAGAGGGGTATTGATTCCGCGTATTCCTTTAAAAGACTTAACCGATAAATCACTTATAAACAAAGGGGATGTAGAGACTAGCTTATTGGTGTTTAATACAACAGAGAATAGTGTGGTTACTTCTGGGTTTTACTATTGGAAAGGAAAAGAATGGGTTAGATTAGTAAATAATCAGGACGTTATTGATAATATAGACAATTTTCCTCGAAATAAAGTATTAGGTGTTAAAGGGGATGACTTAGTATTAGAAGATACTAAAGGAGGAAAAGTGAACACTCCTATTAAAGACTTGAATATCATTACCACTATTAAGGAAGGTGCAAATGGTATATATACGTATACGAATGAGGCAGGTGTAGCACAGGTTATCGATGTGACAGGCAGTGTTATTAATAATATTACAGAGATACTGAAAGACGAACAAGTCGTTAATGAAATATATACTAATGTAGCTAATAATGGGAAGGCAGCTACTCCAGCAGATACTTCTATCAAGATCGATAATGGAGGGAAGGCTGTATTAAACCCAATGCAAGTCTCTGTAGCTGAGAAAGGTATTACACCTAATAAAATAGCACCTGGTGCAATAGGTACTTTTTTAATTACGGCTAAGAATGGAGATGTACAGTGGGTAAGTGCTACGGATGATTCTATAAAAGAAATCTTGTCACTGAACCAAGCAATTACGCTGTTAAAAGATAATGGTAATGGTACTTTGACATATTATAACGAAGCTTGTTTTGACAAAGACGGAAAATTTATAGAGGGATCTGTAGGAGAATCTTTTGATTCTAATACCCTACGTATCGAATCGACTAAAGATGGAAAGTATCTTTTCTTCGATGGAAGAAGTAAGGATATACCAGTGGCTACTATAGATGTGAAGCAGACTGTAGTAGAGAATATCACAGAGATATTAAAAGAGAATACTGTAAAAGAAGAAATATATAATACTGTAGCTGCACAAGGGAAAAAGGCAACAGGTGTAGATGCTGTGGATATCGTAGGAGGGGATAAGGCTGAGGTCTACTATACTATTGAAGGGGATAATCGAAGTAATGGAAAAAGAGGTAAGTCTCGTCCTACAGCTATTACTATTGATGGTATTGCTTGTGGAGCTATAGCTAATCCCCAAATTAGCACTAAAAGTAATCAATAATAATGATTTATAAAGAAATAAAATATAGAAGAAGGAAGCTTATAGTTTCCTTTTTTTATTGATAATAATATGCTCATTTGATATGCTTTGAGTCTGTTTTTGATCTTTATTATAAGCAATTATAGCCTCATAACTTTAAAGAGGTTATTTGACATGTAAAAGGATGTGGAATATTGATGAAAATCCTGCAAAATATTCTAAAAAAATGCCAATACTCTCTTCGATAAAAGCTTTTGAAACCTCTTGAATTATCAAATCTGTAAAAGTGCATATTAACAGTGAATTGGCTTAAAAAAACACCTTTTTGTGTGTTGATTTTTTTGTCTTGTAAATTATATTTGTGTACTTTTTATTTGTTAATGTATGGGTGATTTTGAATTAAATCCATTTTATGAGTTAATAATAGACGATTTAGTGAATCGTAAATACTCGGTGGTTGACTGTTTTTTTTCGGAAGAAGAGATCAACTTGTTAAGAGCAAATTTGCTTTTAAAACAAGACTTACACAGTTTTAAAAAAGCAGCTATAGGGCAGGCAAGTAGCGAACAAATAGTAGAAGAAATTAGAGGAGACTCTATCTTATGGTTAGATGAGAAAGAACCTGATGAAGTAGAGCAGATGTATTTCAATAAAGTGAATCACTTCTTAGAATATGTAAACAGAACTTGCTATCTAGGTATTCAAGAAGGAGAGTTTCACTATGCGTGTTATCCTCCAGGTACTTGTTATAAGCGTCATTTAGATATTTTCCAATCAGATAGCCGTAGAACGCTGTCTGTAGTGTTATATTTGAATGATCAAGAATGGACTCCAGCTTATGGCGGAGAGTTAGCACTTTACCTACAAGACGAACATGGAAATGAAAGAGAAGAGATTGTACATGCCTTACCAGGACGCCTTGTCGTGTTTGACAGTAAGAGTATAGAACACGAGGTGAAGATGGTAAATCATACTCGTTATAGCATTACAGGATGGTTAAAGACTAGATAAGTAAAAAGCCTTTATATGTTTTATCATATAAAGGCTTTTTCGATTTATAGAAATAATGAGTAAACTATTCTACTGCTGTATTTAATTTTTTCTCTTGCTTATCTTTGACTAGTTTCCACGAGTATAGTGTGATAAGTGGAACGATGATCCAGAATAAATCAATAAGCAGGATATCAGAATAACCTTTAACCCAACTTACCCATATCCAGTTACCTGTCATGACACCATTAAAGATAGGAATAGTAAGACCAATAATACTTCCGACTAATAAACAGTCTCTATTGGTTTTATAAATATTCTTTCTGATGCTTAATAAGATCGTGATAGCTAACCAAGTCCAGAAATAAAAGGAGTAAACAAAGTTTTGCCCTCCTGTTGGGTTTAGTTTTACTGCTATAAAAGCTAATGCCGTTACAGGATACATAGATAAGCAGATAGCCATATAGATATTTGCTAGCCAGAAGTTAAACTTGCGTTTGTGTTCAGGAACATTCTTTTTATCTCTGGCCACTAACCAGATCAGTACTCCAGATATAATGACTATACATCCAGCTATCCCTACTAAGAAGTAAACGATACGAGTCGCTAAACCTCCGAAAGAACCAAAGTGAAGTAAATAAACTAAGTTAGAGAATATATAACTATATCCAGGATTTTCATTAGGATTACTTATCTCTTCTACTTCTCCTGAATGAATGTGATATTTTATTTCTCCACGACTATTTAACTGTTTTTCATTATGCGCTCTACCACTGATGGCTACAGTCATACTTTCATCCCCATAATTAAGTATAGAGATATTAGAGATATATGGATCATCCCATTTTTCTACTGTTTGAAGAATATAGGCGTTTAGATCTATTTCTTTATCAATGGCTTTATGTTGGTATACGATCTCTTTAGCTCCTCTATCTTGTGTGGTATCACTGCTAAATTTGTCTGCATCACCACCATATCCTAATGCAATGATAGTAGCTGCGACTATTCGATAGTTTAATAAGAAATAAGCTCCCGTGATAGCAAAGATTAATTGGAAAGGAAAGGTAATAACACCTAATGCTGTATGTAGGTCAGTCCATACGGTTTTTAGCTTTTCCCAAGGTCTAAATACATAGAAGTTAGATACTATCTTTTGCCAGTGTACAAGTAAGCCTGTAATAAGTGCAAAAATGTAAATGAAAGAAACTAACCCAGCTACAAAGTAACCAAATGGAGAGATATGGATATTAACTAGACCATTTAATTGTGCTAAAAAGTGAAGTCTGTATAAGAATCCTCCTAAAGAATACGATTCTTCATATCCGTGTTTTTCTTCTGTAGCAGTGTCATATAGACCGAAGTCACGTTCTTTCGCTTTAGGTAACAAGGTGTCTTGTGAAGTAGAGATATTATAGCTCATGACTCTACTTCTATCATTCATTCGGAAGTAAATATTTCTACCCTGTAATCCTATTTGATTGTCTAATGAGTCTAATAAGGTATTGTAGTTGATAGATTGAACAGCTATTTTTTCTTGTGGTTTATTACTTTGCCAATTCGCTATTTCATTTTTAAAGAAAGAGAAAGAACCTGCGAAGAAGATAATGTATAGTAATACTGTAATAATAATCCCACTTATCGTATGTAGGTGGAAGTATTTATTATAATTTCTAATATTCATAATAGTGATGTGTCTTGTGTTTAGGTATGTATTGGAGCGATTAAATAAGGTGAATAAAAAACCAGTGTTAGCACGATATAGGCTAACCATATTTTATATCCGTTGCCAATGATAAAGGCCATAATGAATAAGATGGTCCATAATACATATCCTGTGACGAACATCGTTGTATAAATAGGATGAGAAGGGAAAAAGTACATTAGAAACATGTGAAATGTTGTACTTACTAAGAATCCTCCGAATAGACCTGCAGTTATCTTCAGTATACGTTGTATAATTGAACTTTCTAAATGCTTTTTATTTGCGGGCATAATTAAAATATTAGTAGTTCTAGAAATAATCCTAACCCTATAAAACTAACGATGTGTTTAGTCTTAAATGATAACATAGGATATAATGTTAGAATAGCAGAACCAATAAACATTAAGAAGATAAAGAACGTTAAGCTTCCTACTCCTAGACCTTCATAAATAGACTCTGTTGTTAAGGCTATTATTAATAGTGAGTAAGCGATAATCTTGGATAATTTAGTGTTTGACCTAATCCAGGTAGTTAATGTACATTTCTTCTCATATTTTACTTTCTGAGAAGTGTTATATAGCATAAAGAAAGCAAATGCTGTAATTGAAAATAATAAGGTATGCATTTTATTTAGATTGAGTATAAACAAATGTATGACATATTTTATAGTTTTCAATAACAAAATATTAAACTTTTTGATATGATAACGTTGTGTTGTTATTGATTGTTTATTAGGGGTTTAGTGTTTGGTTAACATGCATTATGAGAATTAAAAAGACTAATTGTATGGGCAATTAGTCTTAGTTGTTTTTATAATTAACACTTATTAAATGGTCTGAGTCTAAATTACTTTGTTTTGATAACCCCATTTCGATATAGGTTTAAGGCTTCTTGTAGAACATCTATTATAGCATCAATAGGTAAATCAGCATTGGCATCTATACTTAATGTTTTCATGCGCTTTCTACTTCCTATTTCTAATAAAGGATGTTCTATACGCATTCCTTCTACTATTAATAGATAAGGTGTTTTAGGTTCTTTAGTCAAAGCGAGAAAACAGAACATACGATTCTTATAGCTAAAACAAGGAGTCCCCCACTTTAACGACTCTGTGACATGATCATCTAACTGCAAGATAATGTTTCTTAATGCCTGTAAGCAACCTCTATTGGGTTCTTCTTGTCGTAAATAGTATTGTTCTGTTTCTTTCATAATTGTTATTTTATAGCTACATAAATGCTTACTTCAGCATCCTGTGGGTTCATGGATTTTTCGTCATATATTTCAAAATCAGCTGTGTATTTTCTATCCCACTGTTGTTCCCATATTTGAAACCACTCATTGATAACCAACCCTTTTGTTAGATCTCCAGTAGCAGTTATTTTATTATAAGTACTTGCTTCTATAGTATGCCCTGTCATTCCTTCTGGGATATTAGATAGGTCAGATACTTCACAGCCTATTATTGTAGTATAGGGCATCGTATGGTCCCCTTCATAATTCGTGTACATGGAGTAGACAGCAGTACATACTTTATTTGGTATACGGTTTAGCACATCTTCTTTCCAAAAGCGTTCCCATAGTAAGGGAATATCATTAGCTGCTTTGTTTTGTTCATTGGTAGTGCGTACTTCTATTCCGATGATGTGGAATTTCTTTAAGGTTACTTGATTCATAATACATGAGTTTAAGATTATGTAGCAAAGTTAGGTTCCCCTTATGACATAGGTATGTCAGGGGTGTTGTCTTGTGGGTAATATTTTTCTCTACACGCTTTTAAGTATTGCTCCATTGTGATTTGATGAGGTTCGAATGTTTGCAAGGTATCTTTTAAGTGTTGGATACAGTCTAGTCTAAAGGCTCTAAAGTCTAGTCTCAATCTACAGTAGGCTATTAATATCCAGTTGTCCTGTGTAGTATAGATAGCAAAGGGTTCTATGTCTCGCTGACTCTTTTGGTTTTCTAAAGACAAATAATCAATAACAAGCACCTGATGATTGACAATAGCAGTCTGTATTTGTATTAAGTAATCACTCGTCTGTGCTTTATCAGGATTATCTCTTACGATTATTCTTTGAGAGAGCAGATCAGCTTTATCTTTTTGGGTGTAGCGCAGTACAGCTTTTAGTTTGAGAATAGCATTTTGATATTGTTTGATTAGAGAAGCATCTTTATTCTTTAATATCAGTTGCTCAGCAGTGATAAGAGCATTCGCCTCTTCTTGTGTAAACATGACAGGAGGTAGAGCATACCCATCTACCAGAGAGTATCCTTTACCTTCTTCTGTATAAATTGGAATACCAGATTGTTCTAACGTTCTGATATCTCTATACACCGTACGTATACTTACATTGTGTTTTTCGGCTATCTCAGTAGCGGTTACGATACGCTTAGATTGTAACTGGGTCACTATAGCTGTTAATCGGTTTAGACGAGGTTTACTTTCTGACATAAGACTACAGAGAATTAGATTTATTGACAAAGATAACATTTCGATAAGCCCAGAATAAGAGATAGACATATAAATGAAAAGGAATTATACAAATAGGACTGAATTAATGATCAAAGCATATTATAGTGTGGTTTTAGAGCTAATGAAATAGATATGAAGTAGAATTGCTTTGTAATATTTGGTCAATGCTTAATCTAGGATAAGTATATTTACACCTTCTAAATATTCGCACTATGGCAGAACCAGTAGGAGTCTTTGCTCAAATACACCTAACAGAGGTTAATTATAAAGCATTTTTTAAAACCAAAGCAATCACTGTGATTAGTGAAGAGATGCACCAATGTATCCTTTATAATTGTCAAGATAACTATTGTTATCAGTACAATAAAAAGAAAGAAGAACTACTGTGTTTAGCTTTTTATAACCATGGTAATAGAGAGACTATCAGAGGAGATTTTTATCTAAGTATTCAGACCATTGCACCTTTTGCAAAAGAGGGAAGAACAGGTGTAATAGCACTGACATTAGATGCTTATAATTGGCAGGAAATAGAATGCTATGAGGTGTTAGTAGATAACCAATGGGAGGTGCAGGCCATCAGTGCTGTAGAGTTAGAAGCATTACGAGTTTTAGTCTTTAGTTGTTTAGAACACTTTGATCAGCCTTTTGCGCAGAAAGTGTTTGATTCAAAAATGGTAGATAGTAATGTAGTCAAAAAAATAGCTACACTACAAGAGAAGAACCGCTTGGCTAACTTAACCGTTTTTGCAAAAGAGGCAACGCCTTTAAACCCGATTCACTTATTCGGAGCTTTTTATTATAATGGCAAGGTGGTGTTTAGTTGTAAAGAGGGAGGGATAGTGTACCCTCAGATTGATTTAGCTACTTTTAAGCCAATGGTATATGGGGCTTGTGATCAAGAGCATGTTATTTTTAATGGCAAGTGTATCAAGACCAATCCTAAGAAGTTTAAAAGAGTAGCGAAGTATGAGACGGTCTATTATTTATCTGAAGAAGGAGTATTAGATGAGAAGGGCGAATGGATAGAGGGAAGCGATGCTACTACCTTTAAGCTGACAGAAGACTACTTAGCAGAAGACAGTATTCATCTGTACTATTGGGGACATGTAGTTTCTAAATCTTCTTTTTCAACTTACAGAGTGGAGAGTTATCCCTATCACACAGACTTTTTGATCACAGATACAGCAGTGTATTATACTCAATATAAGCTAGAGGTAGATGCTCAGAGCTTTCGTTTTTTAAAGAGGTTAGAAGGTTTAGCCTATTCTTATACTGGTTTTGTAGGAGAGGATAAGGAGGGGCTGTTTGTGTACTTGATAGAAGATAATAAAGGTCAAGTTATTCGTTCAACAGGATTGTCTATTGATCAATTGTTACAATTATTTCAAGATAAGTATGGCAATAAATATTGGCGAATGGAAGAGGATGAACGTATCTGCCTAGAGAAACCAAGTGCTGCATATTATAAGGAGTTTGCTAAAAAGTGTAAGACTCCATGGGTATTTTATCAAATAAAGGAATTGCGTGACTATGCTAAATTGATTGTTCAGAAATATGAGGATAAGAAGGACAAGGAAGAGTTAATTCCGTTTTGGAAGATCTATAGTCTAGTAGAACCTTATTTATGGATAGAAGCAGATAGTTATAAATATGTGATACTGATGTATTGTATAGAAGGAAAACAAGAACATGCATTAGATACTCTGAGAAAAGCGATTATGTATGGAGCATTTGATATGGAAGAGTTCTTTGACCATCCTTTATTAAGCACTATCCAAGAGCATGAGTACTTTTTAGAATTAAAGGAATATGCTACACAGAATAAGCCAATAGGCTATAAAATCCCAATGCAATTAGAGATTTTAGAGAAGCTCTTAGCTCTTCCTCAGTCGATGTATACAGATGGGACGATACTGTGGAAGTATCACTTATACGATAATGTCGATATAGAAGAAGCTATGCGTGAGCATCCACAGTTGACAGATTATTATACGCGTTATATCACTTTAAATACAGAATTGTTTAATCGATTCTTTAAGCGTTATAATCTGATAGATATGGATTATACTCCTTATGAAGAATATCACTGTATGCCGATAGAAGCTTCTATCATTATGCTTAAGTATTATATGCGTATGGCTGATATACCATCGGGAAGTGTAGCTTATTTTATCCCACAATTAATACAACGTATGGATAAGATAAAAGAGAGAATTCATCGATTAGCAGGAGAAGAACATACTCACTACCAAACAGTGTATAATAATAATGAAGTTGTTCAAATATTAGAGCAGTATTTCTAAAAGTAAACAAAGATTATGTTTCTTACTTTTTTGTTAGTAAATATATTAGATGAAAATATATAAAAAAATGAAGAAACTAATTGTTTTGTTAATGTTATTACTGCCATTGTTGATGACTGCGCAGAAAGAAAATGAGTACAAGAGTAGATTCTATATACAGACTAGTTTTTTAGGAGTAGATGCAGGAAGAGATTTTTTGATAGGTGAGAATATATTCGTTCAGACGGGTATGGGGATAGGCGCAGGTTATGATGTATGGAATAATAGTATGTCAGTTGTATTTACCTTTAAGAAGCCAATTCCTTATCTGAGAGGGGGACTAGATTGGTATTATAATAAGAATAAGAGAATAGAGAAGAATCGTACTTTAGACAATAATTCAGGTAATTATGTAGGGTTTCAAGCTAAGTATAGTTTTGGTACAGATAGTGAAGAATATATGAATTCCTTAAATAGTGTTCTAGTAAGTGAAGTACATTGGGGAATAAAACGCAAGTTAGTAGGACCAATGTATTATAAAGTACAGTTAGGTGTAGGACACTTTAATGATTATGATGCGAAGTGCTCAGAAGTATATCCTGTAGTAGGTGTGTTTTTAGGTGCTACGTTCTAAGAAATAATATAACGATACTTAAAAAGATAAGGCTGTTCAAAAAGGACAGCCTTATTTTTATTAAAGTATCTCATACTTTCCAGCAGAAGTTAATATCTTTTGTACTTCTTCTTTCGTCACTTCAGGAGTTTTAACCTCTATACTATGTGTATCTAGAGTGACTGTAGCTTCTATATTAGGGTACTTTTTTAGTTCTTCTTGAATCTTTCCGACACAACTACTGCATCCCATTCCTTTAATTTGATATACTGTTGCCATTTCTTTTTTGTTTAATAATTTATATTACAAATGTAGGATAGTGTGTCATTATCGTTGTTATACGATTTTAAGGAGTTGTTATATAATTCTTTTAAAGAGTAAGATGAAGTCTTTTTTTTCATCTATGTGATGATCCGTATTCTTTGCTTATGAAGAAATAAAGGAATCCTTTTTTTGTTTTCAAGTCTTTTTTTGTCTTTAAATCAAGGAAAATAAACTTTTAAAATCTGTTTTTTTTCTAAATCAGGAGGATATAAGTCTATTTAGGGGATTATTTTAAAAAAACATAGATACTTTTTTTAAATAGGTTTTATTGTAAAGTGCTGATATTTACGTTGTTATTTGTTTTCGACTTTTTTTTAGCCAATATGGATATTGCCTTAACCCCAGTAAAATAGGGCACTTGACTAGAATCCCTCGACAATTCATGGAGAATACCCCCATACATAGTGGAGCAGAGAAGATGTTTGTCGAACAATGCTTCTTCTATTCTCCATGTATTCTCCTTCTAATAATGTACATGCTAAAATAAAGAAGGGTATAGTACATACGAGTGAATATGTCTATGAAAAAGAGTCATTATAACGAGGGATGAGTTGAGTAGATAATATTTAAGAAATTATCTCCGATGGGGATTAGAAGAGGTATTCTATTTATAGAAAATAAGCAGTAAAACAGAACTCAATATACTCATCCATAAAGGTGATAAGTCCTGCTTACTGCTTAGTTAAAGATTTGTCTAATGAAGAAATATTATCTGTAAGATTACGGATTAGGATATCTTACTAAAAGCGTCTTCACACTGTAATACCATAGTGTCTATAATAGGTATTTTAATATCAAGTGAATTAAATACTAAAGGCAATTCTGTACAACCCAGAATCACTCCTTCTACAGAGGAATAATTTTCTATTAATGTCATAAAGAATGAACGCATCTCTTCTGTGATGGCTCCTGTAGCGAGTATAGATTGGAATTGACCTATTTGGGCTATTTCTTCAGTGTTAGGAATGATTACTTCTATCCCTGCTTGCTGTAAAGGAGATTTAAAATAATCATCTTCCATCATGAAGGGTGTACCTAGCAGAATTACTTTCTTCATATTATGCGTTAGTATATGTTTTTTGGTCAGTTCTATACTGTGTGAGATTGGAATATTAGTTAGTATTTCCTGTTTGATCTCATCATAAGCTTTGTGTAAGGTGTTGTTTGCTATCAAGAAACAATCTGGTTGTAGCGATAGTAGGATTTCGATTTCGTGTTTTAAGATATTAGGTACTTCATCCCATTGATTAGCATATCTAGTTTTGATATTGTGATAATCTATACTGTATAAGAGGATAGGGCATGAGTGATATCCACCCCATTTTTCATTTGCCATTTTGTTTAATAGCGTGTAGTATAACGCTGTAGAAGGGTATGCTGTACCACCTAGTATTCCTATTCGTTTCATTGAGTTTGTTTTTTAGTTTTATGGATTGACTTTGTCTAAAAAGGACAGTCAAATATAGGTATAAGTCAGATTTTATCTCTGTGTAAATAGTATAAAATACCCATATTAATTCATTAATTTTGTTGTTTAGGGAAAGAGGAGATGTTAAGAGAGAATTACTTCTATGATAAAAAAGAGATGATATGTTTGACTTTAGATTAAAGGTGTTTTATACAGTAGCGAAGAGAGGGAGCTTCACGAAGGCTTCTAAGGAATTGTTGATTTCTCAGCCTGCTGTGACGAAGCATATCCAAGAGATAGAGGCTAGCTATCAGACTAAACTTTTTGTACGTGACGGGATGAAGATACACTTGACAGAAGCAGGTGAACTACTCTATACGTATGCAGAAGAGATATTCTCTATCTATCGCAATCTTGAGTTCGATATACACGCACTGAATGCTAAAATGGACGGAAGCCTTAGAGTAGGAGCGAGTACTACTATATCACAGTATGTATTACCTCCCTTATTAGCAGAGTTTAGAAAGAAGGTAAATGATCTGCATCTAGACGTAGTATCTGATAATACGAATGCTATCGAGAATCTTCTGCTGAACAAAACAATAGATGTAGGTCTAGTAGAAGGGTATTCTAAAAATCCTCAGATAAAGTATATTGACTTTATCAAAGACGAAATCGTCTTGGTGTGTAGTAGCAATAATGAATTAGCCAAAAGAGGAAGTATTAAACCTCAAGAGCTAAAGGAGTTGTCTTTTTTATTAAGAGAAACGGGGTCAGGGACACTAGATGTCGTGGATACTACACTTAAAGAGATCGGTATAACTTTAAGTGATTTGACTAATGAAATGAACTTCTCTAGTACAGAGAGTATTAAGATGTATTTAATGCACTCAGATAGTGTTGCATTCTTATCCGTACACGCTATTCTAAAAGAGTTGAGGTATAATGAGTTGAGCATTGTAGATATAGAGGGATTAGATATCAGTAGAACTTTCTCTTTAATACAGCGTCAAGGACAAGAAAGCGCTTTGGTAGAACTGTTCATTCGCTTTGTACAGAATCATAACTTAAAGTTATAGGTTATAACAATTATGTATTTTCTTTTCCTTAGTGTATGAAGGAAATTTGTATCTGTAAATAATGATACAAATGACAACAGAAAATAACACTCGTGAGACAATAGGTAAAGTGCTTCTAGTAGGACTCGCTTTGCTTAGTTTATTTCCATTTATTTCATCCGCAGTAGCACTAGTGATAGGGATAGTATATGCACAGCTATTTGAGAACCCGTATGCAAAACAGACTAAGAAGGCAACAGGGCTATTGTTAAAAGTAGCTGTGATAGGGCTTGGTTTTGGTATGAATGTGTATAGCGCAATATCTGCAGGTAAGGATGGTTTTATACTTACTATCTTCTCTATCTTTTTGACTCTAGCACTAGGATTCTTATTAGGAAAAGTGTTGAAAATAGACAAAAAAATATCGTATTTGGTTTCTTCAGGTACTGCAATCTGTGGAGGTAGTGCTATCGCTGCGGTTTCTCCTGTTATTAAAGCAGATGAGAAGCAGATATCAGTAGCTTTAGGAATCGTGTTTATCTTAAACTCTGTAGCTTTAATTATATTTCCGCCTATAGGACATGCCTTAGGATTAAGTCAAGTAGATTTCGGGCTATGGTCTGCTATTGCGATACACGATACGAGTTCGGTAGTAGGAGCTGCGGCTAAGTATGGTGACCAAGCTCTAGAAGTAGCTACTACTGTGAAGCTAGCTCGTGCATTATGGGTGATCCCTGTAGCATTCTTATCTATGGTATTCTTTAACAATAAAGGAGGTAAAGTGAAGTTGCCTTACTTTATCGGGTTATTCGTATTAGCAATGCTAGCGAACTCTTATATCCCAGCAGTACAGTCTATCGGACCATATATCGTAGAAGCTTCTAAAGCAGCATTGACCTTGACCTTATTCTTAATCGGTACATCTTTATCTTATCGCACCGTGAAATCTGTAGGATTTAAACCTCTATTAGAAGGAGTAGGACTGTGGATATTTATCTCTGTGACTTCACTGCTTTATATTATGTATGTGAATTAAAATAGATAGGAAACAATGTGTTTAAATTGAAAATCACACTAAATTGGACAAAAGAAATTATCTTTATAGTTTATCAGCAATAAATAGTTAACACTTATCATGAATATAAGTACGTATATCGCTTACTACACTAAAGGGTTAAAAGATAGATTAGAAGTAGTAAGACCTACTATGATAGATAGTTTATGTAGTTTATTTGTAAGGGAATATATACCTTTAGTTGATCCATGTACTGTTAGAGATGTAGATACATTTTATTTTGAATATGACTATGAAACACTTGATATTGTAGTTTGGGCAGAGGATAAGGCAGAGCAAGTTATTTCAAGTATATCAATGGGTATTCCAGAGAACTTAAGTGATAATTTGTTTCCAAGAGAATTGTACTTTTCTTTACACGATTTAGAAGAATCATGGACAGAGACTGAAGATGGAGAAGAAATGTATGACGAGTTAATGCAAACTCTATCTGAGCAACAAGAACGAATACTTGAATTTTGGTTTACTCAATGTTGGTTAGAGGCAAAGACTAAAACAGGTGTATCAATAAAAGGTAAGTTTAGCATACACGATACAACTTATAGAACAGAGCTTCCATAATGAAAAGGAGAAACTCTCAAATAATAAAAAGGGCTTTCAAATACATTGAAAGCCCTTTTAAGGTTTTTATTATACTTGAATAACTCCTAAGTTAAACGGTTTTTCGATAGGAGCGTGATTTGCAGCTTCAATACCCATAGAGATCCACTTACGCGTATCTAATGGATCGATAATAGCATCTGTCCATAGACGAGCTGCTGCGTAATAAGGCGAAACTTGATTGTCGTATCTCGCTTTAATTTTATTGAATAATTCTTCTTCTTGTTCTTTAGTTAGTTCTTCCCCTTTTGCTTTAAGAGATGAAGCTTCTATTTGTAATAATACTTTTGCTGCCTGAGCACCTCCCATTACAGCAAGCTCAGCACTAGGCCATGCAAAGATAAGTCTAGGGTCATAAGCCTTACCACACATCGCATAGTTACCTGCTCCATAAGAGTTTCCTACTACTACAGTGAATTTAGGTACTACAGAGTTAGATACAGCATTAACCATCTTAGCACCATCTTTAATAATACCTCCGTGCTCAGACTTAGACCCTACCATAAATCCTGTTACATCTTGTAAGAATACTAGTGGTATTTTCTTTTGATTACAGTTCGCTATAAAACGAGTAGCTTTATCTGCAGAGTCAGAGTATATCACTCCTCCGAATTGCATTTCGCCTTTTTTAGTTTTTACTACTTTGCGTTGGTTCGCTACGATACCTACAGCCCATCCATCGATACGAGCGTATCCTGTGATGATCGATTGTCCGTACCCTTCTTTGTACTCTTCGAATTCTGAGTTATCTACTAGACGTTTGATAATCTCCATCATATCGTACTGCTCATTACGAGCCTTTGGTAAGATACCATAGATGTCTTCTTGAGCTAAAGTAGGTTTGGCAGCTTTGATACGGTTATATCCTGCTTTGTCAAAGTCTCCTATTTTATCAATGATATTTTTGATTGTGTCAAGGGCATCTTTGTCATCTTTAGCTTTATAATCAGTTACACCTGATATTTCGCAGTGCGTAGTTGCTCCACCTAAAGTTTCGTTGTCAATGCTCTCTCCGATAGCTGCTTTTACTAAATAACTACCTGCTAAGAAGATACTTCCTGTCTTGTCTACGATAAGTGCTTCATCACTCATAATAGGAAGGTAAGCACCACCGGCTACACAGCTACCCATGACAGCAGCTATCTGTGTGATACCCATACTGCTCATGACAGCATTATTTCTGAATATACGTCCGAAGTGTTCTTTATCAGGGAAGATTTCGTCTTGTAGAGGTAGATAAACACCTGCACTGTCTACTAGGTAGATGATAGGTAGTTTATTTTCTATTGCTATTTCTTGGGCTCTTAGATTCTTTTTTCCTGTAATCGGGAACCAAGCACCTGCTTTTACAGTAGCGTCATTTGCTACTACGATACACTGTTTTCCTTTTACATAACCTATTTTAACCACTACACCTCCAGAAGGACATCCTCCATGCTCTTCATACATCCCGTCTCCTGCGAAGGCACCGATCTCTATACTATTGGTCTTATCATCTAGTAAATAGTCGATACGTTCTCTAGCAGTCATTTTGCCTTGCTCGTGTAGTTTAGCTATTCTTTTTTCGCCACCACCTTGTTTTACTTTTACTAATTTTCTTTTTAAATCAGAAAGCAAAAGCTTATTGTGGTCTTCGTTTTTATTGAAGTTTATATCCATAGTTTGTTGGGTTGATTCACTGTTGTCTGTGGTTTAGTATAAGTTATATTTAGAGAGTAAATAGTGTACTAATCCTTGATCGTTTTCGCTAAAATACAAAATATACTAGAATTTTGACTATCCAAAAATGAGGAGATGCGATTTTTAGCATGATACCTATTTTCTTTTGTTCATTTTATTAATATTTATAATGACAGTTGTTGAAGTAAAAGGAGGTTTAGATTCAGGAGAATAGTTGATAAATGTGTATAATTTGGTGATTTATAAAAGTGTAGTTCTGTAGATTGATGAGTAAGATATAATAATGAAATGAAGAGGGATAAAAGTGAGTTAGGTAATGAGGTTATAGTATTGTCTTCTTTTAAAATTATATATCAGGAATGGTGAATAATGAGATAAAAAGAAGTGAGGGTGTGATGAATTATAATTAATGAGGGTAATTGTCGTCGCTAAATAAGAATATAAGGGGGAAAGTGTACTTTTATTACATAACATTAAATTAATATAGGGAAATAGGTTTATATTTGTAATTCAGATAGTTATGTTTTTATCGTAAAGTAATAGTATTAATAAAGTCGTAAAAATTAACGTTAAGGAAACATTGAGCTAACTTAAAAGGTTTACTTTTGCGCCCGATTATTATCATTTATAAGATGTCATTAAACAATATTTTTCAGTTTTTAGTGCCTAAGGATAAAGTGTTTTATCCATTATTTGAAAAGGCAGCAGGTAAGATTAAGAAAATTTCAGAAACTTTAAACGAAGCAGTAAATGCTCCAGCTAAAGAAAGAGATCAGTTATTAAAGAATGTAGAAGTATTAAAACAAGAGATAGAAGCAATCGCTCAAACTACACGTGTAGAACTTGGAAAAAACTTCATCACACCTTTTGACCGTGAGGATATCCACAATTTGATTACAGCTGTAGATGATATAGCGGATCACTTATCGGATGCTGCATCTCGTATGAGATTATATCAAATCGATAAAGTAACAAAACCTTTGCGCAAATTAACTGAGGCTAATTTAGAAGCTTGTAGTGAAGTGGCTAAGGGGCTTTTAATCTTAAAAGACAATAAAAATTTTACAGCATTAGCAGAAATCAGTAAAAATATCTCTCGTTTAGAGCGTAAAGCAGATAAAGTATTTGATAAAGCTGTTGCGGACATCTTTGAGAATGAAAGCAATGCTATTGAGATTATTAAATATAAAGAGGTAATGATGGCTCTAGAAACAGCAACAGATAGTTGTAAAGACGTTGCTAATGTACTTGAGACAATTACAGTAAAATACGCTTAATTAATCAGAAACATTATTTATGGATTTTTTCTTAGGAATGTTTACTAATCAAGCTGGTATTATGCTGATGATCATTATCGTCTTAGCATTAGGGTTTGATTATATTAACGGTTTTCACGATGCAGCAAACTCTATTGCGACCATTGTGACTACAAAGGTGTTGACACCATTCCAAGCTGTATTATGGGCAGCAGCATTTAACTTTGCTGCTTATTTTATCTCTCTTTATATTATTGGAGAGTTTAAAATTGGTAATACGATAGCCAAGTCAGTGAATGAAAACTTTATTAGTTTAGAGGTGATATTCGCTGGATTAGTAGCTGCTATTATTTGGAACTTATTGACTTGGAAGTTGGGTATTCCTTCTTCTTCTTCGCATACTTTAATTGGAGGATTTATTGGAGCAGCAGTAGCTCATGCAGGTGGTTTTGCACCTGGAGGAGAGGATGTTATTGTATATTCTAAAGTAATTCCAATTTTCTTATTTATCTTCGGAGCTCCGTTTTTAGGTATGATATTAGCCTATTTTATAACGGTGGGTATTATGTGGATTTGTAGAAATGGTAATTCTCATAAATGTGATACATGGTTTAAACGTTTGCAGTTAGTGTCATCTGCAATGTTCTCTTTAGGACATGGTGGTAACGATGCTCAGAAAGTAATGGGTATTATCGGTGCAGCTGTTATCTTCTATCATGTTAATATAGATATGGATGAAGCTTATCTAGTGGATGGAGTAGATACATTTAAAGTATTCGTAGAGCACTGGTGGTGGGTTCCGTTAGCATCATTTATATTCATTGGTCTAGGTACTTTATCAGGAGGATGGAAGATCGTGAAGACTATGGGATCTAAGATTACTAAAGTAACTCCATTAGAAGGGGTGGCTGCTGAGACAGCTGGTGCTGTTGCGTTATATGTGACTGAGCATTTAGGTATCCCAGTATCGACTACGCATACGATCACAGGTTCTATCATCGGGGTAGGAGTTACTAAACGTATCTCTGCTGTTAGATGGGGAGTGACTATTAACCTATTATGGGCTTGGATATTAACTATACCTGTATCAGCTATTATAGCAATGGTAGTATATTATTTGATTACATTCTTTATGTAAGCATATAGTTTAAAAGATATATAGAGTGGTACAGCGATGTGCCACTTTTTTTTCTGAAAGTCTATAGGTATTATTAATCATCAGACAATAAAGTATTAA
>NZ_DAMANB010000015.1:0-107413 GCF_032073645.1 Myroides sp.
TTATTGTTATAGGACTAAAGAAATTTCAGAAAACTAAAAAGTCAAGATGACTTCATAGATTAAATAAGAAAATAAATGCTAGAACTTCTGTTTTTTTTGTGAAGAAGTTAAATGGCGTTTAAATAACAGTATGTTTTTTTTAATTAGTTTTGCATTAAAGTTTTTTTAAGAAATAATATAGGTATTTATGCTTATCGACAATTTTTATGAAGTAGTTAATTTAGAAGAGACTACAGCGAATCAATATACTGCCTTAGTACGATTAAATACCACGCATGATGTATTTAAAGGACATTTTCCAAATAATCCTGTAATGCCTGGTATATGTATGATGCAGATCATTAAAGAATTGTCTGAATCAATCTCGAAGTGTGAACTTTTTATGGAACAGGTAATCAATGTGAAGTTTATGGCCTTGATTAATCCTGAGAAGTGTAATGAACTAACGTTTTCGCTACAGGTAGATGAGGTAGACGAAATCGTAAAGGTGAAGAGTACTATCGACTTTGTAGGTACTATCGCTTTAAAAATGAGTAGTACTTATAGCAAGAAATAGATATGAAATTCTTAACTGTTATTTTCATTAGTGCAATGATGCTGTTTCAGACTTCGACGACTAGTATCAGAGAACGTTTTGAACACGCGGGAGAGTCTGTAGAACTAGCAGAAGCGTTCTATAATCAGACTCTAAAATTAGATAACACAGATTTGGGCAATGCTTACAAAGGAAGTGCGCTAATCACGAAAGCTAAATTCGAGAAAGGTATTAAGAATAAAAAAGCGCTAATCGTACAGGGGGCTGCACTGCTAGATGGAGCAGTAGCTAGTAAGCCAAAGGATGTAGAAATAAGATTAATCAGGCTCATTATACAAGAACACGTACCGAATATCGTGAAGTATAAAGCGAATATACAAGAAGATAAACTGGTAATACTAGAGAACTATAGCAATCAGTCTGCTGATGTAAAGAAATGGATTAGTAGTTATGCGAAACAATCAAAAGCATTTACTACTGATGACAGAAATAAACTTCTGTAATGGAAGATGAATAAATGAAAGAAGACCTTACCTTACCTAACATACATAATACCATAGGCGAATTGGGCATTTGTGTCTTGATTCCCACTTATAATAACCACAAGACTTTACGGCGTGTTATCGATGGAGTATTGTCTTATACGAATAAGATAATTGTCATTAACGATGGCTCTACAGATGATACCTCAGCTATTTTAGCAGATTATAACAGAGAGTTGCATACTATTCATTTACCAGAGAATAAGGGGAAAGGAAATGCACTGACTGTTGGGTTTAGAGAAGCTATACGCCAAGGGTATCAATATGCTATCACAATAGATAGTGATGGACAACATTATCCGAGTGATATTCCTGTGTTTGTCCAGGCGTTGATGGAGAGTGAAGAGAAGAAACTATTGCTTATTGGTTCTCGCAATATGGAGCAAGAGGGTGTACCGAAGAAGAGTAGCTTTGGCAACCGATTTTCTAACTTTTGGTTTTGGTTTGAGACGGGTATTACTTTGACAGATACTCAATCAGGGTATCGCTTATATCCTTTGCAGTCTTTGGCAAAGAAATATTACACAAATAAATTTGAATTCGAAATAGAGGTTATTGTGCGAGCAGCATGGAATGATGTAGCTGTGCGCAATGTACCTGTACAAGTACTCTATGATGAGTCTGAGCGGGTATCTCACTTTAGACCATTTAAGGACTTTACGCGTATTAGTATACTGAATACAGTTTTGGTAACCTTACTGTTGGTCTATATTATCCCAAGGAATTTTTTTAGACGTTTCAAAAAAAAAAGGTTTAAAGATTTTTTGAGAGAAGATATACTAGGAAGTGATGATTCGAATAGGGTCAAAGCGATATCTATAGGACTAGGGGTATTTATCGGTATAGCGCCACTGTGGGGACTACAGTCGTTCTTATCTATTTTTTTAGCTATCACATTCAGGTTGAATAAAGTGTTGGCATTTACGTTTTCGAATGTGAGTATACCACCGATGATACCTATTATCGTATTTGCATCTTTGCAGCTAGGATATTATTTGGTTCCACATGGGACGAAAGATATTATCTTAGATGA
This sequence comes from Myroides sp., assembly GCF_032073645.1. Lineage (NCBI taxonomy): Bacteria > Pseudomonadati > Bacteroidota > Flavobacteriia > Flavobacteriales > Flavobacteriaceae > Myroides > Myroides sp. Next base: position 2,111 of record NZ_DAMANB010000015.1, read on the forward strand.
GTATTCTATAACCTCTATGTCTGCACACTTAGTACAGTATCTAGTGGGAAGTATCGTCCTAGCAAGTGTAATGAGTGTACTGTTCGGAACAGTGAGTTATGTATTATTATCTGTATTCAATAAAAAAAGGAAGTAATGTCAAGTGTATTTTATCATATTTATAAATGGGGAGAGAAGAAGAAAGTAATGTTCTTTATACTATCCTTACTTTTTGTGGTATTAACAGCTTATGGGGCTTTAAATATTAAGTTTGAAGAGGATATCACTCGTATATTACCAAAGAATGAAAAGACAAGCATTACTTCGAAAGTACTTAGTCAGCTGCGTTTCTCAGATAAGATATCAGTTATCATAGAGAAACAACAAGAGGGAACTACAGAAGACTTAGTGACGTTAGCTGATCAGTTCTTAGATTCTCTAGCGGTGAAGAACGAATATGTCAAGTCTATACAAGGCAAGGTAGATGATGAGAATATCAATGAAGCAATTAACTTTGTCTATGCACACTTGCCCCTGTTTTTAGAAGAAAGTGACTATGAAAAAATAGCTGTCAAACTGAATAATGATAGTTTAAAGCAAGTCGTAGAAGCCAACTATAAGACACTAATCTCTCCTACGGGAATGGTAGCGAAGCAGTTCATACAGCGAGACCCAATGGGGATAGGCTTTATGGCACTACAGAAGCTGCAACAACTCAATATCGGTGATGACTTCCACCTTGTGGATGGGTATATCATGAACAAAGATGAGGATAAGCTACTCTTGTTCATCGATCCTGTATATGACGGTACAGAGACGGAGCACAATACTATTTTTATCAACTATTTAGAAGAGGTAAAAGAGAGCTTGAATGGAACGTATGCTGATAAAGTAAGTGTAGATTATTTCGGAGCTTCTTTTGTAGCTGTAGCTAATGCTAAGCAGATCAAGAGTGATATACAGAAGACCGTAGCTATATCTGTGACAGTGCTCATGGTTCTATTAGTAGCCTTTTATCGCAAACTATTTATTCCAGTCATACTGTTTATCCCGACTATATGTGCTGCATTAGTAGCCTTGTTTGTCTTGTATTTTATCAAGGATTCTATATCTGCTATATCGTTGAGTGTAGGGGCTATATTGATAGGAATTACGATAGACTACGCCCTGCATATTATGACACACTACAAGCATAGTGGAGATATAAAAGAAGTGTATAGAGAGATCACTAGACCTATCATAATGAGTTGTGCTACGACAGCCATTGCTTTTTTATGTCTAGTATTTGTGCATTCAGAAGCCTTAAAAGACTTGGGAATATTTGCGTCTATTACAGTGATGGCAGCAGGTCTATTCTCCTTGCTATTCATACCTCATCTGTATAAACCGTCTGAGAAAGATTTGGTAGGCAAGTCGAATACACTAATAGATAAAGTAGCTAAGTTTCCCTTTGATAAGAGTAAGTGGTTGTTTGGACTATGTCTTTTAGCGATTGTAGTAAGTTGTTTTACTTTTGACAAGACTACTTTCGATAAGGATTTGTCTTCGATGAACTACTTTCCAGAAGAATTAAAACAAGCAGAAGAAAAGCTCAATAGTACCTTAGATAGCAATAGTAAATCCTTGTATATAACGTGCTATGGAGAATCTGTAGATGATGTGGTAGAAGATAATGCACGACTAGCTCAGCACTTAAAGAGTGAGAAAGCAGATGGACATATCTTGCAGTATAGTTCACTAGGCAATATTGTATTATCTAAGAGTCAACAAGAGCAGAAGATTAAGCTTTGGGACACATTCTGGGCAAAGCAAAATATATCAAGTATAAAGCATACACTGATCAGAGAAGGACAGCGATATGACTTTATGGAAAGTACGTATGAGGGGTTCTATGATTTATTAGATACGAGCTTTGGTGTTATTCCAATTCAAGAATATACAAAGTTGAATCCTCAGATTATGGATGAGTTCTTCATAGAGAAGGATGGATTCTATACAATTAATACGTTGGTCAAAGTACAAGAAAACAATAGAGTTGCATTTGTCGATGAGTTAAAAGGGCCAGAAGAGTATTTGGTGATTGATAGGAAGGCTATTAATGAGACTTTCTTGAGTAATCTGGTGAAAGACTTTACGAGTTTGGTCAATTATTCTTTGATTGCTGTATTGTTGATTCTATGGTTTTTCTTTAGACGTATAGAGATGGTACTAGTGAGTATGGTACCGATCATTATTACCGGATTTATTACTACAGGTCTGATGGGACTGTTTCACATAGAGTTTAATATCTTTAGTTCGATCGTGTGTACCTTGATATTCGGTCAGGGAGTGGACTTCACTATATTTATGACCAGTGCCCTACAGAAAGAATATACAACGGGTAAGAATGAGAGTGTGATGTATCGTTCGTCTATTATCTTGGCTGTATTGACAACACTATTAGCTATAGGTACACTGATATTTGCTAAGCATCCAGCCTTGCGTTCTATCTCTGTAGTGTCTTTGATAGGATTGTCTGTATCGGCTATTTCGGCATTTGTATTATATCCTCGTTTATATCGCTTCTGTTTTACAAATAGACAGCAGAAAGGAAAGTCACCTATTACGTTGCGTTTAGTATTGTTTAGTATTGTATCATTTACCTATTTTGGGGTATGTGGTGTATTGTACTCTTTTATTGCAAGGATATTGATGTTCATATTGCCTATGCGAAAAGTAGTTAAGTTGAGGTTGTTTGGCAAGGGAATGTCTTTGTATATGGCTTCTGTATTATACTTAAACCCATTTGTGAAAAAAGGGATTATCAATAAGCAAAAAGAAGACTTCAAGAAGCCAGCAGTTATTATAGCTAATCATACGTCATTCTTAGATTCATTGACGATAGGAATGGTTAACTCAAATATAGTCTATCTAGTGAATGACTGGGTGTATAAGTCACCTATCTTTGGTAGAGCGGTACAGATGGCTGGGTTCTATCCTGTATCTAATGGGGTAGATAATAGTGTAGATAATAGTGTAGAGCACTTAGAGGAACGTGTGAAACAAGGATTCTCGTTGATGATATTTCCTGAAGGAACACGCTCATTGACCAATGATGTACAGCGCTTCCACAAAGGAGCTTTCTTCTTAGCAGAGACCTTGAAGTTAGATATTATACCTATGTATATACATGGGAATGCTGAGGTTAATGGAAAGAGAGATTATATCATATATGGAGGGCACATTATTACTACAGTAGGAGAACGCATTACTTATGAAGATAGATCGTATGGTGAGGATTACTCAGAGCGAACAAAGAAGATAAGTAAATTCTACAAAGAACAGTTTAGAGCTATTAGAAGACAACTAGAGGATAAGAATTACTTTAGACGTAAATTGTTCTTAGGATATTTCTATAAAGAAGGCAGTATATTGAAAGAGGTGAAAGATGATTTTAAGCATTATGCAGAGGACTATTATGAATTGGATAATCACTTGTCTGACAAAGAGAAGATATTGCATGTGGGAGAGGACTATGGACAGATTAATTTCTTGTTAACTTTACAACAGAGCAAGCGCAAAGTGTATGCTTATATTCAAGATGATTACAAGCGTAGCGTAGCACAAACCAATTATGTAACAAAGTGTAGAACGGTAGAATATATAACTGATGTATTTGAAATAGATGGTAGTGTCAATACGCTGTTAGTATCTACAATAGTAAGTAGTGAAGTACCTACTACTATCCATAAGATAGTAGTGTTACATAGAAAAGTAAAGGAGTATGTACCTGATAGAAGTTTCAAATTATCTGTACAGAATGAATATATCAGTGTGTATCTAAGAGAATAAAAGTTATGGAGAAGAAGTATGATGTAGTTGTGATAGGAAGCGGTCTGGGGGGATTAGCTTCTGCTGTAATATTAGCAAAAGAAGGAAAGAAAGTCTGCGTACTGGAGAAGAACACACAGTATGGAGGTAACCTACAGACGTTCGCTCGTGATAAGTCTGTGTTCGATACAGGGGTACACTATATCGGAGGTTTAGATGTCGGTGAGAATCTGTATAAGTATTTCTCTTATCTAGAGATTATGGATAAGTTGAAACTATATCGCTTAGATGAGAATGGATATGACTTTATCTCCTTTGAAGATGAAAATATTGACTATCCACATGCCCAAGGGTATGAAAACTTTGTGCAACAATTACTTGTGTTCTTCCCTGAAGAAGAAGAGGCACTGCGCAAGTATTGTGATACTATCAATGATATCTGTCACCGCTTCCCGATGTATTACCTCGAAGGAGGGAAAGGATATGACGAGAATATCGTAAGTATTAAGTTGATCGATTTCTTAGATGAAATAACAAGTAATGAAAAGTTAAAAGCAGTGCTTATAGGTTCTAACTTTTTATACGTAGCAGATAAGGAGAAAACGCCACTGTATGTACATGCCTTGACAGTCAATTCTTACATACAGAGCGCTTGGAGATGTGTGAATGGAGGAAGTCAAATCAGTAGAGCGCTTATTAAAGTGCTGAAGAACTATGGAGGAGAGATCTACAAGAATAAAGAAGTTGTAAGTTTTGTTTTTGACAACCAACAAATAGCTTTGTGTAAAACGGCAGATGGAATGCAGTATGCAGCAGATCAGTTCGTCTCTAATATTAACTTGAAACACACGATACGCATGGTGGGTGCAGAGAGGTTTTCTAAACCATTTGTAAAGCGTATTATGAGTCTAGAGGAGGTACCTTCGGTATTCTCACTTTATATTGTATTTAAAAAAGAGTGCTATCCTTATCAGAATAGCAACATATACTATTATAACAGTATAGATGATGTATGGGATACACATCAAAAAGCTGAAGGTAGATGGCCTAATTTGTTAGTAGCTTCTATGAACTGTACTTCTCCTGCACAAGAATGGGCAGATAGTATGACAGTGATGACCTATATGGATTTCGAGGAAGTCAAACAATGGGGAGAGACATACAATGTATCGACTATTAAGAATCTAGGAACTAGAGGAAATAGCTATGAGGATTTCAAACGAGAAAAAGAGCAACTTCTATTAGCTAAGTTAGAGTCTAAATATCCTGGTATCTGCGGGGCTATAAAGAGTGTTCATTCCTCTTCGCCCTTGACTTATAGAGATTTTATAGGGTCAGAACGAGGAAATATGTACGGATTTATCAAGGATGCTAATAGCCCTATGAAGACATTTATCTCTCCGAGATCGAAGATAGGCAACTTATTCTTCTCAGGGCAGAATGTGCGTATGCACGGAGTAATGGGAGTGACTATAGGTGCATTTGTAACTTGTCTAGAGATGGTAGATAAAGATTCTTTGCTAACGAAACTCAATAAGTATAGAGATGATGAAGCATTGGTATAGATATATTGGGACTCTAATCATATGTGCTTTACTAGGAAGTTGTGGTGTAAAGAAAGGATTGAAAGATGTTCCTATTCTAGAAGGATGGGATGCCGCTACGCCAGAAGTTAGTATCATACAGGATAGTATTCGCATAACTGATAAAGGCTTTTTAAGTAAGAATAAACAACAATTATGGGAATTGTATGTTAGTGGTGATCCTTATCAAATTGGATTAAATACAGGAGCTCTAACAAAGGATTTGTATCAAAAGCAAGAAACAATCTTCTTCTCAAAAGTAGAGGAGTTTGTACCACCTGGATTTAAACAGAGGATGTTGATCAAGCTATTGAAATATTACAATAGAGACTTGTATCAATATATCCCGAATGAAAACAAAGCTGAAATATACGGGCTAAGTAAGTATGCTACTACTCGATTTGACTTCTTAGGACCAGCTTACCAGCGCAATCTTTATCTTCACGGAGCACATGATATTGGACATGCTTTTCAGGATCTTGCTTTAGTAGGTTGTACATCGCTTGCAGTATGGGATGAGAACTCTGCTGACGGTGGTTTGTTGATAGGGAGAAACTTTGACTTTTATGTAGGAGATGATTTTGCAGAGAATAAGATTATTGCTTTTATACAACCTGATAAAGGAAATGCGTTTATGTCTGTGACATGGGGAGGTATGACAGGTGTGGTATCAGGAATGAATGAAAAGGGACTTACTGTAACACTAAATGCTGGAAAGTCTTCTATCCCACTGAAGGCAAAAACACCTATCTCTGTAGTAGCTCGTGAAATATTACAATATGCTGATAATATAGAACAAGCGATCGCCATTGCTAAGACAAAGAAAGTATTTGTATCTGAGTCTATCATGGTGGGAAGTGCGGCAGATAGAAAGGCAATATTGATAGAGATAGCACCTAAGAACTTTGGGGTATATGACGTAGTGAATAGCAGTGCATTAATCTGCTCGAATCACTTCCAGAGTGACGCCTTTAAAAAGGATAAGCGAAATACCAAACAAATTGAGAAGAGTCACTCGCAATACAGATGGGATAAGGTCAATGAGTATGTACATAATGCTGAGGTGTTGACTCCTCAGAAGATGGTAGAGATACTCAGAGATACAAAAGGACTAAATGGAAAGGAAATAGGATATGGAAATGAGAAGGCATTGAATCAACTCTTAGCACACCATGGTATTGTCTTTCAACCTGAGAAAAGACTCGTATGGATATCTTCTAATCCTTATCAACTAGGAGAGTTCGTTGCGTATGATTTGAATGAGATTTTTAGTAAAGAAAATAGAGGTTATCATTTAGGGGTTGATAGTTTAACGATAGCCAAAGACAAGTTTATCGATAGTAATGCGTTTAAAGATTATGAACGCTTTAGAGTAGAAGACCAAGTCTTTCAGCAAGTGATAAAGGATAAGGAAAAAGTCTCAGAGGAATACATTAAAACGTATCAGGCGTTGAATCCTGAGTATTGGTTAGTCTATTACCGTACAGCATTGTATTATATGCAAAAGAAGCAGTATTCTTTAGCTCGTGAAGAGTTTAATACAGCGCTGACTAAAGAAGTGACAACCTTACCTGCCGAACAGAAAATAAAGAAGTATTTAAAGAAAATAAGAAATAAGTAATGGAAAGTTCTCGTATAGATTATCAACCTAAAGAAGATATTCTGAAATATCAAGAGCAAAGGCTACAAGAAGTCTTAGCTTATGTCAATGAATACTCTCCTTTCTATAAAACTTTGTTTAAAGAGAAAGGTATTGATATAGCTACTATTAAAACAATAGAAGATTTACAGCAATTACCTTTGACAACTAAAGATGATTTGCAGAGACAGAATGATGCTTTCTTCTGTGTACCTAAAACTTCTATTATTGATTATGCCACTACTTCGGGAACATTGGGAGACCCTGTTACATTTGGGTTGACCGATGGTGACTTGGAGCGATTAGCAGAGAATGAGTATCAATCCTTCAAATGTGCTGGGGTACAACAGGGGGATGTGGTACAACTAATGACTACCATAGATAGACGATTTATGGCCGGTTTGGCTTATTTCTTAGGGTTGAGAAAGTTGGGTGCAGGTGTTATTCGTGTAGGTGCTGGAATACCACAGTTGCAATGGGACTCTATCTTACAATATCAACCAAAGTATCTAATAGCTGTTCCTTCATTTTTATTGAAGTTGATAGACTATGCCGAGAAGAATGACATAGACTATAATAACAGTAGTGTAAAAGGCGTAATCTGTATTGGAGAAGCGCTTCGTAAGGATGATTTGACACCTTCTGTTCTGGCTCAGCGAATCACAGAGAAGTGGGATATTAAATTATATTCAACATATGCTTCTACAGAGATGGGAGCGGCATTTACAGAATGTGAGTTTACACAAGGAGGACATATGAATCCGGAGTTGATTATCACTGAAGTATTAGATGACGAGAATCATTTAGTAACAGATGGAGAATTAGGAGAGTTGACGGTGACTACATTGGGGGTTGAGGCGCTGCCTTTAATCCGTTTTAAGACAGGTGACATGGTGCGTAAACATGTATCTCCTTGTCGTTGTGGTAGACATACTTATCGCTTAGGACCTGTAGAAGGACGCAAGAGACATATGTTAAAATACAAGGGGACAACATTATATCCACCTGCAATAGTTGATTTGCTTAATTCTTTTCCACAGATTAAGTTACACCTGATCGAGGTATCTACTAATGATATTGGGACAGATGAGATAGTAATTCGCATTGTGACTGAAGATACGAGTCAAGAATTCTCTAAGAATATCAAAGATACCTTTAGAGCTAAACTACGTGTAGCGCCTAAAGTAGTCTTTGAAGCATTTGATACACTGCAACCTATCGTGTTTAATCCAATGAGTCGTAAACCTATTACATTTATTGATAAACGCGTTTGATCTATTTAGAAATAGATAGAGTAGTAAAATATTATATTAAATATCAGTAGATAAATGGCCTTAGTATTTATCTTTGTAAAAAATTTTAAACAAAATGGCTAAGCAAGTTCGCGTGCGTTTTGCACCAAGTCCAACAGGACCATTACACATTGGTGGCGTAAGAACCGCATTATTCAATTATTTATTCGCTAAAAAGCACAATGGGGTATTCTATATCAGAATAGAGGATACTGACCAAAATCGTTTTGTACCAGGAGCTGAGGCTTATATATTAGAAGCTTTAGAATGGTTAGGGATTTCACCTGATGAGACTATCGGTAAGAATGAAAAGTTCGGACCTTATAGACAGAGTGAACGCAAGGAATTGTACAAACAATATGCTGATCAACTAATCGAGAGTGGATGGGCATACTACGCTTTTGATACTGCTGAAGAATTAGACGAATTAAGAAAAGTAGCTGAAGCTGAAGGAAAGACATTTATATATAATCATACGAATAGAGAGCAGCTGAGCACTTCTCTTAAATTAAGTAAAGAAGAAGTGGATACTAAGATAGCTAATGGTGAGGCTTATGTTATCCGCTTTAAGATTCCTGTAGGTGAGACTTTACATCTAAAAGATATTATCAGAGGTGATATCAAGTTCGAAACGAGCTTATTAGATGATAAAGTGTTGTATAAAAGTGACGGAATGCCGACATATCACTTAGCTAATATCGTGGATGACCATCTAATGGAGACATCACACGTGATTAGAGGTGAAGAGTGGTTACCTTCTCTTCCACTACACGAGTTGTTATACAAAGCATTCGGATGGGAAGCTCCTGAGTTCGCTCACCTTCCTCTGATCCTTAAGCCAGTAGGTAACGGTAAGTTATCTAAGCGTGATGGAGATAAACTAGGATTCCCTGTGTTCCCATTAGATTGGCAAGATCCTACATCTGGAGAGAAATCTTCTGGATATAGAGAGAGAGGATTCTACCCTGAGACAGTGGTGAACTTCCTTGCTTTATTAGGATGGAATGACGGTACAGATCAAGAGATTTTCTCTTTAGAAGAGTTAGTAGAGAAGTTCGATTTAACACGTGTACACAAGGCAGGTGCTAAGTTTGACCCAGAGAAGAACAAATGGTTTAATCAACACTATCTGAAACTACAGAGCGATGCTGACTTAGCTAAGGCATACCAAGTAATCTTAAAAGATAACAGTATCGAAGCGACAGATGCTTATGTAGAGAAAGTAGTAGGATTAATCAAAGAGAGAGCAACATTCGTAGCTGATTTCTATGAGTTGAGTGATTTCTTCTTTGTAAAACCAACAGAATACGATGCTAAGGCATTAAAGAATTGGAAAGAGGATACATCTGATATTATGACACAAGTGTCTGAAGTAATAAAAGGTATCGAGACATTCGAAGCGAAGAATATAGAGTCTATCGTGAAGGATTGGATCAATGAGCAAGGCATCGGAATGGGGAAAGTGATGCAACCACTTCGCCTTAGTCTAGTAGGTGCTGTGAAGGGCCCAGACTTATTTGACATCATCGAGATGATCGGTAAAGAGGAGACTATAGAGAGAATAGCTATCGCTGTAGAAGCGAATAAATAAGATATAGAAGAGGTCTGAACATCGTTCAGGCCTCTTTTTTTATTATTACATATTCTATGATATTTTGGATATAAATGTCTAAATTTAGGTGTGTATTAAAACGTAATGCTATGAAAAAGGTTGGTTATATTATTTTATTTCTATTCACAGGTTTATTATTTAATGGATGTTCTAGTGATGACAATGGAGGATCTAATGCTGAGAGTGAATGGATAAAATTTGTTCAAAAGCACTTAATTGGGGAATGGACACCTCAGCAGATAGAGGTAAAACCCATTATAGGACAGGCAGTATTTAGCTCTCCTTATCCTCATACACCTAGCTGTAACAAAGATCTATTAGTCCTTCAAAAAGACTTTACAGGTAACTTCGATCACTATGTACAGGGTTGTCAAGTGAGCAAAACCAACTTCAAATGGAATCACAGATTAGGCGAACTGAGCTTTACACTAGAGAATGGTAGTGTGATACCCATGATCTTATTAAAAAAGTCAGAGAAGGCTCTCGTACTAGCAGTTCCGGCTAAGGCTGTAAAAGAGTATCTTATCCCTTTATTTCCAGAAATAGAGTATATAGAAGATAGTCAATTGAACCTGCTTTTTGCTAATATTATACTGACAAAGTAATAAATAATGAATTATTCTTTTAAATAAGGATATAAATATTTATTTTAACAGAATAATTCATAAAAATTGCACTATGACACCAATGTACTTTATAGTCGGAGCGGTAATTATACTATTACTTCTTGGCTTTTTTACGGTGAAGCAGCAGTCAGCTGTGATCATTGAACGATTCGGAAGATTTAATAGTATTAGACATTCTGGATTACAAATTAAGATACCTTTTGTGGATAGAAAGGCAGGAGTGGTAAATCTTCGTATCCAACAATTAGATGTATTAATCGAGACTAAAACGAAAGATAACGTATTCGTTAAACTAAAAGTTTCTATTCAGTTTAAGGTTATCCAAGATAGAGTAGAAGATGCATTCTACAAGCTAGAATATCCTCATGATCAGATTACTTCGTATGTATTCGACGTAGTGCGTGCAGAAGTACCTAAGTTGATCTTAGATGATGTGTTCGAGCGAAAAGATAATATCGCTATCGCGGTGAAACGCGAATTAAATGAAGCGATGACAACATACGGATATGATATCATCAATACACTAATCACGGATATCGATCCTGATATCCAGGTAAAAAATGCGATGAACCGTATTAATGCGGCGGATAGAGAGAAAGTAGCTGCTGAATATGAAGCAGAAGCAAGTAGAATCCGTATCGTAGCAAAAGCAAAAGCTGAGGCTGAATCTAAGCGCTTACAAGGACAGGGTATCGCTGATCAACGTAGAGAGATCGCACAAGGACTAGTAGAGAGTGTGGATGTATTAAATAAAGTAGGTATTAACTCACAAGAAGCTTCTGCGCTAATCGTGGTTACACAGCACTATGATACGTTACAGTCTGTAGGTGCAGATAGCCGTTCTAACTTGATCCTATTACCAAATGCTCCATCAGCAGCGAGCGATATGCTTACGAATATGGTAGCTTCATTTGCAGCTAGTAGCAAGATAAAAGAAATGAGTACTATGGAAGGTGTTTCTAAGCGTTCTGAGGACTTTTCTTCTAAAGAATATAATGATTACTCATCAAGCTATGAAGATGGCTTAGAAGATGAATAAATACAAAAAGGGCTCCATCTAGATGGAGCCCTTTCTTATTAAAAAACTATTTGTTTTTAGTTCTATTCTTAAAGAAGTATTTTAAAGCAGTTGTTATTAAAAACGCTTGAATATTACTCGAACCTTTTACATAAGATGTAACTGAGCCTAATGTATTTCTAACGACTCTGTCAGGTGATAATTCTGTTTTTATATTATCTACTGCTCTAAAGACTTTGTGATAGTGTATATCTTTTTTCAGTTTTAGAACTTCTAGATCATATTTGATTTCTTCAAAAGAAGAATAAGACTTTCTCATCGTACCAGTTTTAATCGTTAAATATTATCTCAGATAACTTTCTAAGAAATGGTTTTTCTACTAGAGGTTTTCTAAATAGATAAGCTAATACAGCTATCAGCATATAGAATGCTGCTACTATTAAAAAACCTAGAGCTGTACTCTCAAGACAAGCTGCTAAAGCATAAGCTGCAAATAAAGATAAGAAAAGTAGAGACATCATAACAAACAGACATACTAGAAGTAAAGTCATAAACTTGCTCCCAGCTTTGGCTGTAATTTTAAACCCCCATAAGCGATAGTAATCTAAACTTGTATTGATAAACTCTTCAGAGTTAGTCTTAATGTCGTCTAGATTCTCTTTTATATCCTTAAATGCCATTTCTTATATACTACTTGATTACTTCTTAGCGTTTTCAGCTATACTGTTTCCTTTAGACTTTAACTCTGCTAATTTTTTTTCTAAAGCAGCGATAACGTCATCTTTTTTGTCTTCTGTATGAGCTAAAAATTCATCAAATCCAGCTTCGAAATCTTGTTTCTTTTTTGCTACAGTTTGACGTACTTGTTTTTTTAATTCATCAATTTTATCACTTAAATCATCTTTTGACTCATTAAATGTTTTTTTGATTTTTTTACGTGTTTTTTTTCCTTCGTCAGGTGCAAATAATATTCCTAGACCTGCTCCTACTACTACTCCAGCTAATACTGCGATAGTTGTATTTCCTAAATGATTTGACATAGCTTTTAATTTTTAAAATGATTAATACTCTAAGGTATAAAAAAAGCAGTGTTTTAACCGTTAATTTTTAGTTAAAACACTGCTTTTGTGTAATTTTTATAGAAGTATTACTTTTGTTCTACTTTTGCCCAAGTATCTCTTAAACCTACGGTTTTATTGAATACTAGCGCTTCTGGAGTACTGTTTTTATCTACACAGAAATAGCCTAAACGTTGGAATTGGAATTTATCTCCTTCTACCGCTGTACTTAGACTTGGTTCTAGATATCCTTTCACTACCTCTAATGAGTTAGGATTGATAAAATCTAAGAAGTCTACCTCTTTATTACCATCAGGGTTCTCATCTACGAATAGACGGTCATAGATACGCACTTCTGCTTCTACTGCATGAGGTACAGATACCCAGTGTATAGTTCCTTTTACTTTTCGCTTGCTCGCTTCAGATCCACTACCACTTCTACTGTCAGCATCATAAGTAGCGTGTATCTCAGTGATGTTGCCATTCTCGTCTTTTACTACGCTTTCACCTTTGATGATATAAGCATTTTTAAGGCGTACTTCTTTTCCTAAAGTCAATCTAAAGAATTTGCTATTCGCTTCTTCTTTGAAGTCTTCTCTTTCGATATAAAGCTCTTTAGAGAAAGGAACTTTACGGAAAGTCATTACTTCTTCTTCAGGGTTATTCTCTGCATCTAGCCACTCTTCTTGTCCTTCTGGATAGTTAGTGATTACTAGTTTTACAGGATCTAATACTGCCATCACACGAGGAGCTATCTTATTAAGGTCTTCTCTAATGCAGAATTCTAATAGAGATACATCGATAAGGTTATCACGCTTAGCGATACCTATCGTATCAGCGTAGTTTCTAATAGAAGCTGCTGTGTATCCTCTTCTTCTCAGTCCTGATATCGTAGACATACGTGGGTCATCCCATCCTGTCACGTGTCCTTCGCTTACTAGACGAGCTAGCTTACGCTTACTTACTACTGTATGTGATAAGTTTCTTCTAGCGAATTCGCGTTGTTTAGGTCTGATATTATTCTCATCTACCACTTGATCTAAGAACCAATCATATAACTCTCTATGAGGTAAGAACTCTAATGTACAGAATGAATGTGAGATGCTCTCTAAGTAATCACTCTCTCCGTGAGCCCAGTCATACATAGGGTATATACACCAGTCATTATTCGTTCTGTGGTGTGCTTTTTTCATGATTCTATACATGATAGGATCACGCATAAGCATATTCGTATGTGCCATGTCTATCTTAGCACGTAAAATATGAGTTCCTTCTTCAAATTCGCCATTCTTCATTCTCTCGAATAAATCAAGGTTCTCTTCTACAGATCTATTTCTATATGGACTATCTACACCTACTGTAGATGGAGTACCTTTTTGCTGAGCCATTTCTTCTGAAGTTTGGCTATCAACATAAGCTTTACCGTCCTTAATCATTTGGACAGCCCAGTCGTATAGCTGTTGGAAATAGTCAGATGCATAAACTTCATTTGCCCATTTGTACCCTAGCCACTCTACGTCTTGCTTGATTGCGTCAACAAACTCCTGTTCTTCTTTAGAAGGATTGGTATCATCAAAGCGCAAGTTCACAGGCGCATTGTATTTAAGACCTAATCCAAAGTTTAAACAAATAGAACTCGCGTGACCTAAATGCAAATAACCATTAGGCTCAGGCGGAAAACGGAAATGAAGTTTTTCTGTTGGCAAACCATTCTTGATATCTTCTTCAATGATTTGCTCAATAAAGTTTAATGATTTCTCTTTTGTTGACATGGAAATAATTATTATAACTACAAAGGTATCAAAAAACTAATCAAAAGCTGATAGTCTTTTAGCATATTATGAATTATAGGAGGCAAATAATTTGTACTTTTAGCCATTATTAAACAAACAAATGTGTTATGGGAATAATTAGATTAAACAATATTAGAACGTTTTCTTTTCATGGATGTATGGATGAAGAGGCAAAAATAGGTTCGGATTACCGAGTAGATTTAATTGCGAAAGGAGATTTTACGATGGCTGCTTCTACAGATGATTTGAAACATTCTATAGACTACGTTCACTTAAATACAATCGTGAAGGAAGAGATGGCTATTCGATCTAAGTTATTAGAGCATGTAGCACAACGAATCATCGACAGAGTAATCCTAGAAATAAGAATGGTAGAAGAAATAACAGTATTAGTCTCTAAAATAAACCCTCCTGTAGGTGGTGATGTAGAATATGTAACTGTTGAAATGCAAGGAGTTAGATAATATCGTCTTGAATTGTTGTAAAAAAGTACATTAATTGGTTTTGAAATATCAAAATATTTAGTAAGTTTGCAATCCAATTCAAGGACAAGGCTTCGTGTCCGAGTGGCTAGGAAGCGGTCTGCAAAACCGTCTACAGCGGTTCGAATCCGCTCGAAGCCTCAACTAAAGGATAGTGATTTCACTATCCTTTTTTTATGCATTATAGTTAACGTTATATCTTATTATAAAAACAAAGGGATTAGTAATTCACTAAGCCCTTTGCTTTATCTCTTACTCTCTAGATTAGGGAGAGGGAGATTAATATGATTATCTGCAGATTTTGGAAGTATTCCTTTAATCATAATGACTAGCCCGAATACCATAATAACGATACTGCTTATTTTTTTTATCTTTAAGATATTGGTTGCTGTGAGCTTTTCGCGTAGTTTCTTTGCTAAGAATATTTTGAAAAGATCTGTAACGAAGTACGCTAGAATAGTGAACCCAAAGAAGGTAAACATCTTATTAGGATTCATATCCATCTGCGGGCCTAATGTTATAATAATCCCTAACCAAAAACCGAGTACTCCTACATTGATAAAATTAAGTAGGAACCCTTTTGCAAATAAGTTTAAGTATTCTCGTCTTAGATTAGGTGGGGCTATTTGTAAGGTTTGTACTTGTACCTTTTTTAGTTTGATAAAAGAGATAATCCCATAAGTAAGCATAATCATTCCCCCAAAGAGGAATAGTGCAGGGTCATCCTTTATCGCATTGATTAATTTAAAGCTACTAAAGAACGCTATAGCGAAGAATACCGCATCAGCTAATATAACACCTATATCGAAGGCTATAGCTGCCTTAAACCCTCTTGTAATACTTGTCTCAATAAGAATAAAAAAAACAGGTCCGATCATAAAACTCAGAAAGAATCCAAGAGTGACACCTGTTAATAAATCATCAAACATCTTATATAATTAAAAAATGCCAATTCTAGAATTGGCATTTATTCATAATCTTTTGCAAGATACATTTTTTTGTATAAAAACGTATTATTACTAATCTACTTTTTTAATTACTCCACCTAGAACATTCTTTTCACTAATTGTTTTAGGGGTTCCATGAACTCTGATTTCCCCACCTGCTCTCACCTTTGCTTCTACGAGTTCAGTAGCTCTTACTTCTGCAATACCACCAGCATTTACAGTAACGATAGTTTGATTTGTTTCTAAGTCTTGACTCTTTACTTTAGCACCAGAACTATTCAGTACATCTTGTACATTTGCTTTTCCTTTTAGTGTAATAACTGAACCCGCACTTGACTTAACAATTGCTTTGTCTACATCTATATTTAGATTAATCATTCCACCAGTCTTCGCATTTATAATTAGTGTAGTTGCTTTGATAGGAGTTTCTCCTTTTATGCTAGCCCCTTCGCCTGCTACTACTTCAGATAGCTTGTTGTAGTATAGTTTTACTTTGATATCATCTCCTTGAAAACTATTAATGAAGTTCATCTTTATTTTTAGAACTCCGTTCTTGTTTACTACGTTTACATAGTCTTCTTTATCTCCTTCAATTTCTATTTTACCTTCTTCTCCAGGAACTAAAGTTACTGCAATTTGATCAAAAACATTAACTTTTGAAAAGTCTCCTATTGATTTCGTTTTTTGTGCAAAAGAAATTGTACTTGCCATTACGGCAATGAATAAAACGATTTTTTTCATCTTAGTTTACCTTTTTAATATAGTTGAAATCTAATTGTTTTTTTACAAGATCTGCATTCTTAACAGTAACGATAACCTCATCACCTAGCTGAAGCATCTTTTTCGTTGCTTGTCCTACTAATGCATATTGTTTCTCTTCGAATACGTAATAGTCTTCTTTTATTTCTCTAATACGCACCATACCTTCACACTTGTTATCTACTATCTCTACATAGATACCCCATTCTGTAACACCTGAGATAACACCCAAGAACTCTGTACCTTGCTGATCTTGCATATATTTCACTTGCATGTATTTGATACTATCTCTTTCTGCATTGGCCGCTAGGTTCTCTCTAGAAGAACAGTGAGAACATTTTACTTCATATAACTCCGGATTTACGTTATCACCATGGTCTAAATAGTGTTGTAATAATCTATGAGCCATTACGTCAGGATAACGACGAATAGGTGAAGTAAAGTGAGAATAGTAATCAAACGCTAATCCATAGTGCCCGATATTGTTCGTAGAATAACTCGCTTTACTCATACATCTAATCGCTAGAGTATCTACTAAGTTTTGTTCTTTTTTACCTTCTACATCTTTTAGAAGTTTGTTGATAGACTTAGAGATACTAGACTTAGACTTGAAGTTAATATTATGTCCAAAGCGTGCAATCACAGTCTGTAGACCAAATAACTTCTCTTGATCTGGTTCGTCGTGTATACGGTATACGAATGTTTTCTTTTGTTTACCAATAAACTCAGATACTTTTCTATTCGCTAATAACATGAATTCCTCAATCAAATGATTAGCTTCTTTTGATTGTTTGAAGAATACACCTACTGGCTCAGCTGCTTCGTTTAGGTTAAACTTAACCTCTACTTTATCAAAAGAAATAGCACCATCTGACATACGGTTCTTACGCATGATCATTGCTAATTCATTTAGCTTTAATACTGCATCAGCTACTTCTTCACTTACTTCTTGATCTTCTCCTGTAAGCGAGATATCAGCAGGAATAACTCTGTCTTTAGAGTCAATGATATACTGAGCTTCTTCGTAAGCCATACGTTGGTCAGAATGCGTTACAGTACGACCAAACCATTTGTTTCTGATTTCTGCTTTATCGTCTAATTCAAATACAGCAGAGAAAGTATATTTATCTTCATTAGGTCTTAACGAACAAGCAAAGTTAGATAACACCTCAGGTAGCATAGGTACAGTTCTATCCACTAGATATACAGAAGTAGCTCTGTTATAAGCCTCTTCATCTAGGATAGTTCCTTCTTTTACATAGTGAGATACGTCAGCGATGTGAATACCTATTTCGTAGAATCCATTTTCTAACTGACGGAATGATAAGGCATCATCGAAGTCTTTTGCATCTTTAGGGTCAATCGTGAACGTAAGAATATCACGCATATCTCTACGCTTCGCTATTTCCTCTTCAGTGATAGAAGTATCTAAGTGATTAGCATATTCATCTACTTCTTTAGGGAATTCTGCTGTTAATCCATATTCAGCTAAAATAGCGTGTATTTCAGTATTGTGTTCTCCTTGTTTACCAAGTACTTTCATCACTTTACCGAATGGGCTATCTGCTTTCTCTGGCCAATCTTCTATTTCTACCACGACTACATCCCCATCACGTGCCTCTCCTACTTTTTCTTTAGGAACGAATATATCTGTGTACATTTTAGCATCTGCAGTAGATACGAAAGCAAAGTTTTTTTGAATCTCGATAACTCCCACAAATTGTTTTTTGTGTCTTTCTAAGATTTCTACTACTTCTCCTTCTGGTTTTTTACCTTTTCGTTTGTTGTAGATATATGCTTTAACGAAGTCACCATCTAAAGCCTTGTTTAGGTTATTTGTTGGGATAAACACATCCTCCTCTACTCCTTCTACTACTAGATAAGCAGTCTTACGAGAAGTCATATCGATATAACCTTCTACATAGTTTGCTTTAGGAATGAATTTGTATTTACCAGTTTCGATCTCTTCTATTTTTCCTTTTGAGATAAGGTGTTTAAGCTCTTTGATAATCTCATTTCTACCTTGAGTATCGTTTATTTCTAATTGAGCAGCGATCTGTTTATAGTTATACGTTTTAGTCGTATTCTTTGATAAGAATTTTAATATTTTTGGAGCAAAGTCAAATGCTTTACTCTTTTTATGTTTAATTTTTTTTGCCATTTTCTAATTCATTATGTTTACCTAAAATAGGGTTGGTAATTATCCTTAAATGTACGAATTACTAACTGTTTTCTCCTATTTTTTAGTAATATTTTAATTTGATTGTTTTAATCAGCGATAGTATTTCTTCTTTTGTAGCTAAGTTTTTGAAGAAATAGGTCGAGAAATAACTCTTTTAGAGAAAGGAAGGTAGAGTTATTTAATACTTATATTTTATCGTTGATCAGTACACTGTACTTTCATTTCTTGAAGTACGTTTGATTCTGCAAATTTATAATGTTCTAGTTTATTTTCCAAAAACTCCCTAAAAAGAGGGATAAAATAATACAAAAAGCAAGAATAAGGTACCTCAATATCCTATTCTTGCTTTACAATTTATTCTTTTAACGTAGTGTAAAAGTGGATTAGTCAAAGTTTAACCCATGTGAGAACTTCCCATTTTCGTAATAGTCTATTTTGATTACTTTTCCATTTTTATAGTAACTTCTTTGGTCAAGTTTTCCTCTAGTTGTAAACTTATCTTCTTGGGTAATAATGCCCTCTACGTATGTTGTTGTATATTTTATTTTACCATTGTCATAAAAGCGATGGTGCAATTCTTTCTTATCGTTTCTGAAGAATGCCTCATATTCTAGCTTGCCATCATCATTATAGAACTTACTTATTCCCTCTTTTACTCCCTCTTGATAGGAATAGATTCCCTTTGTTTTACCATTCTCATAATAGGTTCTGTATTCTCCTTCTAGCTTGCCTAGTACATATTTACCTTCAGAAAAAAGCACTCCATTGCGATAGTAAGTTTTTCTGATTCCAGTACGCATTCCTTCTTCATAAGTAACATCTTCTACTTTTATATCATAGTCATTGTATCGTTGTATTTTGCCATTTAGCGGCTTGCCGTCTAGTTGATATAATACAGCTTCTTCTTGTCCATATACAGTTGTTATTGAGCAAGTAAGTAATAATGATAAAATTAGAAATATAGCTTTATTCTTCATCTTCATCAGGATTAAAGGTTTGCATTGCTTTTATAACTAGAGGTTCATATACCTTCTTATAAATAATATCAGATTGATCTATTAGCTTACCTTTCCCATTGTGTAGAGTCGACCTACCTACTTCATACCCATTTTGGAAAGTTCTTCTGATGTATAGATCAGCAGCAACATATTGTTTGTACTCCCCATCTAGCAGACCGTTGATATAGTTCATTTCTTTGACAGGATTACCTTTAGTATCTGTCACCTTTCTTAAACCACTCCTCTTGCCATTTAGATAATAATTGTCTTCTAGCAAGGTTCCTGCAGGAGCATATATCTTCTCAGGTCCTTCCTTTTTATCCTTTTTATAAAGTGTTTTAATCTTTACTTTGCCATTAGGGTGATAATAGAAGAATTCTCCATCGAGTTTATTCTGGATATAGGTAGATTTCTGAAGAAGTTTACCATCTAAGTAATCTTTAGAGATACCATTAAGTACTCCGTTTTTATAATTGTACTCATCTTCTAGCATTCCATTTTCTGAGTAAGACTGAGCTAAGCCTTCTCTATCTCCATTAGCATAAGTTACAGAATAGGTTAGTTTCCCATTAGCATAGTATTCTTTAAAAGCTCCGCTTAGTTTGCTGTCTTTGTAGGTACATTCCTTTTTTAGCTTTCCATTATCGTAGTAGCTTTTATTCATACCTTCTTTTTTACCATTGACTAAGGTTGCTTCTTCCGCTAATTGGTTGTTAGCATAGAAGCATTTTAGCTTCCCATTTATGGGTTTATTCGTATCCGCATATTTGTAAGTACCGTAGTCTATTTGTGCATATATACTTATAGAACAGAAGACTGTGCATAGTATTGATATTAATCTAAGTTGTCTCATATTCAGCTGTTTTAATTATACATATAGAGGTACTATAAAGTTACTGATTTATAATCTGTTAGTTATTCTTGCTATATCTCTATTTATGGTATTAATTACTTGTTTGTTTGACTAAAAGAAGGGAGTTAGAGAGTAGAATAATTTTTTGAGGATAATGATGCCTTTTATCTAGTATAGCTAAGATTCTTTATAGCAATTAATTATATAAACCGAATTGTATTTAAAATTTCGTACTTTAGAAAAACCAACAAAAAACTATATTTATGAATACTATTTCTTATGTGCATGGTGCATCTGATACACCATTGTTAGGAGAAACCATAGGACAGAATCTAAAAAAGATAACAGATCAATACCCCAAAAATGAGGCATTAGTCAGTGTTCATCAAGGATTCAGAGCAACGTATCAAGAGTTCTATAACTTGACGACTCAAGTTGCAAAATCATTATTAGCGCATAATATACAGAAAGGAGATCGCGTAGGGATATGGGCGCCCAACTGTTATGAGTGGGTGCTTATGCAGTATGCTACGGCTCGTATAGGCGTGATATTAGTTAATATTAACCCTGCTTATCGAGCACATGAGATCGAGTTTGCGGTTAATCAATCTGAAATATCCCTTATTGTATCTGCTCCAAGTTTTAAAAGTAGTGATTACCGAAAGATTATCTCCTTGATTTTTGAAGATTGTCCTTCGTTAAAAGAAGTTGTTTTCTTAGGAGAAGAATGGGATACTTTCTTATCAGATAGCGATCAGATAACAGATGGAGAACTAGCCATCATAGAAGACTCTGTACAGTTCGGAGAAGCTGTTAATATACAATATACTTCAGGGACTACAGGTTTCCCTAAGGGAGTAACCCTTACACATCACAATATCCTAAACAACGGTTATTTTATTGGTAAGCGTTTAAAGTACACTACTACAGATAGAGTCTGTATTCCTGTGCCTTTTTATCACTGTTTCGGTATGGTTATAGGCAATCTGTGTTGTACTTCTCATGGAGCTACGATCGTGATTCCAAATGACGGATTTGACCCTGCTAAGACCCTTCAGGTAGTACAAGACGAGAAGTGTACTTCCTTATATGGAGTGCCTACTATGTTTATTGCAGAACTACAGTTGCCTAACTTTAAAGAGTATGACCTTACCTCTTTGAGAACGGGAGTGATGGCTGGCTCATTGTGTCCTGAGCAAATGATGCGTCGCGTGAAGACAGAGATGAATATGGAGGAAGTGAGTATCTGTTATGGTATGACAGAGACTTCACCTGTATCTACCCAAACACATATCGGTATTGATATTGTCAAACAGACCACGACAGTAGGAACTGTACAAGACCACCTAGAAATCAAAATTATAGATCCAGAAACAGGTAGAATAGTTCCTAGAGGAGAAGCAGGCGAACTGTGTACACGTGGGTATTCAGTGATGTTGAAATATTGGAATAACCGCACATTGACCTCTGAGGTATTAGATGAGAATAGATGGATGCATACAGGAGACTTGGCTACTATGGATGATCAAGGGTATATTTCGATTACAGGACGTATTAAAGACCTTATTATTCGTGGAGGGGAGAATATATCTCCGAAGTGGATAGAAGACTTCTTATACACTCATCCCTCTATTGCAGATGTGCAGGTTATCGGGGTTCCAGATGAGAAATATGGAGAAGAGATTATGGCTTGGGTAATCTTAAAACCTGGAATAACCTTGACAGGTGAAGAATTAAAAGGCTTCTGTACCGAGAAGATAGCCCACTTCAGAATACCGAAGTATTGGAAGTTCGTATCGGAATTCCCAATGACCATATCAGGTAAGGTAAGAAAAGTAGAGATGAGACAAATAGCAGTGGAAGAATTAGGGCTGTAGAAAAGATTTATTCTTAACTTTGTACAAAATTATTCAACACAACACACAATGAAAATAGCAATCGGAAATGATCACGCGGGACCTGAATACAAAAAGGCTATCGTTAAGTATCTAGAAGAAAAAGGATTTACAGTAACTAACTATGGGACAGATGATTTTTCGTCTGTTGACTATCCAGATTTTGGACATAAAGTAGCTACAGATGTAGAAGAAGGTAAAGTTGATTTTGGTATCGTAATCTGTGGAAGCGGAAACGGTATAGCTATGACTGCTAATAAACATCAAGGTGTGCGTTGTGCCCTTTGTTGGACAAAAGAGATTGCTGAGTTAGCAAGACTGCACAATGATGCTAATGTGATCAGTATACCTGCTCGTTATACTTCTATAGAGCAAGCTGTAGCGATGGTAGAGACTTTCTTAAACACAGCTTTCGAAGGTGGAAGACACCAGAATAGAGTGAACAAGATTACTTGTGCCTAAACAAGTAAATACTATAATGTAAAAAGAACAAAAGCACGTAGTCTCTAGATTACGTGCTTTTTTATTTTATAACAGTCTTGTTTTTTATTATCAGTAGTAAGTTATTGAATAACTATTCTTGTGCTTTTTTTTCTGCTCTATTTCTTTCTAACATTTCATTAAAACGTTGCCATTCTCCAGAAGCTTTTAGTTCATTGATTAAAGCAATTGTACCTTCTAGCTTCCCTGTATTATCAATAATAACCTCTTCTCTATCAGAGTATGTAACTTTATGTAAGATAGGTTCTTCGTTTTTATTAAAATCAATTTCTTTTTTCATAATGCATTACTTTATACTGTTCATATTAGGTGTGATTAGAAAGCCTTGATATTCTTTATTCTTAGCAAAGAATATTAACTTTCCTTCTATATCAAATCCATAGATATTAAAATATTTAGACAGTTCCTCATAGTTATTTGATATAGCTATTCTGTATAATCGTGTTCGTGAAGGGGTACTACCTCTAAAGACTATTTTATAAACTTCTTTGTCTTGCGTGAATAGTAAAATTGCTTGAAATAGTGTAGCTAATATCTTAACCATATCACCATTATTACTAACGACTTTGTCATCTATAGCATTACTATTTACTAGGTCTTTGTTCTTATCTCCAAAACTTAGATTATATAATTCGTCTTCTATATCTAATAGTGTAAAGTTAATTATTTTTTCGATTACTTGAGTATCAGAGATACTTGTAAATTCATAACTGTAATTCCTGTTAAAAGCTGTAAGTGAATAAGATGGATACTGCATATCTAACCTATTAGCGTGTTAGAAATGACAAGTTAGGGATTATCTATAAGACGAAATAACAGTATTCAAAGACTGTGTATATCCAGAGAAGATAGATAGTAGATTCGTTAGTGATCAGAAGTATTATTAGGCAAAATAGTGAGAACTAAAAGTCCTTAGTTATTGTTGAAGGAATATTAAGATTCCTTTTGTGCCTTTTCGTATTCTTCTTTTCGTATTCTTTCTCTTTCTTCGAAAATGTCTAATTCCCCTGAAGCTCTTAGCTGTGCAAATAGATTATTTGCATATTCTATTTTACCTGATTCGTCAATGACTCTTAGGTTGTTATTAATAGTAATAATTTTAGGTTTAGTATCAGTCTTTACTTCGTTTGAATCAATCTTTTTTTTCATAATGCCTTATTTTATACTGTTTGTATTTGGTGTGATTAAGAAACCTTGATAGTTTGTATTCTTTGCAAAGAACACTACTTTTCCTTCCATATCAAATCCGTATATACTGAAATGTTTAGATAGTTCAGCATAGTTATTAGATACAGCCATTCTGTATAATCGTGTGCGTGAAGGAGTACTACCAGTAAAGTATATTTTATAAAAATCTTTGCCTTCCGTAAATTTGAGTACAGCTCTAAATATAGTAGCCAATACTTTATTCATATCACCATTATTACTGACAATTCTATCGTTTATACGCAATAAATCACCATCGTAATTGGTTCTATCTCCAAAGCTTAAGTTATAAACTTTATACTCACCTTCGACAGGTGTAAAGATAATTAATTTTTTGATTGCTTGGTTTTTGCCTATGCTTGTAAACTCATAGATTGAGTTTTCTCTATCTGTTGTAAATGAATAAGATGGATACTGCATGTCTAACCTATTAGCATGTTAGAAATGACAAGTTAGGGATTATCTATAAGACGAAATAACAGTATTCAAACACCTTTTTTGATTACTCTATCTCGAAGATAGCTTGTATCTCTACCGCAGAGTTGACAGGTACAGAAGTAGCACCTAGAGTACCTCTAGCATGTTTACCTTTTTCTCCAAATATTGCTACAGATAGATCTGATGCCACATTCATTAGATTAGCGTGCTGAGAGTAGTCAGGAGTCGTGTTGAATATACCTGTTAGTTGTACTGTTTTCTTTACTCTGTTGAGGTCACCATTCACTGCTAGTTTAAGCACTGCGATTACATTCAACATTGTCTGTTCAGTCGCTTGCTTTGCTTGTTCTTCTGTAACATCTACCCCTACCTTACCAGGATACAATATTTTACCATCCTTTAAGGCTACCTGATTGATGAATACTAGATTTCCACTGCGTGAGTAAGGCGTGTAGTTCCCCACAGGATTTGGTGCTACAGGTAGTATGATGTTCTTTTGTTTAAGCGTAGTTTCTACATCAGTGACTACTTGTTTAGGTGTACTTTCCTCTTTCTTCTGAAAAGTTCCTTTTAAGGCTTTGGCAACTTTGGCGAAGTTTTGACCTTGCGTATAAGCGATCAGCAGTTCACTTTCGCTAGGACGTTGCACCGTTTTGTTTGAAGCAAGACTACTTGTACCTAGTACACTATTGCCTTGAGGGATGCTATTATCTAGCTTCTCCGTAGCTCTGATGCCATTCGATACGAGTATCATCCCATGTACTGCTAGACTGTTCCAGAACGACTGTAAGGCTAGCTCCTTCCCTGCTCCACTACTAGCAGACATAAATACCGCCGTAGGCATTCCTTCTAGAGCATGAGTAGTCCATAGATCTACTGTCTTCGCAAAAAAGGCACTCATCGGAGTACTGATATTGCCAAAATATACAGGAGCCCCCCATACGATGCCATCATAAGTCGGTAGCTCCTCAGGAGTAGCTATCTGTAGATCATGTAACAGTGCGTTTTCTGAAGGTTGTACTAGTTTTATAGTCGCCTCTGTGTGAGGATTGTTTTCTATTCCTTTAGCGATTTCTTGCGCCATTTTATACGTACCTCCCGTATCAGAATGGATAAGTACTAATATTTTGGTTAAGGTATCTTTTGCCATGATTTGTGATGTTGTGAAGAGTAGTGCACAAGTGATTAGTGCAGTATATAATGTTTTCATATTATTTATTTTAAGTATAATCACAAAGGTATGCTTGCAGTTTATATTATATTTGTCAAAAAATATATGCAAAACGCCAATATCAAATGTGGATTGACCGAGAAACTCTTAGGAGTATATGATGATACTAATGAGGTACAGGCGTATGTATGGTATGAAGACAACTTCGTGCACGATGAGTATCAGCACGCTCATCAGCGATATCAGCTCACCTATGTAGAACAGGGCTATCAGTACCTTCACGTAGATAACTGTATCTATCTAGTCCCTCAGTATCACGTAGTATGGATACCTTCAGGACAGCAACACGCAACTACCTCTACAGCGAAGGATATCAGCCTAAAAGTACTGTTGTATAAAGATGTGCCAGCTGACTCATTCTATAATCAAGTACATATCTTCCCTGCTCCTACTGTGCTGAGGGAGATGCTACAGTATGCGACGAAGTGGAATAGAGTAATCCAAATAGAGCTAGAGAAAGAACAGTTCTTACAAGCTATTCTCATTAGTTTAAAATCGTTCTGTGAAGAGAATCAATCGCTTCAATTACCTATCCCTACTGATCATAGGTTAATACCTGTATGTGCTTATATCAACGATCATTTTACCTCAACGCTCGACTTAGATGAACTAGCCAGTATCTCTACCATGTCTGTGCGCAATCTACAGCGCCTATTCAAACTAGAGACGGGTATCACTCTACAGAAGTACCTTCAGATTATCCGTATCTTGAAGAGTATAGAGCTAGTAGATACAGGAGAATTTACCTTGAGCGAAATCGCTTTTAAAGTAGGTTATAAGAGCTTAGTTGCCTTTAGAAACTCCTACTTCGACATTATGAAAGTGTATCCTAAAATTAAAAAATAAGCGTATACACCCCTGACAAAAGGCTGTCACTGCCCTACTCTACTTTTGCTCCATAATCTTAACAATAGAGAGTATGATACGAGTAAGTAATGCACCAGTGTGTGCGATGGAGTTCACCAGTTTTAGAAAGAAAACAACAGTAAGTGACGACGAATTATTGTTTGCAGTAGCCCGATTTGAGAGTCAATTGGTGCAAGTAGAAGGCATGGTATATCATACCTTGGTTCGAAACTATGATAACGAGTATGCGAATGTGCTGTTCGCTACTTCTATGGAGGTGATAAAGACATTAGAAGCAGTGATAGGAAACACAAAAGAAACCCAAGATTTCTTCAGTATGGTAGATATAAGTACAGTGCAGGTAGAGTATCACGAGATAAGCAAACCTAACTTCATAGTGCCTTCCTACTTTGGTTGTATAGAGAATGGTAAGTTTTCTCTTAAAGATACCGCCCAAGCCTCTACTCTATTATCTGCTTCGGATGCTGTAGAAGAATCTTATCTCAATGCTTTCGAGAACACAAAAGGGCACTTTATCTCTGTCCGTAATGAGAATGAATATTCAGAAATCGTATTAGGTCAAACCTTAGGCAATACGAAGGAGATTTGCTATGGTTATTTTGGGAACGAGGCTTGTCTTTCTCTTCTTGGTTTAATCGACGAGAGTAGTATGCATTTAGGTTTTTGGTATGTGGTCGGATAAGTAAATTAAAAGTGATTCAATATTTGAATATTGACTGACATTGAGCTATTTAACTGTCGCTGACTAAATGAGGTTGTCACTGTCAATATCAGTTCAATAGCAACTAAACTGAACAGATGTGTTCAGTAATTGTACAGGTACAGATTGTCTTAAATTAGGGTTTACCTCTCTTTTTTGTGCTACTATTATTTGGGTGGTCGGCTTTTGGTCGGCTAGTGATGGGCATTTGATTGGCTTAAAACATCGCAAAATAGCCTATCACTACCCTATCACCTACTGATCATATACCGATAAGATGGAATAGTCTTTGTGCAATTTTAGAATACCAACCTATAAAATTAAAAGTTATGGCAAAGATGTCACCAAAAGGAAAAATTACAGGAGTAAGTGGGCCTGTGTATTTTAGGTCTTTAAACAATGTACAGATCGTACAAAGTAGACCTAATCGCTCAAAACAAGACAAGGGCAAGAATCCTTCCGCTAAGCTGTTTAAGCATACTGCACAGAGCCTGAAACATATACGTAAGCATGTCGAATATTTCTTAGGGATGAGGTATGAGTCTACTGCTCATCTGCGATTAATGGGGCTAGTGATGACGGCCTTGCGCAAGAATACGGTACTGCCAATAGCAGAGACTACACTGTACAATACTTCTATTGCTGAGGTAGTCGGATTTGAATGGAATACAACCAAACTATTTACAGATACCTTCTTGGTAGATATAGCTGTAGATGTGTTGGAAAATAAGGAGATAACTGTATCAGTGGCGCCATTTATCCCAATAGAACAGGTAGACTTCCCTCCTATGTGTACACATGCTAGTTTGCGCATAGAAGGTTTCTTTATGGCAGATACAGATGAGATGCTCGGTAAGCAAACCAGCACATTATCTATTGATTTCAAAAAGAGTGATGAGATGGTCAGTCCTCACCCGCTATCTGTCCTGATACCTCATCGCGATTATCTAAAGATGGTGGTGGCAGAGATACAGTTCTTCTACCCGATTAATAACAATCCTGATCAGTTGACACTGTACAATTCTAAGGTGTATAATCCTAGTGTGGTGGTGTATGTGGGGAGGTAATTATTGAATAAAAATTTACTGTATATTTATAGTAATTGTTTTGATAATAAATGGTTTATTAGAATAGTAGCTAAAAATAAAAGAGTAAGTCATGAATAGACTAATAGTTATGCTGATACTAGTTTTCGGCTTGAATGCTTGTGGACAACAGCCAAATAAGGTTCAAGATAAATTGAATCCAAGCTTTGTAGAGAAGACAAAAGAGCTGTTTAAAGAAGTAAAAGTGTATGATGATGAGTTAGAGTACATTCTTGAGGTTAAAGAATCACACGGTTGTACTTATGAAGTATTAGTGAATGGTTTTCCTGTTTTGAGTCATTATGCATCAGGAGTTTTTACTGGTAATATTCCTATTAATCAAGCTATAGTAAAGAGTGGTGTACAGAAAGTAGAAGTAATAGTCACTCCATCTGTAGATGTAAACTATGTTAGTGAGAAGAGCTTAGATCTAAGTAAGACTAAATTTGATTTTAATATTGTCTGTCAAAATAAAAACAGAGAATCTACTACTGTTCATACCTATTCTTTACCAAAGCATGAGAGCTCTTTAATGGTATTTGAAGACAGTTTTGTTTTTGATGCTCCTTATGTTTATTACGAACACGATGTACAACATTGGATGAATAGTGTTGATCTTCAGCCAGAGGACAGGGTTAAGTTATTAAAGGAGGTAGAAAT
The DNA here is from genome assembly GCF_032073645.1 of Myroides sp. Lineage (NCBI taxonomy): Bacteria > Pseudomonadati > Bacteroidota > Flavobacteriia > Flavobacteriales > Flavobacteriaceae > Myroides > Myroides sp. Next base: position 31,325 of record NZ_DAMANB010000015.1, read on the forward strand.
CTTTTACAACGAGATTATAGAACTTCTTAGTAAAGGGGAAGCGGAACATTTGGCGCGTATTGCCTATCAAAGCCAACGGGATTATCATCGCTATTCTTATCTAAAAAGTAGTAGTTATGCTAGTTTCTTAATTGATTTTTGGAAAAATAGCTATAAAACCAAAGAGATAGAACCTTTAAAAGATTATGAAATGAGGTTCTATGCCAATGGTCGTATAGTAAGGTTAGTAAGGATAGATAAGGAGAATTATAATAAATCACCCTTGATATTGGTAACTCGTGAAGGTGGTGGAACTAGTTTTTATGAGATTAGTTTACATAGACCTAAAGAAGGAGGTGCTTTAGAAGTGATTAGATGATAAGAAAAATAGAAGGTTTTTAAATATGAAGAAGTTAAATTACTTTGTTTGTGCAAATAGGGGATATTATATTGAGTTAGATTGGAGCTGGGAAGTAAGCCATAGTTTTAAAGATTTTGAATCAGGCTTAATATATGTACATACAGTAGATCAAAATGAAGATAGATGGGTATCTGGTGCAGGTATGATTAGACAACCACAAAAGAGTTATATCCTTGAACCAAAGTATGGTAAAATAATGACATATAAAGAATGGAAGGCTTTCTTTAATTATGATATGCAAACTATTTATACTGAAGACGGGATGTTTAAATACACAAGACAGCGTAAATATGATGATAAAGTAGATTGTGATTATATAGATGAAACGTTAGTCTTTTTAAAAGGAGGTCATGTGACTACAAGTCAAGGTGTTGCTTTTTATGGAGAAAAAAAGGATACTTTATTAGAAAGTACGATTAAAGAAATAGAGGAACGAATTAGAATTAAACAGGAGTATGCTAATAGACCATCTATAGTTGATTTTAGTAAGGGATATGAGGATAAGTTAGAGGATTATGACATATTATTTGCTTATTATAAGCAGACTAATGTTGTTCTGAATATTTTTGATAAGGGCGTTTATAAGGTTTATGAATTAAATAAATCGAAACAATTTGATTTTAGAGAGTTAGTGAGAGCTGGAACAATAAGTCCTATTATTGAATTTTCAAGTATTAAGAACTTATGGGAATCTTTTGTACAAGATGAAGATTGGTACCTAAAGTATATTCGTTGTTATAATATTAAAACAAGTCCATTTGCTTTAGCGAGTGTTGTGTTGGGGACTATAAATGAACTACATAGGCAACAAAGTTTTACCTTTAAAGAATATGAACAAATAAACAGTTGGATAAATTTAGTTTATAGTGATGAATATAGAGGAGAAGAAATAAAACAGTGGTGCTCTAACTGTCATAGTTTAGTTAAGTTTTATAGTAGGTATCCTAAACATATCTGTAGAGAATGTTCAGATAAAAAGATGTATGATAAGGATGGATTACTTTTAGACATTGTTTATTTAGGATATGATGGAATAGAAGTAAAACATTTAAAGAGTAATAATGTAGTTGAGAAAACAGAGACTACTTTTTATTTTGATGATTGTCATTTAGATGGAAAAATATTTACAGCACAGCCTGCTAGATTTGGAGGTATAGTTTTTCAATTGAGAGAAGACTCAATATGAAGTTGCTTTGGCTTAAAACTGCAGAAGAGTAATATACAAGAGACTTATGACTGCGGTTATAGGTCTTTTTTTATGCATTTTATCGTTTAAAGACGATAAAGAATAAGGCTACTTGTATGGCTAGGATGGCATAAAACTTTACTTTAAAAGAGTCTTTAGAAATCTTATGTCTAAGTTTCTTCATCGCAATCCATGCACCTAGTGTTCCTCCAAAAAAGCAAAGAGACAGGAGGTTCTTCTCAGAAACACGTCTTTTGTTTTTAATCGCTTGTTCTTTGTCAAAGGCAAACATGGAGAAAGCTAAATAGTTTATTATAAGTAGATATAGGAATAAAAACTTCATGAGATTTATTTATTGTGACAAAGGTAGTATTTTAGCTATTCTTAAAATAATAAAATATGACGTTGATAGAGTTTATTCAACAGGCTGTGAGTGCTAGTGCAAAAAGTATAGAGAATACGCTGTCTCTGTTAGGAGAGGGATGTACTATACCGTTTATCGCTAGATATAGAAAAGATAGAACTGGTAATCTAGATGAGGTAATTATCGAAAAGATAGCAAAGTATAGTGAGCTGTACGAAGGGATAGTAAAGAGAAAGGAGTCTATATTAGGTTCTATAGAAGAACAGGGAAAGCTAACGGATGAATTGCGCAATAAGATTACAAATAGCTTTGATCTAACAGAGATAGAAGATTTGTACTTGCCCTATAAGAAGACACGTAAGACGAAGGCTGATACAGCTAGAGAGAACGGTCTAGAGCCATTGGCTAAAGTGATTATGGCTCAGAATGCTCAGGATGTTGAGTCTATCGCTGCTAAATACCTTAATGATAAGGTAGGAAGTGAAGAAGAGGCTATACAAGGGGCATCTGATATCATCGCTGAATGGATTAATGAAAATATGTATGTGAGAAAATCACTGAGAAGAAAGTTCCAACGCAGTGGGGTGATCAGTACTAAGGTAGTAAAGGCAAAAAAAGAAGAAGAGCATGCGCAGAAGTTTGAGCAATATTTTGATTGGGCAGAACCTGTGTATAAGATACCTGCACATCGATTATTGGCTATTCTAAGAGCAGAGAAAGAAGGTTATATCAAGTTTAATGTTGGTATTGATAAGAGTGAGGCTATTAGCTTCATAGAAGATAATGTAGTTATAGGTAAGAATGAGTGTGGTAAGATAGTAGAGAAGGCAGTAGCGGATAGCTATAAACGTCTGTTAGAGCCTGCATTGTCTAATGAAGCCTTGGTAGAAGCGAAGGAGAAGGCAGATTTAAACTCTATACAGGTATTTGCGGATAACCTTACTCAGTTGTTATTAGGTTCGCCATTAGGAGAGAAACGCATATTAGCTATCGACCCAGGGTTTAAGACTGGGTGTAAGGTGGTTTGTTTAGACGAGCAAGGAGATTTGTTATACAACGAGACTATATTTCCTCATGCTCCTCAGAAGGATACTACTATGGCGATGAAGAAGATTCGCTCTATGGTCAATGCATACAATGTAGAAGCTATCGCTATCGGTAATGGTACTGCCTCTAGAGAAACGGAGTTCTTTATTAAGAAAATAGCTTTTGATAAGCCTGTACAAGTATTCGTAGTGAATGAGGCTGGAGCATCTGTGTACTCTGCGTCTAAGATAGCGAGAGAAGAGTTTCCTACTTATGATGTGACAGTGAGAGGTGCTGTGTCTATCGGGCGTCGTCTGTCTGATCCATTAGCAGAGCTAGTGAAGATAGATCCTAAGTCTATCGGAGTAGGACAGTATCAGCATGATGTAGATCAGTCTATGCTTAAAAAAGAGCTAGATAATGTGGTGATGAAGTGTGTAAACTCAGTAGGAGTTAACCTAAATACTGCTAGTAAATCATTATTGAGCTATGTGTCTGGGATAGGTGAGAAGATGGCTGAGAATATAGTGCAATACAGAACTGAGAATGGGCCATTCGAGAGCAGAACAGAGCTTAAGAAAGTACCTCGACTAGGAGATAAAGCCTTCCAACAGGCAGCTGCATTTGTGCGTATTAAGAATGCTAAGAATCCACTAGACGACTCTGCTGTACATCCAGAGGCTTATGGTGTGGTAGAGAAGATCGCTAAAGATATGAAGGTATCTATAGGGGATATGATCTCAAATAAAGAACTTATCGCTAAAGTAGATGCTAATAAATATACTACAGGGGAGGTGGGAGCGTTAGCGCTTCAAGATATCTTAAAAGAATTAGAGAAGCCTGGGTTAGACCCTAGACGCAGTGCTAAGGTATTCGAGTTTGATCCTAGTGTGAAACAGATTACAGACTTAAAAATAGGTCAGGTACTGCCTGGTATTATCAATAATATTACCAACTTTGGTTGTTTCGTTGATGTAGGGATTAAGGAGAGTGGTCTAGTGCATATCTCTCAACTTAAGGCAGGCTTTGTATCAGACGTGAATGAAGTAGTGAAGTTACACCAGCATGTACAAGTGAAGGTGACGGATGTAGATGTCGCTAAAAAGAGAATACAATTGTCTATGATATTAGATTAAACTCAGGCTCCGCATTTGCCCAATACTACGAATAAATGCTACTTGACATCTCTCTCATTTCTTCTAAAACCATACGATAGTATGCTTTTTTCATAAGTTCAGAGCTGTTTTGTAGAATTTACTCTCGTTAATAGGTCTATCGCGTATTCTAGGTTAAAAAAATAAAAAAAACATTTCTCAATCTTGTTTTTGGCACGATACTTGTTTTTAAACTAGTACTTGAGTTTGAAAACAATAATGTTGTTATTGAAAAAGAAAACAAGCAGGTAAGTAGTGTTTTTATTATGTTTTATAAGTGAAGTGCCTATCTTTTATTGTCAAGATAGGTACTTTTTTTTTGAGCTATAGTGATGTATAGAAACAAAAAAAGCGTTATACGGCAAGCCATATAACGCGTAAAATATATAAGTTTAGAACAGAATTATTCTGTCTTAGAGTTATCTTGTGTATTCTCTTTTTTAGTTGTCTGTTGAGCGTTTTCGTCTCTAGTAGCATCTTTAAATTCTTTGATACCAGAACCAAGTCCTCTCATTAATTCAGGGATCTTTTTACCTCCGAATAACAATAGAATGATAGCTACAATAACTATAATTTGCCATGGCCCAACCATTCCTAAAAATATGTGTAATGAGTTCATAATAATCTTTTTGAAACATTAAGTAGCGACAAATATAGTAAGAAAAATGTAAAACGTTTATTCGTAATAGGTTTTATTTAACTTTTAACGTTTATGTAGTAAGGAATTTTCTTTTAAACTGTGAATATTTAGGTAAAGTGATAGAGTCAAATTTTATAATTATTATATTTGTGTAGTAAAATAGGTACAGATGTTAGGAAAGGGACATAAAAGAAAAAAGTGGAAAAATACACTTTTAAGTAAATACCGTATTGTTATCGTTAATGATAAGACGTTCGAAGATGTAAAGTCTTTTAAGCTTAATTTACTTAATGTTTTTGGTGCCAGTACTACATTGGTATTTTTATTTATTCTATCAACTGTTTTACTGTTGGTATTAACTCCGTTAAAGGAATATATACCTGGATACTCTTCTGCTGAGCTAAAGCAAAGGGCTGTAGAATTAGCTCTGAAAGTAGATTCGCTAGAGAATGAGTCTAGACAGAATCAACAGTATCTAAGTGCAATCAAAAGCGCACTGTTAGGAGAAATACAGGTGACAGAGGCTAGTATAGATTCTTTAAAACTAACTCAGAAACCATTGAATCAAATCGAACATAAAGATCCTAGTGAAACAGATATGAAGCTAAGAGAAATGGTTCGACTAGAGGATAAGTATAATCTCTTCGAAGAGAGTAAACCTAAAGTTAGCCAAGTCCTGTTTAGCCCAATTAATGCAGAAATAGTTAGAAAATACGATAGTAGAGCAATGCACTTCGGTATTGACTTTAGAGCACCTGCTAATACACCTGTAAAAGCGATCAGTAAAGGGACTGTGCTATTCGTAGACTGGACTATAAAAGATGGTTATACAATCATCTTGTTACACGATGAAGGTTTAATATCTGTATATAAACACTTAACTTCTATTACTAAAGGAGAGTATGAAAGTGTAAGGTCAGGAGAAGTAATCGGTCTTTTTGATGGAAGTAGTGAGGCTACTGCATTAAATGCTTCTACAAAATACTTCCACTTCGAATTATGGAAGGATGCCTATCCATTAGATAGCTCATTATTTATAGATTTAGAATAAGAGAATATGTCAATAAAATCATTTGGAGCTAAAGTATTTGCTTCAATTATACATAAGAAAACACAAAAGTGGGTCAATGATCCCATTAATACGCAAAAGAAGGTTTTTGAACAATTGTTAGAGGATGCTAAGCACACTGCATTTGGAAAAGACCATAATTTTGCTTATATTAAAAGCTACGAAGATTTCGTACAACAAGTACCTATTCGAGATTATGAAGGATTAAGGCCTTATGTAGATAGAGTAGTAGCTGGAGAAAGTGATGTGCTGTGGAAAGGGAAACCACTTTATTTTGCAAAGACTTCGGGTACAACTTCGGGTGCTAAGTATATCCCATTGACCAAAGAGTCTATGCCGTATCATATAGAAGCTGCTCGTAATGCAATATTAGCTTATGTATATGAGACAGGTAAAGCGGACTTCGTAAATGGTAAAATGATCTTCTTACAAGGGAGCCCTATACTAGATGAGAAAAATGGTATAAAATTAGGTAGACTATCAGGGATAGTAGCTCACTATGTTCCTGCTTATTTACAGAAGAATAGACTGCCTAGTCTAGAAACAAACTGTATAGAGGACTGGGAGACTAAAGTAGATGCTATCGTGGAAGAGACAGTAGATCAGAATATGAGTGTGATCTCTGGTATTCCGAGCTGGGTACAGATGTACTTCGAAAAACTAAAGGAGAAAAAAGGTAAACCTGTAGGGGATATATTTCCTAACTTTAATTTGTTCATTTATGGCGGTGTAAACTATGAGCCTTATAGAGGTAAATTTGAACAAATGATCGGACGTAAGGTACCATCTATAGAGTTGTTCCCTGCTTCTGAAGGATTCTTCGCTTATCAAGATACACAGACAGAGAAAGGGATGTTATTGTTGCTAAATGCAGGTATCTTCTATGAGTTTATAAAAGTAGAGGAGTTCTTTAATGAGAATGCTAGAAGATATACGATAGGAGAGGTAGAGCTAGGTGTGAATTATGTATTAATTATCTCTACCAACGCTGGACTATGGGGATATAATATCGGTGATACGGTACAGTTCGTTAACCTGAAACCTTATAGAGTAGTGGTATCTGGGCGTATAAAGCATTTTATCTCAGCATTCGGTGAACATGTGATCGGTAAGGAGGTAGAGTCTGCTATACAAGAAGCAATGGAAGGTACGTCAGTAACGGTTAATGAGTTTACTGTAGCACCACAGATTAGTCCAGAAGAGGGCTTGCCTTACCATGAATGGCTGATAGAGTTCGGCAATGAACCTGAGGATTTAGAAGCGTTTGCTTTAAAGATAGATAATGCTCTAAGAAAGCAGAATATGTATTATGATGATCTAATTGTAGGAAAGGTGTTGAAGACATTAGTCATCTCTAAAGTAAAACAAGAAGGCTTTAATAACTATATGAAAAGTATAGGGAAGCTAGGAGGGCAAAATAAATTGCCTAGATTAAGCAATGATAGAATCATCGCTGATCAATTAAAATTATATTAGTAAAAAGAAATAATAAGACGTAAAAAGGAGAAGTATATGAAAGAGATAAAGAATATATCTAGAACGAGAGCGCAAGTGTCGTCTGCAGCTGTGGAGCGTATGTATATTACAATGCGCCATTTGTTTAACAGAGGTTTCTATAAACCGATGGGAGTGTCAGGAGATACATTAAGAGAAGCGCTATTAGAATTGCGTCCAGAAATATATGGTACTATCGCAGAAGAAAAAGTAGAGTTAAACGGATTGTTATATGTTATAGAACGCCTTCCGATCGGAATAGAGGAGTGTCGTTATATTAACTTGACATCTGATGAGGGGTATTCATTCTCTCACTTTACAGCTATCGTACCACCTAAGAGAAGAAGAAACTGTTATCGAATAGATGAGGAGCAGATGAATATCGAGATCACTAGAGGTAGATCTGATATCTATGATGTTTTGACTCACTTGACATTTATATTCATCGAATCACATAAGATTAAAGATCGTGTATTGATAGGAGAAGATGGTAAGGTAACTCGAGATTGGAAAAAGATAGAAACTGCAGCTAAAAAAGAAGAGTTTTTAGAATTAGAGGAGAAAGAGGTAATCATGTCTCACTTAGCTAATGTATTAGGACGTTCTTTTGCTGAGGTTCTAGATGTATATGAGAAATTCGCTATTCCTGAGAATCCAGATCGCTTTTTAGATGTGATTTACTGGTTAGGAAAATTAGCTATAGAAGAGGATGTATATAACGATAAACGTACAATCACCTTTAGCCCACTACTTAGAGAACGTCTTGGTCACCATATTTATGGTGAAATGTGGTCTGATAGAATAAAAGAGGTGCTTACAGCTAAAGGATTATTAGAACGTCCAATCCATATCATCAGTGCGAATATGCACAGTGTTATGAATTCTATTTTTGCTCCTTCAGTTGTAAAGAGTGAAGTAGAGGTAAGTTCTGAGCTAGAGGTATACGAAGAGCTTAGCAAGCCTGAGAACAAACACCTTAGAGATTTGGTTAATGAACGCGCTGAAAATGAAGGAATGACTTTCTTAAGAGATGAGTCAGGAACGAACATAGACGTACAAATATTCGATACTGCTAAGATAGATTTCGCTACTACAAACTTTAAGGCTCAGCAAATAGAAGGAGAGTATCCTGTGATTATCGTTATGGATTACGCTTTCGGTGAGCAGGCTTATGAGACGATCGATGAGCTTTTAAAGCCTTATAAAAAGACAACGATGATAGATGTGGAATCTGTGTCTATCATGGGTAAAGCAGGTATCTTAGTAGGAGATAAAGGAGATATCATGATTCCATTCGCTCATATTAATGAGGGAACAGGGGATAATTATCCTTTTGACAATGAATTGACAGTAGATATGTTTAAGAATGATGATATCCCTGTATTTGGAGGAACAATGGTTACTGTATTAGGTACATCACTTCAAAATAAGGATTTATTAAAGTTCTTCCACGATTCTACATGGGGTGTAATCGGTCTAGAGATGGAAGGTGCTCACTACCAAAAAGCAATACAGTCTGCTTCTAAGATCAGAAAAAGCATTAATCCTGATGTGAAAGTAAGATATGCTTACTATGCTTCTGATAACCCATTAGAGACAGGTAGTACATTAGCTTCAGGAGGGTTAGGTACAACAGGAGTAAAGCCTACTTACTTAATTACCATTAAAATACTAGAGCAGATATTTAATATTAAGTAATTAAATTCTAAATAGTTTAAGATAAATGAGCCATCACAGAATATATGTGGTGGCTTTTTATTTTGATTTATATGTTAAATTGTGAATTTAAGTGTAATTTTATAGTCTTAGAATTTAGTTGAAAAGATGAAGGTATTTACTACTCCTATACAAGATTGTGTTATCATAGAACCAAAGGTGTTCTTCGATGAGAGAGGATATTTCTTAGAGAGCTTTAATGAGGCTGTTTTTGCCAAAGAAACAGGGTTAGCTGTACGTTTTATTCAAGACAATCAATCTAAGTCTTCTAAAGGCGTTCTAAGAGGGCTTCACTACCAAAGAGGAGCTTATCAACAAGCTAAGTTAGTAAGAGTGTTACAAGGTGAGGTGTTAGATGTAGTAGTGGATCTACGCAAGGACTCTAGTACATATGGACAGCAGTTCACTCAAGTGCTATCAGCAGATAATTTTAAACAGGTGTTTATCCCTAGAGGGTGTGCGCATGGTTTTTTAGTAAATAGTGAGACGGCAATATTCGCTTATAAGTGCGATAACGTTTATAATAAAGAATCAGAAGGTGGTATCATCTATAATGATCCAAGCTTAGGAATTGATTGGGAGTTTAATCTTGATGAGGTTATCGTTTCTGATAAAGATAAAGTATTACCACTTTTCGAAAATGCTTTACCAATATGATTAAAATATTAGTTACAGGAGCTAAAGGACAAGTAGGACAATGCTTACAATCTATAAGTCAAGAATATGATGTAGTGGAATTCTTTTTCTTTGATTCTAGTCAGTTAGATATAACGAATGAAGTTTCGATAGATGAGGTTTTCAGTAAAGTGTGTCCTGATTATTGTTTTAATTTGGCTGCTTATACTGCTGTAGACAGAGCAGAAGATGAGATGGAATTAGCGTACAAAGTAAATGCTGAAGGAGTATTGTGCTTAGCAAGAGTATGTAATCAATACAATACAGCTTTAGTACACCTTTCTACTGATTTTGTATTTGATGGTCATAAACAGACTCCTTATACTGTCTTGGATATCCCCAATCCTATCAATGTGTATGGTGCTTCTAAATTAAAGGGAGAATTATACATAAAAGCGAATATGAAGCGTTACTATATCGTGCGTACTTCATGGGTGTACTCTGATTATGGTCATAATTTTAAGAAGACGATGTTGAGATTAGCAGAGACTAAAAGTGAAGTAAGTGTTGTAATGGATCAAATAGGTTGTCCTACTCATGCAATAGAATTATGTCATTTTTTAATGTCTCTGATGCAAGGAAATCATGATTATGGGGTTTATCATTATAGAGGCGATGTAATTTGCTCTTGGTATGACTTTGCGGTATCCATATTTAAAGAGAATAATATTAATATAAAAGTGAATCCAATCACTACTGAGGAATATCCTACTAGGGCTAGTAGGCCGAGGTATAGTGTGTTGGGTATGTAGATATGAAGGATTTTTATTTTATTTTATTAATAACTCTTTTGTTTTATTCATGTAAAAGAGATGTTACAGTGAGTACTTATATTAGTACCGAAAATAATGTTTTTAATGTTGAAGATACAGTTAAAGTAGGATTCAATGCAGTTGATTTTTTAGACAAAAAGGTTTTTAATAATGATAGTCTGTACCCTAAGTTTCCCTTTTCTGGTTCAAATATAGCTATGTATGATAATTTAGAAAGATCTGAAGCAGAAATTCCTCTAATTTATTATAATAGCGGGCATCACTATTATCCAATTACTTTTTGTCAAGTGGCTTTAGCATATCATGCTAATTTTTTAGAAACTAAATCAGAGAATAGTAAAGAAGAGTTTTTAAAAATATCTTCACATATCTTAAACGAGGCAGTTTTGATAGAAGACTTTGCGGTTTTACAGACGGAACTACAAGTTGAAAACTATCGACTACCTTCTAAATGGGCATCAGCTATGTCACAAGGATACGCTGTAGTAATTATGTTACAAGCTTATAATTTAACGAGAGATAATAGATATTTAGATATGTCCAATAAGTTCTTGAAATCATTTGATTATTCAATAGATAAAGGAGGAGTTTTAAATTTTTGGGATGGTTATCCTTTTTATGAAGAATATGCAGATCCTAAATCACATGTTTTGAATGGGTATATGTTTTCGCTAGCAGGATTGTATTATAGTTATCGAGTTACAGGTAATAATGATGCAAAACGTCTTTTTGATCAAGGTATAAATACTTTAAAAGCAAAAATTCATGTGTATGATTCTTTCTTTACTTCAAATTACAATAAATTACGAGTAGAAGAAATGAAGAATGAGACATATGCTTCAGCAATTAATGAAGATCCAGATCATTATCATGAATTAGAGATTTATCAACTTTTGACTCTATATTATTGGACTAATGAATCAATATTACGAGAATATGCACATAAGTTTATTAAGTATGATACTGGAAAAATTGATAGTTATTATGATTTCGATAAATTTAAGAAAGTAACTTCTTTAAAATTACAAGAAAATATAGATGTGTTAACTGATGAGTTGTGGAGTTGGGGGAATTTTTGGAGTACAAAAAATAAAGATAATGAACTAATAATAGAGTTTGATAAGTATCGAAGAAATATAGAAGGTATTGTTTTTTATAGCCCTACTGAAGAATCTTTACCACACAATTATTCTATTTATGTGTGGGAAAAAGATAATTGGGAAAAAATATATACCAATAAAGATATCTATAATAAAAATAGAAAGTATTATAAAACAGGAGGATTCGATACATTTATTGATATAAACTACTTTCCTGTATCATTTGCTACCAATAAGTTAAAGATAAGTTTCGATGTTGGTAGTAGAGGAAACGTGAGCTTGAGAGAAATAAATGTGTTATTTGACCAAGATGATAAAGTAGAGTATATTTTAAATTCTATTAGAAAAAATGTAATTGATTGATGAATAAGGAATTTATAAAAAATATTATTATTAATAATTTATCATTAGGATTACAGTTTGGATCAAGATGGTTACTTAGTATTGTTTTATTGTCAAAATTAGGAATTATCCCTTTTGGAATTTTTTCATTTATTTACTCGTTGGCTAATATTTTGGTATCAGTTCTACCCTTCGGTAGTCAGTTTTATTTAATAAAAGAAACAAACATAGATAAGGATAATAGTAAAGAGTTACAGGCATCAGTTCTTATACTTACTATATTATCATTTTTAGTATTTGGAGTAATTTTGATTTTAGATTTTCTAGGAGTTAATAGTTATGGTTATGTAATATATTTAGGTTGGATTTTAGGAGTAGTTTTTAGTATTAATAATATTCTTTTTTCTTATTTAAAAGGAATAGGGCAGTTTGGCTTTGAATTAAAGATAAATGTTGTTTTTTCTTTATTAATTTTTGCTCTAATGGGGTATGTAATTTATATTGAAACATTAGAAATCAATACAATTTTTTACTTATTGATTTTATTTAATCTATTAACGACAGCTACTTTTCTTAATTTATCTAAAGGTATTTCTTTGTTTAAAGATATTACAGTTCTTCTAACTAAAAAACAGTTGTTACTTGTTTGGAAAGCGAGACAGTATTATGGATTACAGGATATAGTTACAGCTTCTTTTGTTCAGGGAGGAATGTTACTATTGCCACTTTTAGTTCAAGGAGATATTTATGGAACGTATAGAGGGTTGTTATTAATTGTGGCTCCATTTGCTCTATTAAATCTTGCGTTTTCACAAGTATTATTAAATCAAATAAAAAATGTTTCTGTTGAAGAAAAAGGAATAGTATTTCATTCTCTGCAAAAAATAGCTATTCCTATTCTAGTATTGATTTTAGGAGTAATGTATGTTTTTAGAGAATTTGTTTTAGAAAAAATAGCCAAGTTAGCTTTAACAGAAACAATTAATCAAGCGTATATCGGTGTGTTAGGGATTATATTTTTCAGTTTTGTTTATTCAGGGTACGAAATGTTATTAGTAGCTTTAAATAAACAGAAAATACGTTTTTTAATTATGGTTATTGGGGCTGTAGTTAATTTAATAACCATATTCACATTGTTACCCAAATATGGAATAGTGGGAGCTATAGGAACTAATTTGATTTCAACATTTATTGTTTTTGCTTTAATTCTGTGGAGTGGGGAGAAACAATTAAAAAAATATTAAATTATGTGTGGAATTTTAGGAAGTATAAATTTACCATTTGGTGAAGCAACATTAAATACAATATATCATAGAGGTCCAGATAGTGGAGCTATTGAAAGTTTTGATATAGAGAATAGTACTGTTTTTTTAGGACATAGACGATTAGCCATTGTTGAACTAACAGAAGCAGGATATCAACCTATGACATCTATAGATCAAAATTTTGTAATTGTTTTTAACGGTGAGATATACAATCATTTAGAGCTTCGAAAGAAATTGCCTGAGATTAGTTTTAAAGGAAATTCTGATACTGAAACTATTCTTTACTATTTAGCTAAATTTGGTATTGAGGCGATAAAGGATTTTAATGGAATATTTAGTTTTTGTTTGCTAGATAAAAAGAGTCAAAAAGTGTATTTGGTTCGCGATCACTTTGGTGTTAAACCCTTATACTATTTATTAGAAGAATCTAATAAATTACTCTTCTCTTCAGAGATTAGACCTTTAAGATATTACAAGGGAAAATTAGAGATAGATCAAGAGAATGTAGCTGAGTTATTGAAACTTAGATATAATCCTTCGCCAGATACTATTTATCAAGGTATTTTAAAAGTGCGTCCTGGACATATTCTAGAGTATGACTTAGAGAAGAGCTCTATTGATATTTATAGTTATATAAACCCAGTTGCAATAGTTAAGAATTATAGCTTTAATAAGGCAGTAGGTAAATATGGTCAACTTTTTGAAGATGCTGTTAAGAGACAATTAATGTCTGATGTAGAAGTAGGTACTTTACTAAGTGGAGGAATAGACTCTGCTTTAGTTACTTATTTTGCTCAGAAACATTCTGATAATAGGCTTAAAACATATACAGTAGGGTTTGAAGAGAATGAATTTGCTAATGAAATAGAAGATGCTCAAAGGTCTGCTGATTTCTTAAAGACAGATCATCATAATATTATTATATCAGCTAGTAATTTTAAAGAGATTTTTGAAGAGACATGTCGTATTGTTGAAGAACCCTTAGGAACAACTTCAATATTACCAATGTTCTATTTAAATGAGGCTGTAAGTAAAGATTTAAAAGTAGTTTTAACAGGGCAGGGAGCAGATGAACCACTTGGTGGATATACTCGCTATAAAGGAGAAATCTTAGCAGATAAGTTTCCTTCTTTTATGTTTCAATTAATGAAGCCGATTGCTAATTACAGTAAAAAAGAGAGATGGATTAGAGCTGCTCAATCATTGTCTATTAAGAATGATGTAAAGCGTTGGGAAAACATCTATGCCCTATTTACAGATACCGAAATCAATACACTTATAAATCATAGTGATTATAAAAGCTATGATAGAATCTGTTATTACTATGAATTATTAAAGTGTAAAGACAAGAAAGGTGTTGAAGGAATGATGGCGGTTGATTTGAGAATGAATTTAGCAGATGATCTCTTAATGTATACAGATAAAGTTTCCATGAATTTTACAATAGAAACAAGGGTTCCAATGTTAGATGTTGAATTAATTAAGTTTTTAGAATCTTTACCATATGATTTTAAAATAGCTGATGGAAAAACAAAAAGAATACATAGAGCATTTGCAGAAGAAATTTTACCTACGGAAATAATTAATAGACCTAAGAAAGGTTTTATGTCTCCAACTGAAAAGTGGTTTAGAGAGGATTTAGGCGAGTATTATATACAAATGATTAAAGAAAGTGATAGTCCTTATTTTGAATTGTTTAATAAAAAGGCTGTATTGGATATTTTTGAACAACACAAAAAAGGCTTTAATAGAGAAAAACAGATTTTTACATTACTATCGATTTATTACTTATTTAATAAATAATGAAAATTGCAATTATAACATCTAGATATCCTAAAGAAAATCAGCCATACAATCATATGTTTGTTCATGTTAGGGCATTGTATTTTAAATCTCAAGGAGTAGATGTGACTATTTTAGTACCAGCAAAGGAGAAAAGTATATATAATTATCAAGGGATTCATGTAATAGAGGATGTGTCAAGTGAAATAGCTAATGTATTAGGGAAGTATGATCTATTATATCTGCATTTACTTAATCAATATCCATTAAAGAATGGTGGCTTTAGTATATACAATGCTATTTTAAAGAATAAATATCCTGTAGCAATCTATATTCATGGAACAGATGTGTTAAAGTATCCTGAGTATTTGTATGATTTTACTTGGTCAATAAAAGGTATTGTGAAGTATCTATATATTAATACTTGGAATCATTTTTGGATGAAGCGCTTCTTAAGGCAAATAAGTTTATCAAATAGGTACTTAATTATGACGCCTTCACTATGGATGAAAAACCATACTGAGAAGATTCTTGCTATAAAGTTTGAAAAGTTTTATGCAGTTCCTAATGGGGTTGATACTGAGTTGTTTGATGTTCCGTTTAATTATCAAAATAGACATAAGATTATTACAATAAGACCTCTCTCTGATGTTAAATATGGAGTTGATATGTCTATAGAATTAATGAGATTTTTACCGGATATATTTACATTAGATATTTATGGTAAAGGTTTTTTGAAGTATAAATATGAACAGCTAATAAAGAAGTATAATCTAGAGAATAGAGTTAGGATAATAGACGATTTTATAGAGAGAAAAGATTTGCCTACGTTGTTTTCTAATTATGGTATTTTTAGCGCTTTTACTTTGTTTGATTCTCAAGGAGTTATTATGTGCGAAGCTATGGCAAGTAGATTGTTAACAATAAGTAATAATAATTCTGCAATAAGTGAATTTATTGAAGATAGAATAGGGGGTTTAATTGATGATGATCTAGAGAAACTTGCACAGAGAATCATTGAGATTACTAATGATTCTCATGTGATGGAGAATATAGTAAAAGAAGGTAGGAGTGGAATGACGAAAATTAATTGGCGAAAACAAGGTGAAAAAGAACTTTTCTTATTAAAACAAATTGTGACATGAAATTAATACATGATAATGTAAAAAAGCTAGATTTTATTATAGGATATTTATTGTTTCCATTATTGATTTTGGACATGATAAATGGTATATTACATGAGAATAAGATTGAGTTTATATTTTCTTTAAGTCAATTGTATAAGTCTATTCTTATTTTATTATTAAGTGTTAGGCTTATTTTATACCCTAAAGTGTTTCAAAAAATTTTATTATATACGCTTATCCTTTTTATTCCTTCAATCACTCAATTTTGTTTTTATAATTCAGACCTCAACCTCCTTTTTCAGGACACTATTAGAACTTCGAAGTATCTAATTATTATTATCTCCTTTTATTATTTTAAATATTATCTAGTTGATAATAATAGTTTTACTATTTTATGGAGGTGGATAAAATTTTCATTTTGGATTTTAGCATCCAATTTATTGAGTAAGTTGGTAGGTTTAGGTTATCCAATGTATGAGTTTGGTAATATCGGGACAAGAGGATATTTTATTGCAGGTAATGAAATATCAGCATTACTAATTGTTCTATCTGCTATCATAGGTTATTATTATTTGGTTGTTAAAAAGGACAAGTTAGCTTTTATTTTTTATGGAGCCTTTAGTTTTGTTTTAGGTTTATTGATTAGCTCTAAAACAGGGATGCTAGGAATTGTTCTTGTTTATATTGCAATTCTTTTAAGTGTTTATGATTTTTCTAAAAATATATCTAAAGCAACAATTGGTAAGGCATTATTAGGAATTAGTAGCATATTAATTATAATTGTTCTTTTTATAACAAATACATCAATATTTGATAGATATACTTTATTTTGGGATAAGTTAGATTTTGTAACTTTTGTTTTGTCAAGCAGGAATTTATATTTCCATGAGACTTGGTTGATTATACAAGAGAAATATAATCTAATTAATTATTTTATAGGAGTTGGGCCTACGCAATATTATGAATGGGCATCTAAATTTGTAGAAATAGATATGATAGATATTTTTTTCTCTTATGGTATAATGGGGGTTTTACTTTTTTTTCAATTTTATGGAAGTCTATTAAAAGAATCTATTTTGCTTAGTAAAAAGCAGGAATTCCCTTTTGGTCGAGTAACTTTAATTCTTTTATGTTTTTTACTTTTACTATCGTGCTTATCAGGACATATATTAAATTCAGGAATAGCTGGTGTGTATATAGGATTTGGGTTTGCTATAATGTTTAAAAAGATTTAAAATGGAAAGGAAATTAGTTTTATTAGGGACATCGTTATTTTGTTTTTTAATACCTATTTACACAAAGTTGGCTAATATAGGTTTAGGCTTATTAGTAGTCAGTGTATTATTCTATATTTATAAGAATCGAAAGAATTTAGAGATTTATGGATTAAAAATATATGTAAAAAATAGCTTTAAGACGACTGTTTTTATTTTTGTATTATTGATTTTAGGTTTACTTTATACAGAAGATCTGAAGAATTCAATAAAATTGATTGAGAGGTTTTCTTCTTATTTACTTATACCTATAATATTTAGTTTTTTTCCTTTAGTTTTTTTACAGAAGATTAAGGATGTTTCATTTAAGGCATTTGTTGGTGGAACGTTTGTATCTAGTTGTATATTGATATTAAATAATTTCTATAACTATTATTTATTTAAGGGGCAAAGTATAGTTTTAGAAAGAGATATTTTTAGTTATGATTTTACTTATCACGTATTTGCTTCTTTGCTTGACTTTCATCCAGTTTTCTATGGTTTCTATGTAGTATTTGCATTGGTAATTGTTTTAGAAAATAAAACTGTATTTCATAAAACTGTAAGAGTTCTATTAGTTTTTGTTTTAGTAATTTGTTTGTTGTTTTTAAATAGTAGAAGCCCTTTTTTACTATTAACATTATATATATTATTTTGTATAATAAGAGCATTTGTTTTATTTGTAAAGTATCGCAAAGGTGGGATACAACTATTGATAGTGGTCTCTTTGGTAATATTCTCTTCTTTGGGGCTGAATCAGGTTTTAAAAGGAACATATCTTTATGAAAGAATTTCAAGCCAAGTTGTATGGGAGCTAACTGAGAATAAGGGAACATCTTATAGTGGAGAGTTTAAAAATGATAGCAGATGGAGTAGATGGGAAGCTATTTTTTATAAAGGAATGGAACATCCTTTTGTAGGCTCTGGATCAGGAAGTGAAGATAGAATTTCACTGGAAGCTTATAAACAAGAAGGATTAATTTATGCAGTAAAAGAAAAGTACGGACCTCATAATCAGTATTTGTCTTTTTTTATTGAATATGGTTTAGTAGGAGTTGCTTTGTTTTTCTATTTTCTTGTAGTTAATGTAATACATAATATTAGAGCAAAAAATTTTACTTTCTTGTTTTTATTTGTAATTATAGGTGTTGGTTCTTTATTTGATTCTATTTTATATCGTAATATGGCTATTATATTTTTTAGTTTTTATGCAAGTATTTTTACATTAATTAATTTGAAAAATGAAAGAAGAAATTTTTGATATTTCCATTGATAATTTGTCTATGAATGAGACATTAGATGTTATTAATAAATCTATAGATACTAAAGAACCTATTATGCATATAGTGGTTAATGCTGCTAAACTTGTAAATATGCAAAGTGATATAGAGTTGTTTGATAGTATTAAGAATGCTGATCTAGTTAATGCTGACGGAATGGCTGTGGTATGGGCCTCTAAATTCTTAAAAAAATCATTGAAAGAACGAGTATCAGGAGTTGATTTGTTCGTCAAACTTGTAGAAAATGCTGCAAATAGAGGAGAATCAGTCTATTTGTTAGGTGCAAATGAAGAAGTTGTAAGTAAGGTAGCAGATAAGTTTAAAGAAAAATATGGTGATCAAGTTATAGGAGGGTATCGTAATGGATACTTTACAAAAGAAGAGGAACCCAGTATTGTACAAGATATTGTGAATAGTAAAGCTACTTATTTATTTGTAGCAATTAGCTCTCCAAAAAAAGAAATATTCTTGTCAACATACAAAGAGGAATTATCTTTAATAGGTTTTACTATGGGGGTAGGTGGAAGTTTTGATGTTGTTTCAGGAAAGGTAAAGCGCGCTCCTCTATGGGTTCAACAATGTGGAATGGAATGGTTTTATAGATTTCTTCAAGAACCTAAGAGAATGTGGAAAAGAAGCTTTATTACCAATGGTAAGTTTATTTTTTTAGTAGTTAAAGAGAAGTTTAGAAAAGGATGAAAAAAATATTAATAACAGGAGCAGCAGGTTTTTTAGGCTCGCATTTATGTGATCGTTTTATAGCTGAAGGTTTTCACGTAATAGGAATGGATAATCTAATCACAGGTGATTTAAAGAATATCCAACACCTATTTCAATTAGAGAACTTTGAGTTTTATCATCATGATGTAACGAAGTTTGTGCATATACCTGGAGAATTAGATTATATACTTCATTTCGCATCACCAGCGAGTCCGATAGATTATTTAAAGATACCTATTCAGACGCTAAAAGTAGGTTCATTAGGAACGCATAATCTACTTGGCTTAGCTCGTGTAAAAGGAGCACGTATTTTGATAGCATCTACATCAGAGATATATGGAGATCCATTAGTACATCCACAGACAGAAGAATATTACGGAAATGTAAATACGATAGGACCAAGAGGGGTATATGATGAAGCTAAACGATTCCAAGAATCTATTACTATGGCATATCATACATTTCATAATGTAGAAACAAGGATAGTACGTATTTTCAACACTTATGGCCCTCGTATGAGACTTAATGATGGACGTGTTATACCTGCATTTATTGGGCAAGCATTAAGAGGAGAAGATTTAACTGTCTTTGGTGATGGTAGTCAGACTAGATCTTTCTGTTATGTAGATGATCAAGTTGAAGGTATCTATAGATTACTGTTATCAGACTATCACCTACCAGTTAATATTGGAAATCCAGATGAGATTACAATATTAGACTTTGCTAAAGAGATTATTGCCCTTACTCAGTCAGAACAAAAGATTATTTATAAGGATTTACCAATAAATGACCCTTTACAACGTTGTCCTAGTATTGAGAAGGCTAAGAAAATATTAGGTTGGGAACCAAAAGTCGGTAGAAGTGAGGGTATGAAGTTGACGTATGAGTACTTTAAAGCTTATTCAAGTGAGGATTTATTAAGAGAAGAACATAAAGATTTTTCAAAGTATATATATTAGTGAGTAAAAATTCAGGTAGATATTCGTATTTAATTAGACCATTGACTATAGCTATTGATTTGTTTGTAATCAATACAATGGCAGCTTTATACTTCTCTAGTTTAAAAGGAGTATATCTATTTCATTTAGTCATTACTATTGGTTGGATTATTGCAGCATGGATGAGCGACTTCTATGGAGTCTTCCGCCATACACGAGTAGTTAAGATTGGAGAGAAAATAGTAAAGCAGTTTGTTCTGATCTTAGTATTGATTACCTCTTTTAACGGGATTGCAGCTAGGTTTGCAGAACCTTTAGATATATTCCTATACTGTGTATATGCTTTTGGGATTATTACAGGAGTGAAGTTTTTTATCTTTTTCTCTTTAAAGTATTTTCGAAAAGTACTAGGGGGGAACTCTAGAAATATCATTTTAATAGGAAAGAGTAAGGAAATATCTTTATTAAATAAACTGTTTATAAAGAGAGGAGATCTTGGATATAGAATAGTTGCTACTTATGATGATGTATTATGTTTAGAAAAAGTAGATGAGATAGAACAACTTATCTTGGAGAATAAGGTAGATGAGATTTATATACAGTTTTCAATAATCCAAGGGGAGGATTATCATAGATTGTTAGAGTTGGCAGATAATAATTTAGTAACATTAAAGTATGTACCTACCCAAAAACAGATTATTACACATAATCTGAAGGTAGACTATTATGACTTGATAGCTATTGTCCCTAGACGTGTTATTCCTTTGGATAAGCCCTATAATAAGTTATTAAAAAGGTTATTTGATATTGTATTCTCTTCTTTAGTGATTGTATTTGTGTTGTCTTGGTTATTTCCTTTACTCGCTATTTTGATTAAAAGAGAATCTAAAGGACCTGTATTCTTTAAACAAAAAAGAACTGGAGTCAATGATGAAGAGTTTGTATGTTATAAGTTCAGGTCTATGGCTGTTAATGATGATTGTGATCAGAAGCAAGCGACTAAGAATGATATGCGTGTAACTAAGATAGGAGCTTTTATTCGTAAAACTAGCTTAGATGAATTCCCTCAGTTTATCAATGTCTTTTTAGGAGATATGTCTATCGTAGGGCCTAGACCTCATATGGTGGTTCATACGAAGTTATATTCAAAGAGAGTAAACAAGTTTATGCTACGTCACCTTATCAAGCCTGGAATTACAGGGATGGCACAGACACATGGATATAGAGGAGAAATAGAAACAGATAGAGATATTATTAATCGATTCAAGTATGATTTGTTTTATTTAGAGAACTGGTCTATACTCTTAGATTTAAAGATTGTGTATCTTACTGTTTACAATGTTTTTAAAGGAGAAAAAAAAGCATATTAATAGGAAAGCATCTAAACTAAATTAGATGCTTTTTTCTTTAGAGTAACTTTCGTTATTGTGTTATTTATATTTATTTTTGGTGTTTAATAACAAACAACACAATTAATGAAAATTTTACTATTAGGTTCAGGAGGACGTGAGCACGCACTTGCTTGGAAAATGCTTCAAAGTTCTAAATGTGAAGAGTTATTCGTAGCACCAGGAAATGCTGGTACAGCGAAAATTGCTAAGAATATAGCGGTCAATCCAAATGATTTTGAAGCAGTAAAGAAGACTGTTCTAGAGCATAAGATTGATATGGTGGTAGTAGGACCTGAAGATCCTCTTGTAAAAGGAATTGTAGATTTCTTTAAAGGAGATGATCTAGTAAATCATATTCCTGTAATAGGACCTTCTATGAAAGGAGCACAATTAGAAGGAAGTAAAGACTTCGCTAAAGAGTTTTTATTTAAACATAATATACCGACAGCTGGTTATGCTACTTTCACAAAAGATACAGTAGAAGAAGGGAAGAAGTTCTTAGAGACAGTAAAAGCTCCTTATGTATTGAAAGCAGATGGATTAGCAGCAGGTAAAGGAGTAGTTATTTTAGAAGACATCAATGAAGCTAAGGCGGAGTTAGAGAATATGTTAGTAGATGCTAAGTTTGGTGATGCTAGTTCTAAAGTAGTTATTGAAGAATTCTTGTCTGGTATAGAATTGAGTTGTTTTGTATTAACGGATGGTAAATCATATAAGTTATTACCAACAGCAAAAGACTACAAGAGAATAGGAGAAGGAGATAAAGGGTTAAATACAGGAGGTATGGGAGCAGTTTCTCCAGTTCCTTTTGCTACTGATGACTTTTTAAAGAAAGTAGAAGAGAGAGTAGTTATTCCTACTGTAAGAGGATTGCAAGAAGACAACTTAGACTTTAAAGGTTTCGTATTCATTGGATTGATTAAGGTTGGAGATGATCCATTCGTGATCGAGTATAATGTACGTATGGGAGATCCTGAGACAGAAGTGGTGATGCCTAGAGTGAAGACTGATTTAGTAGATCTTTTTGAAGCAGTGGCTAACGAAACACTTGATACAGTAGAGATAGAGTTAGATGAGCGCACAGCTACTACAGTAATGTTAGTATCGGGTGGTTATCCTGAAGAGTATGAGAAAGGAAAAGTAATTACAGGTATAGATGACGTAACAGACTCTATTGTATTCCATGCTGGAACAGCACTAAAAGATGGAGAAGTAGTGACTAATGGTGGTCGTGTATTAGCTGTTACATCTTATGGAAACAGTTACGATGAAGCATTAAAAAAATCTTATCAAAACATAGCTAAGCTAAATTTCGATAAGATTTATTACCGTTCAGATATAGGTTTCGATTTGTAAAAATCGAAACTATTTTAAAAATGAGTGGGCTGTAGTATCTTGGTCATCTTCATTATTTGCTTTGAAGATTTTTAGTTGTTTTAACCAAAAAGCAAAATAGTAGCAAGTAATAAGGATAAACGCCCAAGTAATAATATTTGCAGTCCACCAATTTGTTAATTCTAATTTTGCAAAAAGATCCATTGGAATAAATAGAACTTTTTCAAAAAGGAATCCTAATCCAAGAAAAAATGAAGTCATTGTACTTTATTTTAAATTAAATAAAATTATTTTATTAATCCGTTACTAAACTTATTCAACCGATAAAATGGAAGTATAGGCTTAATATGTACAAAAATATAAAATATATAAATGTTAGCAAGTATTTTTAGTAAAACAAAACCAATTAATTACATTATACTGACCATCTTAATTCTATTAATCAGTGTTTTGTACTTATTTATAGACCAAGATCAGTTGGTTTGGACTACTTATGAGTTTGGTAAAAGAACTGTTTTACTAGCTTTGCTAATGGTGATGATGTATTTATCACAGTTTATTGCTACTCGTAATCGATTAGTAAGGGACAATGCTTATGTACCTCTTTTATTCGTCTCTTTTTTAATGCTATTCCCTACTGTTTTAGTACATAGTAAGGTTATTATAGCCAACTACTTTATCATGTTGGCTCTGAGAAGAATATTCTCATTGCATTCATTGAAGCAGTCTAAGGAGAAGATGTTTGATACCTCTTTATGGATTTTTGTAGCAGGGTTATTTCACTTTTGGAGTGTATTATTTTTACTTCTATTGTTCTTTGCGATAACTTATTTTGGAGCAAAAGATTATAGAAACTGGTTTATCCCAATTATTGCTTTTTTCTGTGTTTCTATATTTTTAGAATTGTACTTAGTGATTACAGACGGTAGTTATTATGACTGGTTCTGGGAGAAGTGTAGAGTGAGCTTTGACTTTATGTATTTTGAAAACGTATATCAGAATATTGCTTTGGCAGTCTATGTACCTATTGCTTTACTATTCTTTGTTAGCCAAGCAGCGAGTATTTCTTCGAAGCCTTTTAATATGCAAAGCACCTATAAGAAAATACTGTTATCTTTCCTTATAGGCGTTGCTATTTATGTGATTTCTGCTGATAAAAACAACGGAACTTTAATATTTACTTTCTTCCCATTAGCTGTATTAGGAGCTAATTATATAGAAGATATTCCACAGAAGTGGAGAAGAGAAGCCATAGTATACAGTGTATTTGGACTAGGAGTATTCTTCTACTTCATGCAGTTAGTATTATAGTTTGTGTCCGTATGCTAGATCTCCAGCATCACCTAGTCCTGGTACGATATAATTGTGATCATCTAATTTCTCATCTAGAGTAGCTACCCATAGATTTACATTATCAGGAAGGTTTTCTTCTAAGTATTGTACTCCTTCAGGAGCAGCGATAACTACAGCTATATGTAGTTCTTTTGGCTTTTCTTCAGCCATTAGCTTATTGATTACAGCTACTAGAGATTGTCCTGTAGCTAACATAGGGTCAATAAGGATCAATATTTTGTCTTGGAATGAAGGTGCCGCTTGATACTCAACTAAGATCTCACTAGCCTCACCGTGTTTTCCATGACGGCGATAAGCAGATACGAATCCATTCTCAGCATTGTCAAAGAAGTTCATAAACCCTGTGTGTAGAGCTAATCCAGCACGTAGGATAGAACATAATACTACATTGTCTTCAATGCACGTTGTGTGTTTTACTCCTAGAGGAGTTTGTACAGCAATATCTTTATAAGGTAACTTCTTGCTTAACTCATAAGACATAATCTCTCCGATTCGCTCGATATTTTTTCTAAATCGCATGCTATCTTTTTGGATATTAACGTCTCTAAGTTGTGCTAGAAAGTGGTTCAGGATACTGTTTTCTGCTGAAATATAATGAATTTTCATCTCGGTATAATTAGTACGATAAAGGTATAAAAACTATATTTGTAAATAAAATAATTAGTATGTTTTCAGAATTAGCATTTCCAATATTCGAAGAGAGTATTCGTGACTATCATAAATTTGATAATGTTGACCAGCCAATCAACAACCCATATCCAAAAGATGATATCAAACATTTATTGTATTTAAAGAACTGGATTGACACTGTTCAATGGCATTTCGAAGATATTATCCGCGATCCACAGATCGATCCTGTAGCTGCATTAACTTTGAAAAGAAGAATTGATGCTTCGAATCAAGAGCGTACAGATATGGTAGAATATATTGATAGCTATTTCTTACAAAAACACAAAGATGTTCAAGTAAAAGCAACTGCTAAGATTAACTCTGAGAGTCCAGCTTGGGCTATTGACAGACTATCTATCTTAGCTCTTAAGATTTATCACATGAATGAAGAAGCTACTAGACCTGAAGCTACTCAAGATCACAGAGATAAATGTCAAGCTAAATTGGATGTACTTTTAGAACAAAAGAAAGACTTAACTACTGCTATCGATGATTTATTAAATGATATCGCTAATGGAGATAAGTATATGAAAGTATACAAGCAAATGAAAATGTACAATGATGAGGAATTAAACCCTGTATTGTACCAAAACAAGAAATAATCATATCTTTGATAAAAAAATATAGAAAGCGTGAGTATTCACGCTTTTCTTGTTCATAACCTAATTTAACTAGTTGTGGCACAGTTGAAACATATATTGGTATTTAGATTGTCTGCTATGGGGGATGTCGCTATGACAGTGCCTGTAGTGCGTGCTTTAGTAGCACAGCATCCAGATGTACGAGTGACTGTAGTATCTCGTCCTTTTTTCAAACCTTTTTTTAAAGATATAGACAGGGTTGATTTCTTTGCAGTTGACGTAAAGAAACGACACAAAGGATTCTTAGGTTTGATTAGATTATTTAGTGACTTAAAGAAGCTTAAGATTGATTATTTTGCTGATTTTCACAATGTACTACGAGCGCAGATTATCAGAACCTTATTTAGTTTAAGTGGTACTAAAGTAGCCGCATTAGACAAAGGAAGAGAAGGAAAGAAAGAACTTACTCGAGCAGAGAACAAAGTCTTTAAACAGTTGCCCACGATGTTTTCTAATCATCAGAATACATTAGCTAAACTTGGTTTTAAAGTGGATTTAACTAATCCTCAGTTCCCTGCTGTACCAGAGTTAGCCCCAGAGTTATTACAATATGTAAAGGAGAAAGATACCGTATGGATAGGAATTGCTCCTTTCGCACAGTATGATACGAAAGTGTATCCTCTTAACTTGATGCAACAAGTAGTAGATTCCTTAGCAGAACGTGAGAAGTCTATCATATTCTTATTTGGAGGAGGAGAAAAAGAAATAGCTTTATTGAACCAGCTAAAGCGCGATAACTATAATGTAATCGTGATGGCAGGTAAGGTGAAGTTTGATATAGAGATTAATCTTATACAGCATTTAGATGTAATGCTATCAATGGATTCAGGAAATGCACATATAGCAGCTATGCTTGGCAAGAAAGTTGTGACTCTGTGGGGAGCGACACATCCTTATGCGGGGTTTGCACCATTTAATCAACCAGCAGACTATTGTATCACTGCAGATAGATCAAAGTATCCATTATTACCTACGTCTGTGTATGGAAATAAGATTGTAGAAGGATATGAGAATGCGATGCATACAATAGATCCACAAGTAGTGTGTGACAAGGTTATAGAAGTAATAAAATCAGATAAATAATTGTATTTTTACAGTATAAAATATTGACTATGAACATAGCAGATTATATTAGAGATATTCAAGATTTTCCGAAGGAAGGTATTGGTTTTAAAGATATCACTCCATTATTAAATGACCATGCAGCTATGGTAGAAGCTACTAATCAGCTATTAGCATTAGTAGGTGATAAGAAGATTGATAGAGTAGTAGGGATGGAGAGTAGAGGTTACTTTTTTGCCACTTTGTTAGCAGAGAAGCTTGGAGCAGGATTTATTCCTGTGCGTAAACCAGGTAAACTTCCTTTTGACACGATATCTGAAGCGTATGGATTAGAGTACGGAACAGATATCCTAGAGATACATACTGATTCGATTAAGCCAGGAGAGAAAGTATTAATCCATGATGATGTATTAGCTACTGGAGGTACAGCAGAGGCTGTATGTAAGCTTGTAGAGCGTTTAGGAGGAGAGATAGTACAAGTAAACTTCTTAATGGAACTATCATTCTTACACGGAAGAGATAAGTTATCTAACTATGACGTGAAGAGCTTAATTAGCTACTAATATAGTAAAAAACATACTTATAGCTCTATTCAGTGTCTTATTATAAGAGACATTGAATAGGGCTTTTTTTATTGTGTTATTGGAGAATAATTCCTCTTTTTTATTCCATTTTATCACCGTTATTATAGGCTAATTTAGTGGAATATTAGGGGTGAAAACGATATCTTTATAGCGTTTAGTTAGAGAATAAAATACCCTTTTTAAAGATGGTTTTTATCTTATTTTAAATATAGGAATAGTGCAGAAATGACGTTCAAAATGAAATATTAGACAATTTGGACTAAAAATATTTTGAATCAATTACGATCAAACTCTTAGTATGTAAGGTGTTGAGCGATGTTTTATTTTTTTAATAAAAACCTTGCATAATCCAATTTTAATTAGAAAACTTTGTTCATGCTTATTTAAGCAGATATAAAACTTATGAAGAGAACCGATTTAAATATTACTTTTATCTCTAACAACATTGCTTTAGCAACTGTTGCGGTTTTCTCATTGTCTACATCGCGGTCATCTCGCGCCCGGGCTTAATCTTTTTTAGCCTTTTTTTAGTATAATGCCTTTTTTGGCATTATATCTGTACATATATCATTGATTTTTAATGCTTTTCAGACAGTCTGAGGATTATTGTACCTATTCGGTATCAATATCTTGGCTCGTTTGATTCTTAATCACTTGTTTTGAAATGAATTCAAATCAGTTTATCGTAATTCCTGCGAATGAAACACACGTAGGATATGCGGAACAAATTTGTGAAGAAATGGCTCAGTCAGCTCTTGCTAGAGGGACTGGTATTGCTAGAAGAAAACCAGAGTACGTTGCCAATAAAATGGTTGAAGGTAAGGCTGTTATCGCCCTACATGTTGATGGTACTTGGGCTGGTTTTTGTTACATAGAGACTTGGAGTCACGGTGATTATGTAGCCAATTCTGGACTGATTGTGAACCCTGTTTTTAGAAAAGAGGGACTGGCAAAAGCTATTAAAAAATGTGTTTTTGAATTATCTAGAAAGAAATATCCAAAGGCTAAAATATTCGGTCTAACTACAGGGTTTGCTGTTATGAAGATCAACTCAGATTTAGGCTATGAACCTGTGCCTTACTCAGAACTTACTCAGGATGAGATGTTCTGGAAAGGGTGTGAGAGTTGTGTAAACTTCCAAATCTTACAGAGTAAAGAGAAGAAGAACTGTCTTTGTACAGCCATGCTTTGGAACCCAGAAGATAAAGAAAAAGAGCTTCGGAATAAAATAGACCAAAAGACCAAAGCAAAAGAGAGACTTAAAAATATGCAGAAAAAGTACTCATTGCTGAAACGATTGCAAATGCAATTGAAGAAAACAGTCAAAAAAACACATCTATTTTAATTTTAAAACACATCAATCATGAATAATAAGAAAGTTGTATTAGCATTTAGCGGAGGATTAGACACGAGCTTCTGTGTAATTTATTTAAAAGAAGAATTAGGGTATGAAGTACACTCTGTAGTGGTAAACACAGGTGGATTTGATGCAGTAGAAGTGAAGGCTATCGAAGAGAAAGCGTATGCTTTAGGAGTTGCTTCTCACACGACTATCGATGAGACAGAAGACTACTATAATGACAGTGTGAAGTACTTGATATTTGGTAACGTATTGAAGAATGCTACTTACCCATTATCAGTAAGTGCTGAGCGTGTGTGTCAGGCTACAGCTATTGCTAACTACGCTAAGAAGATTGGTGCCGAAGCGGTAGCTCACGGTAGTACAGGGGCAGGGAATGACCAAGTGCGTTTTGATATGATCTTTAATATATTGGTGCCTAGTGTACAGATTATTACGCCAATTAGAGATCTAAAATTAAGCAGAGAAGAAGAGATCGAGTTCTTACAAAAACACGGTGTCGAAATCAATGCAGAGAAAGCAAAATATTCAATTAATAAAGGTTTATGGGGAACTTCAGTAGGTGGAAAAGAAACCCTAACCTCTAATCTATATTTACCAGAAGAGGCATGGCCTACACCAGTGACTAAAGCAACTCCTGAGACAGTGGAGATTACTTTTGAGAAGGGTGAGCCAGTAGCTTTAAATGGTAAGAAACTAAAACCTACTGAGGTTATCCAACAGTTACAAGACTTAGCTCAACCATTCGGTATCGGTAGAGATATCCACGTAGGAGACACGATTATCGGGATTAAAGGGAGAGTTGGTTTTGAAGCAGCAGGACCTATCATCTTGGTAAAAGCACACCACACTTTAGAGAAACATACGTTGACGAAGTGGCAACTGAGCTGGAAAGAACAGTTAGCATCATTCTATGGTAACTACTTACACGAAGGACAGTTCCACGATCCAGTAATGAGAGATATGGAAGCATTCTTGAGCAGTACACAGCAGACTGTAAGTGGTAAGGTAATCGTAGAGTTACACCCACACCGTTTTGTAGTGATAGGTATAGAGTCAGCGCATGACCTAATGTCTAATAAGTTTGGTAGCTATGGAGAGATGAACAATGCATGGACAGGCGAAGATGTAAAAGGGTTCTCTAAGATCTTTGGTAACCAAGTCATGATTTGGCACAAAGTTAATAACCAAGACCAATAGAATTATGCAGACAATAAAAGTAGGAATAGTAGGAGGTGCTGGCTATACGGGAGGAGAGTTGTTGAGACTTCTCTTACCTCATCCCGCAGTAGAGATCACCTTTGTACACTCTAACAGTAGCGCTGGTAAGCCGGTATATGAGATTCACAGTGACCTATTCGGAGATACAGACTTACATTTTACGAATGTGTTGATGGAGGATATCGATGTATTGTTTTTGTGTATGGGGCATGGAGATTCTAAAGTGTTCTTAGCAGAGAATGACATTGATAAGGAGATTAAGATTATAGACCTCAGCCAAGACTTTAGATTAAAAGATACAGCAGGAGAGTTCGTTTACGGCTTGCCAGAGTTGAATAAAGAGAAGATAAAGAAAGCGAATTATATAGCTAATCCAGGTTGTTTTGCTACAGCATTACAGTTAGCCTTGTTGCCTTTAGCACATGTAGCTAAGATGCCTGAGTCTGTTTATATCAATGCTTTGACAGGGTCTACAGGAGCTGGACAGAGTTTATCTACTACATCTCACTTTAGTTGGAGAGCGAATAATATATCAGTATATAAAGCCTTCACTCACCAACACCTTAGCGAGATAGGAGAAAGCCTTGTACAACTACAATCTGACTATGTACAGAACATTAAGTTTATCCCAGAGAGAGGAGACTTCGCTAGAGGGATTTTTGCAAGTGTGATGTTTGAATCGACTTTGACAGAAGATGAGCTTTATACCATGTACAATACGTATTATGCATCGCATCCATTTACACACGTAAGTAAAAAGGGCATCGACCTAAAGCAAGTGGTAAATACGAACAAATGCTTGGTGTCTATCGTAAAGAATGAAAATGATGTATTAGTGACTAGTGCGATAGATAACTTACTGAAAGGAGCAAGCGGACAAGCTGTTCAAAACATGAACTTGCTATTCGGATTAGACGAAAAAACAGGTTTACAACTAAAAGCTTCGGCTTTCTAACAACGATTAATTATGATGAAATTATATGATGTATACCCACTTAACCCTATCGAGATTGTAAAAGGATTAGGGAGTAGAGTATATGACAGCACGGGTCAAGAGTATTTAGACTTATATGGAGGGCACGCTGTGATCTCTATCGGACATACTCATCCGCACTATGTAGCGAGATTAACGGACCAATTAAACAAAATCGGATTTTATTCTAATTCTATAGAAATCCCTCTTCAGCAGCAATTAGCTGCCTTATTAGGGGAAGTAGCTGGGTTGGACAATTATCAATTGTTTTTGTGTAATTCAGGAGCAGAAGCAAATGAAAATGCTTTAAAATTAGCTTCTTTTTATAATGGTAAAAAGAAAGTTATCGCTTTTGATAAAGCTTTTCATGGGAGAACTTCTCTTGCTGTTTCTGCTACTGATAACCCAAAGATAGTTGCCCCAGTCAATCAAACAGAGAACATTGTGTTCTTGCCTTTTAACGATGAGCAAGCTCTTGAACAAGCTTTCGCATCTTACGGTGATGAAGTAACAGCAGTGATTATCGAAGGAATACAAGGTGTAGGTGGGATTAAGGTAGCTACAGATAGCTTCTTAGCGAAAATCAGAAGTCTTACTACGCAATATGATGCAGTATTTATCGCAGATGAAGTACAGTGTGGATATGGACGTACAGGGGCTTTCTACGCAGTGAATGACGGTGGAGTGAGTGCTGATATCTATACGATGGCGAAAGGAATGGGGAATGGATTCCCTATTGGAGCAATAGCGATAGGAGAGCAGTTTAAGCCTTGGCATGGACAGTTAGGAACTACTTTTGGAGGAAATCACTTAGCATGTGCAGCAGCATTATCTGTATTAGAAGTAATGAAGCAAGACAACCTAATGGCAAATACCGCACAGGTTGGAAATTACTTAATCAATGAATTAAAGAAATTAGACAAGATACAGGAAGTAAGAGGAAAAGGACTGATGATCGGAATAGACCTTGCTCCTGAGTTAAAAGATGTTCGTAAAGAACTATTAGTGAAAGACCACATCTTCACGGGTAATGCAAGCCCTAATGTAATTCGGTTGTTACCAGCATTAAATCTGACTCAAGCTGATGCAGATTTATTCTTGGATAAATTCAACAACAGATTACAACAATTCTAAAAAGACAATTACAATGAAACAATTTTTTTCCGTTAACGATATACCTTCTCTATCTAAAGCAGTAAATAGCGCATTAGCGTGTAAGGCAAACCCTTTTGCAGAAGAAACTCTTGGTAAGCACAAAACAATAGGTTTAGTATTCTTAAACCCAAGTTTGCGTACAAGGATGAGTACTCAGAAGGCTGCTGCTAACTTAGGGATGAATGTAATGGTGATGAATATGACATCAGACGGTTGGGCTTTAGAGACTAAAGACGGCGTAGTGATGGACGGAAATACAGCAGAGCATATTAGAGAAGCCGCAGCTGTGATGGGAGAGTACTGTGATATATTAGGACTTCGTTCGTTCCCAGGGCTAAAAGATGCTGAGGAAGACTATAGCGAAGAATTGTTTAGCAAGTTCGCTAAGTACTGTGGCAAACCTGTAGTGAGCTTAGAGAGCGCGACAAGACATCCCCTACAGAGCTTCACAGACTTGATCACCATAGTAGAGCACTTTGATTATAATTATGATGCTGCACAAGATAAATTAGTACCTCAAGGCAAAAAACCTAAAGTAGTATTGACATGGGCACCGCACGTTAAGGCACTTCCGCAGGCAGTACCGAACTCTTTCGCAGAGTGGATGTGTAGAGCTCAGGCAGAAGGTCTTGTAGACTTTGTAGTAACTCATCCAGAGGGTTATGCGCTGAAAGAGGAGTTTACAGTAGGAGCTACAGTGACTACTAATCAGGATGAAGCTTTAGCAGATGCAGACTTCGTATATGTAAAGAACTGGTCGAGTTATGAAGACTACGGACAGATAACGTGTACAGATAAGTCTTGGATGTTGACTCTTGATAAATTAGAAGCAACGAATCAAGCCAAAGTAATGCACTGCCTACCTGTTAGACGTGATTTAGTAATCTCGTCAGAAGTATTAGATAGCGAGCACGCTATCGTGATACAAGAAGCAGGGAACAGAGTATGGGCAGCACAAGCTGTATTAAAAGAAATGCTTAAAAACCAATAAAATATGCAAAGCCTTACAGTTATTAAGATAGGAGGTAATATCGTCGATGACGAGTCTGCGTTAAACGCTTTTTTAGACATCTATGCTCGTATAGAAGGCCCTAAGGTCTTAGTACATGGTGGAGGTAAATTAGCTACGCGTATGGCTGCGCAGTTAGGGATAGAAACTCAGATGGTCAATGGGCGTCGTATCACTGACGAAGCGATGTTGCCTATAGCTGTAATGGTGTATGCGGGTTTAATAAACAAACAAATCACAGCGCAACTTCAAGCAAGAGGTTGTGATGCGATGGGAATCTCAGGAGCAGACGCTAAGCTGATACAGAGTCATAAACGCCCTACTGAGCCAATAGACTATGGTTATGTAGGGGACTTTGAAGCAAGCGATGTGAATGTGGTTCGATTACAACAATTGTTAGAGATAGGGATTAATCCTGTATTCTCTGCGATTACGGCTGATAAGGAAGGCCAACTACTAAATACCAATGCAGATACTATTGCCTCTAATATAGCAGTTGCTCTCGCTACTAAGTATAAAGTAGCCTTAGTATATTGCTTTGAGCGCAAAGGGGTACTGCAAGACATTAACGATGAGAACTCTGTGATCACTACCATTAATCAAGAGAACTTTACACAACTAAAACAACAAGGGGTGATAGCTGATGGTATGTTGCCAAAGATAGAGAACGCTTTGGCGGCTGTCAACCAAGGAGTAGATAAGGTATGTATCAAGAAAGCAGAGGATCTATTAGATATAAAAGCTGGTACTACGATTCAACTTTAATATAATATAACAAGACAACTACCCATAACTATACAAAACCACAATGAAAGACAACTTATCACAACAGGCAATAGCTTTATTAGAAAGCCTTATAGCATCTCCATCTTTTAGTAAAGAAGAGCACTTGACTTCTGATCTAATCGCTAACTTTTTAGAGTCTCATGGAGTAGTTATTCACCGAGAGCTTTTTAATGTATGGGCGTTTAATAAGCACTATGATCCGAGTAAGCCTACGATCTTATTGAACTCTCACCATGATACTGTGAGACCAAATAAAGACTATACTCGTGACCCTTTTAAGCCTGAGATTATAGATGGCAAGTTGTTCGGATTGGGGAGTAATGATGCTGGAGGGTGCTTGGTCTCTTTAATCGCTACATTTCTTCACTTCTATGAGAAAGAAGGAATGAAGTATAACTTCTGTATCGCTGCTACGGCAGAAGAAGAGATATCGGGGAATGATGGCTTGGAATTTGTAATACCTAAATTAGGAGAATTAGAATTCGCTATCGTAGGAGAACCTACACAAATGCATTTAGCTGTAGCAGAACGTGGACTGATGGTACTCGACTGTGTAGCTCATGGGCGCTCAGGACATGCAGCGCGTAATGAAGGAGACAATGCGATATTTAAAGCAATAAAAGATATAGAGTGGTTTAATACCTATCAGTTCCCTAAGGTATCTGAAGAGTTTGGACCTATCAAGATGAGTGTAACGATGATCAATGCAGGTACACAGCATAATGTGGTGCCTTCTACTTGTGATTTTGTAGTAGATGTACGTGTGACAGATGCTTATACAAACGAAGAAGTATTAGAGATGGTGAGACAGCATGTAGACTGCGAGGTTAATGCGCGTTCTACTCGACTAAAGCCTTCGTCTATAGCTAAAGATCACCCTATCGTACAGGCGGGTATAGCACTAGGTAGAGAGACGTATGGCTCACCTACAACGAGTGACCAAGCCTTGTTAAGTATTCCATCGCTTAAGTGTGGACCTGGCGACTCTGCTCGCTCGCATACAGCAGACGAATTCGTCTATGTAAAGGAGATAGAAGAGGGAATAGCCTTGTATATAGAGATGTTAACGCAAATCGTGTAGCAAATGAAATTATGGCAAAAAAACACTACTGTAGATAGTAATGTAGATACCTTCACAGTAGGACAAGATAGAGTGTTAGATATGAACCTAGCGGCATTTGACGTTATGGGGTCACTAGCACATACACAGATGTTAGAAAGTATAGGGCTATTAGAGTCAGAAGACTTAGACCTTATCCAAAAAGAATTAAAACAGATATACCAAGAGATATTAGCTGGTCAATTCGAGATAGAAGATGATGTAGAAGATATACACTCTCAAGTAGAGTTATTATTGACTAGGAGAATAGGTGAAGCTGGTAAGAAGATACATTCAGGACGTTCTAGAAACGACCAAGTATTAGTAGACCTTAAACTTTATTTTCGCCATGAGATAGAGGAGATAGTTACTAAGACGAAGGAGGTATTTGATACACTACAGCAATTGAGTAATCAGTATAAAGATGTTTTACTGCCTGGTTATACGCATTTACAAATCGCAATGCCTTCGTCATTTGGCTTGTGGTTTGGGGCGTATGCAGAGAGCCTTGTAGACGATTTAGAGATGATGCTAGCTGCGTGGAAGGTTACGAATAAGAACCCATTGGGTTCGGCTGCGGGCTATGGTTCATCATTTCCACTAAACAGGCAGATGACTACAGAACTATTAGGCTTCCAGTCTATGAACTATAATGTAGTCTATGCACAGATGGGCAGAGGGAAGACGGAGCGTATCTTAGCACAAGGACTAAGTGCTATTGCAGCTACTTTAGCTAAGTTCGCGATGGATGGATGCTTGTATATGAGTCAGAACATGGGTTTTATCAAATTCCCAGATCATTTGACTACAGGTTCGAGCATTATGCCACATAAGAAGAATCCAGACGTTCTAGAGCTTATTCGTTCAAGATGTAATAAGATACAAGCCTTGCCTAACGAAATAGCCTTAATGACTACTAATTTGCCTTCTGGGTACCACAGAGATCTTCAGTTATTAAAAGAGAACTTGTTCCCAGCTTTCACGTCATTAAAAGAGTGTTTAGATATTCTTAAACTGATGTTGAACAATATAGAGGTGAATAAAGAGATATTAAGCGATCCGAAATACGACTATTTGTTTAGCGTTGAGGTAGTGAATGATTATGTACTAAAGGGGATGCCTTTTAGAGAAGCATATAAAGAGATAGGGCTGTCGATAGAGGCAGGCACTTATCAACCGTCAAAAGAGGTAAACCATACACATGAAGGTAGTGTAGGTAACCTGATGAATGAAGCAATCAAAGGAGAGTTTGACCGTGTGTACACGTCATTCAACTTTGACCAAGTAAATGAGAAACTAGTAAGTTTAGTGTTGTGATAGATTGAAAGAGGCTTTTCCACGCGGTGGGAGAGCCTCTTACTATTTATTAATTTATCACTGTTAACTATAATTGATTTAGGGCTGTATGAAGTATAATGCTTCGTACAGCTCTTTTTTTATAATTTATAATTAGTTATATATCAACTTAGTTATCGTTTTTCGTGTCACATCTCATGGTATGTTTTCTTTTTACGTTTGTTTCTTTTAAATATAAAATTATGAATACAAAAGAGAAATTATTACATGATATGTTGTCATGTTCAAGATGTTTTAAACACGACGTATATATTCTTTATACAGTAATTCAGTTACATTCACGTGTTTTAAATATGAAGATACTAAACAAAGAGGATAATGAAATGATAGAAAGTAACTATAGAGTATTGAAGAGTTTAAGAAGCCCTTTTGATAAGGATAAAAAACTTATAGATGTTTACACATATATAGTTATAGGCTGCATTTTTAATATTTTATATGATTCTGTAAAATGGAAATTACCTTTAAAAAGAAGTGGTTTCAGGTACAAAAAATTATTGTAATAAGATAGTTTTTGGTAGTAGAGCTATATGTGAAATGTTAGAATAGCTAATATAATGTTATTAGCTATAATTGATTTAGGGCTGTATGAAGTATAATGCTTTGTACAGCTCTTTTTTATTGTGATGTTTTAATGTGTTTTATATTTCGACCCGGATTTGCAATCTGAGTATTATTTCTAAAGTATTAAATGTGCTTTTATTACCTTTTTTTGTGGGGTGGTCGGCATGTGGTCGGCATGTGGTCGGCATGTGATGGGCATTTGGTCGGCTTAAAAGTACCAAAAATAGCCTATCACTAGCCTATCATATAGGGAGCAATAGACTATCACCTCGGAGTATTATCGCAAAAAAAAGCTCTCCACTGTGGGAGAGCTTAGATTATATCGTATATCTATTATATATCGTCGTAGTCTACATAGATTTCGTCTGATGTAACGATAGCTTGACATGATAGGATAAGTCCGTCTGCTATCTCATCATCTGTAAGGATGCTGTTCTTCTTCATCACAGCAGATCCTTTAACGATCTTACACATACATGAGCTACAGATACCACCCTGACATGAGTATGGAGCATCTATACCGGCTTTAAGCACACCGTTTAGTAATACTTCACTCTTCGGCATCTCGAAGCTAGCTTCTTCGTTATCTACTAGTGCAGTCACCTTAGTAGTACCTCCTTCTGCCTGTACAGGGTTTACACCATCTGTGTTAGGAGTGAAGATCTCAAAAGCAATTTTGTCTTTAGCAACTCCTCTATCTTGTAGAGTAGCACTTACAGTATCGATCATGTCTTCTGGACCACATAAGAAGAAACGAGCGAACGCTACATCTTTGTGTTTGTTGTTTACTACGAAGTTGATTGCTGCTTTATCTATACGTCCGAAGATAGAATCGTTCTCTCTAATACGAGAGTAAACGAAGTGGATGAATAGACGCTCTGCGTATTGTTCTTGTAGTTTGTATAATTCGTCGTGGAAGATAGCCTCTTCCGCATTTTTATTACCGTATACTAGTACGAACTTGCTGTTAGGCTCTTGCTCTAATACTGTCTTTAGTATAGACATCACAGGAGTGATACCGCTACCTGCTGCAAAGGCTGCATAGTTATTAGCTACTGAATCATTTGGCTCAAAAGTGAATCTTCCTTCTGGGCTTTCTACTTCTAGCTGATCACCAGCTTTCAGTGTGTCATTAGCAAATGTAGAGAACACACCGTGTTCTACTTTTTTTACTGCTACACGTACTTCTCCACTAGTAGGAGTAGAGCAGATAGAGTAAGCTCTACGAATCTCTTTCCCCTCGTGTTGGTATTTAATATTAAGATATTGACCTGCTGTGAATGCAAATTCCTCTTTTAGGTTGGCAGGAATATCAAATGTTATTGATACTGCATTAGGAGTCTCTCTGCGAACTTCTTTTACAGTTAATAGGTTGAATCTTGACATAGGTAGTTTAGTTTGAACTG
The DNA here is from genome assembly GCF_032073645.1 of Myroides sp. Classification (NCBI taxonomy): domain Bacteria; kingdom Pseudomonadati; phylum Bacteroidota; class Flavobacteriia; order Flavobacteriales; family Flavobacteriaceae; genus Myroides; species Myroides sp. Next base: position 69,593 of record NZ_DAMANB010000015.1, read on the forward strand.
ACAAAAATACAAAAGAGAATGAGTTAAAGGTGTATTTAATGTTATAATGACTAATTCTTTTACAGTTAATTAACGCTTTAGAACTTTCTCTACTTAGGTATTGTCTTATTCTGAGTGAGTATATAGTGGTATGAAGTCAATGAATATGAAGGTTAGCGATGTGATGAGGTATGATCACTGTATGAAGAGTTCTGTTATTTAGTATAATATCATGGTCAAGGTGTAACAATGCAATAAATACAATGTCTAATAGTTACTATTAAATAAAACCTAACCAATGAAACAATTTGTTACACTTTTTATGCTTTTGTTTGGCTTGACTGTATTCGGTCAACTAAAGGGAAGTATAAAAGACAAAGAGGGTAAGCCCATTAGTTATACTACGGTATATCTAGAAAAAAGCCAACAGAATACAATAAGTAATGAACAAGGACTATATGAATTAAGCTTACCTCAGAAGGGGGAGTACACAATCGTATATCAATTCTTAGGCTATAAGACGCTGCGAAAGAATATTACCTATACAGGAGTTGCCCAAGAGGTAAATGTGGTACTGGAGTCTGAAGACTTCATACTAGAAGATATCGTGATCACAGCTGGTAAGAATCCTGCAGATGATCTGATCCGTCTAGCGATAAAGAACAAGCAGAAGAATACAGAAGGAATGTCTGCTTTCACTGCAGATTTTTACTCTAAAGGGATGCTGAAGACGCTGAAGATGTCTAAGTTTTTTCAAAAGAAGGTACAGGTGAATGGCAGTGGATTATCTGGTTTGGATTCACTAGGTAGAGGGATAGTGTATCTGTCAGAGACGGTGTCTAGCCTAAAGTATCAAAAACCACATAAACTAAAGGAACATATCATCGCGTCTAAGGTAAGTGGGAGCAATAGTGGATATAGCTTTAATACTGCGGATGAGTCCTTCTATGACTTCTATGATAATCATATCGTGATCGGAGATATGGATACTAAACTAATCTCTCCGATAGCAGATGCAGCGTTCTCATACTATAAGTACAGGCTAGAGGCTACCTTCAGAGATCAAGGGGTATTGATTAATAAAATCAAGGTAACGCCTAAGTCATCAGTTCAGCCTGTGTTCTCAGGTGATCTATACTTAGTAGATGGGATAGGGGCTATCTATGGTATAGATTTAAAAGTAACGGGAGTAAGTGTACAGTAACCACTGATAGAAGAGATCAATGTGAGTCAGAACTTTAGTTATAATGAGGAGAATAAGAGCTGGGTGAAGCGCTCGCAGAACCTTGACTTAGTGTTTGGAGCATTAGGAGTACGGATACAAGCCGTGTTCTTAAGTGTGTTTAACAATTATAACTTCACACCTAATTTCACTAGAGCGAGCTTTGATAAAGAGATTTTATCCTTTGCGAAGGATGTGAATAAGAAAGGGGATGATTTCTGGAAAGAGAATAGATTATTTGCTTTGTCAGAAGAGGAGTTGAATGATTATCGAGTGAAGGATAGTATCAGAATAATTAAGGAGTCTCCTGCATATAAAGATAGTATTCGCAAAAAGCACAATAGATTTAAGATAGGTGATGTGTTCGGTGGGTATAACTATAGAGGAGAAGATAATAAGTATAGCATCGGCTACACAGGGTTAATAGGGATGGATAAACCTGGATTTAATACTGTGCAGGGGTTCAATATGAAGACGGATGTGTATGGTTCTATCTACGATAAGGATAAGATAGGGTATACGTATGGTAAAGCTAGTTTTGGCTACGGGTTTGCCTCTGATAGGCTGAGAGTGTATGGAAAGCTATTGCGCCAGTTTAAGGGAGCGTCTAAGTCAGCAGTATATATAGAAGGAGGAAGTAAGATAGAACAGTATAATAAGGAGAATATACCTGAACTACTAAATACTGCATTCTCCCTATTAATGAGAAAGAACTATGCGAAGTACTATAATCACAATGATGTGTATGTGGGGTATTACGGTCAGTTCTTCAATGAAGCTCTAAAGGTACACAGTGCGATAGGGTATGAGGATAGAAGCCCGCTGTATAATAATGCGAATGGCTCATTCTATAAGGGTAGTAGAGCTTATACCTCTAATGATCCACTAGCTCCTCTAGATATGAACAGTAGCCCGATCACGAATCATCATCTATACAAGTTTAGAGTTGGTACTACGCTATCCTTAGGGATGAACTATGTAAGCTATCCTACTAAGCGTATCTATATGCGCAATCCTAACTATCCTCTGATAGAGGTGAACTATGAAAAGGGATTCAGTGGTAGTGAGAAAGGATTAGAATACGATAAGCTGGAAGCTAGGTTTAGCCAAGGACTAACGGTGAGTAATAAAGGGAGATTTGAGTATAATGTATTGATGGGTAAATATTTTGGTGCTGATGGTATCTCTTATGTGGATAGAAAACACTTCACAGGTAACGAGACTCATCTAAACATCACGAATGATAGACTGACTTCATTTAACTTATTGCCATATTATGCTCTAAGTACGAATAAGTCTTATGTAGAGAGTCATTTTGAGTATGATTTTAAAGGATTCTTGATTAATAAGGTTCCTTTGCTAAGAGAGACAGGATGGAATGTAGTATTGGGCTACCACAATGCGATGGTAAGCGATATAAAGCCATATCACGAGTTTACAGCAGGTCTGTCTAACTTCGGATTTGGTAAGATTAATTTCTTCCGTATAGACTATGTACGCTCTTATCAAGGAGGAACGTTTACTAAAGACGGTATTATGATAGGAGTGAAGAAGAGTTTCTAGTTAATCATCCAGTATTGTTAGATATATATAGCCCTTATAATCCATGTAGTGATTATAAGGGTCTATATGTAAAGGGATATAAAAAAACACCTCATCTAGATCAGATGAGGTGTTTTTACTATATATCGTTTTCTTATTAGAAGTTCGATTTAAATTGTTCTAAGAAACGTACATCGTTCTCAAAGAACATACGGATATCTCCGATTTGGTATAATAGCATAGCTATACGCTCTATCCCCATACCAAAGGCAAAACCACTGTACTCAGTAGGGTCGATATTACAGTTCTTAAGAACGTTAGGGTCAACCATACCACATCCCATGATCTCTAACCACCCTGTACCTTTAGTAATACGGTAGTCTGTCTCAGTCTTTAATCCCCAATAGATATCTACCTCAGCACTAGGCTCAGTAAATGGGAAGTATGATGGACGTAATCTAATCTTAGATTTACCAAACATCTCTTTAGTGAAGTATAACAAAGTCTGTTTTAAGTCAGCAAAAGAAACATCTTTATCAATGTAAAGACCTTCTACTTGGTGGAATATACAGTGTGAACGAGATGATATAGCTTCGTTTCTAAATACACGCCCTGGAGATATAGTTCTCAGTGGTGGTGTATTCTTCTCCATATAACGAGTCTGTACAGATGAGGTATGTGTACGTAATAGTTGTTCTGGATTCGTCTGAACGAAGAATGTATCTTGCATATCACGAGCTGGGTGATACTCTGGGAAGTTCAACGCAGAGAAGTTATGCCAATCATCTTCAATCTCAGGACCTTCAGAGATATTAAAACCAATGTTATTAAATATATCAACGATTTGGTTCTTCACTAATGAAATAGGGTGTCTAGACCCAATCTCTAGAGGGTAACCTGGACGTGTTAAGTCTCCATAAAGACCTTGCACATCTTTAGATTCTAGTTCATCTTGAATAGATTTTACTTTATTCTCGACAGTGCTTTTTAATAGATTGATAGCTTGACCAAACTCTTTTTTCTGCTCATTAGGCACCGTTTTAAAGTGTGCAAATAAGTCGTTTAAAATTCCTTTTTTAGATAAGAATTTAATTCTAAATGTTTCAAGCGTCTCTTTGTTATCGGTGTTAAAGTGTTCCGCTTCACCGATGTATTCTTTTATTTTATCTATCATCTTAAGTAAAGTAAAAAGCAAATTTACTGCTTTTCAATTAGACATAAAATTATAAACAGCTATAATTTTTATAATTGTTTCTTATGTTAGTCAATAAACTTACTTTCTAAGAAGTAATTGACTATCGCTTCTTTCATTAAAACCGATTGTTCACCTGCTTTAAGGCTAGGTAGGTTTTCTTTTACATTATAGTGTGGCCATCCGTCTTGGTCAAAGTGATCAAACTCGTAATAACCATAAGGTTCTAATAGACGACAGATAGCAATATGCATTAAGTTCACTTTGTCGTCTTTTTTATATCTCTTTTTGATTTTACCTAGTTCTTGTACTCCGATTAAATATATGATAGCTTCTAAGTCTAGTGTCTCTCCGTCTCCGAATCGGTCAGATACTTTCTGAACGACAGCGTCCCATCTAGCTTTTAATTGTTCATCTCTTGCCATATTGTTAGTTGTAATGGTGACAAATATACTACAGTTCTGCTCTATTGTAATTAATAGAATTGTAATATCTTCGCACAGAATATATTTGAGTATTTATGTTTTTAGATATTATATGCCTTATCGCCGTTATTTTTGCTATTATAAAAGGAGCTAGAGATGGTTTTTTTATTTCAGTAGTTTCTTTTCTATCTCTATTTATCGGAATAATAGGAGCATTGAAATTCTCAAATATTATCAAAGAATTTCTGATGAATTCTCTAGGATGGGAGTCACCTTCTATTCCTTTACTCGCTTTTGTTTTGGCTTTTGTGTTGGCAGTATTAGCTGCACGCTTCATCGCTCAGTTAGCAACTAAGTTTGTACAAGCGGTATTCTTAGGGCTGTTCAACAGACTTTTTGGGGCTGTATTTCAGATCTTGATTGTGATCCTAGTAGGAAGTATCTTTCTCTCTATATTCGATGAGGTTAACGCGATATTTAAGTTCGTTAGTCATGAAACATTAATGAACTCTACTAGTTATAAAATATATGTATCTCTGTCTGAGTCTGTACTACCTAGTTTATACGATTTAGTTAAATCTTTATTCTCTAAGAGTATCGATATGATACAGGATATAAAAGAACCCGAAACGATCTAGATATACTTAATCGTATTCTCTTCTATCCATCCTTCTTGCTGATCATCTAGTTTCACTCTGATCCACAATGCTTTTTTCTCTAAGATATACACCTTAGTACCCTCGTGTAGTTCTTTTAGTGTACGAGAGGTGTTCTTCGCTTCTTCTTTAAGGTTTACTTTTTCAGTAAATAAGATAGCAGCTGTAGTCTTAGAAGCATACTTCTGCTCAAATGTAGCTGCGTAGACACTACCTCCTATCACTAGGATAGAAACAAGCATCAATACAAAGCTAATACGCTTAATAGTACTGCTGTGATTCAGATAATATACCACAAAACACAATAGTACTACAAAGGACATCACTGTGGCTAGTGTAGCCCATTGGTCAACGGATAGCTTCCCTAATGACTGGTGAAGTATGTCTTCGTTATCATACTGCTTCACTATCGTAATATCGTCTATAAGTTCTTTGCGTGCATAGTTTAGATTAGTCTCTATAGCAGTGTCACTAGGATTAAGCTTTAAGGCCTTCTCATAGTAATAAACAGCATTGACGTAATCGCGTGTTTTATAATAAGCATTCGCTAGATTAAAGAATACTTCTGGTGAAGAAGCTTCTTGTTTCTCTATGGCTTTAAAGGCTGTGATTGCTTCACTATATTTTTCTTTTTGATACAAGGCATTCCCCTTGTCAAATTGTTGTTTCCAAGAATCCGTTTGTGCCCATGTATGAAAGCTCAAAACAAATATAAAAAGAGTGATGATGTGTTTCATGTTGGTCTATTTGAATTGTTTTTCTAGTTCAGAGATTACTGTAATCGCATTGTCATAATCCTTATTGATATTAACCTGATCAGTCGGAGCGTAACGAGCCCATTCACAAGCGTTCTTTATATCCATAAAGTTCTTAATGGCTTCTTCAGTAATATTTCTATCTGTTAGAATCTCTGTAATGTTTTCATTGCTCATCTCACTAGTCACCATGTCTAGCTTCGCTTTTAGGAAGTTGTGCAGACAGCGCTCTAGTGCTTCATAGAACAATTCTTTGTTATTGATGTTTTTCTTCGCTTCTCCTAAGTATTTCCTAGCTAGTCTATTGTTGTTTCTCAATCGGATACCATCTGTGTCTGACGCATATCTACGACGCTGTATCACTACAAGTAAGAATAGCGGTATAGCTGCGAATGGCAGTACTGTAAGGGCGTAGAATAACGTAGTGTCCCAATACGTACTAGTAGATGCTTCTACTACTGTAGGTGTAGCTTTATTCGGTTGGAACAATTCGCTCTTATCTACTACGTCTGTGTCTTTTGCTTCTGTATTAGTTGGTAGGGTAGGCCCTTCTAGTACATTAATCGCTAAGCTGTCAATGTGAATAGTCTTATACTTCTTAGTACTTAAGTCAAAATATGAGAACTCCATAGGGTCAATCATATAATCCCCTTTATACTGAGGGATAATGATGTAATCGTTCACTCTGCTACCTTGCATACCATGTACCCCAGAAGTAATCTTATCTGAACTAGTAGGGTCATACATCTCTAGAGCAGAGTGCGCAGTAGGGGTGGGAATGGTCAATAAATCCAAGTTACCCTTACCTGCAACTTCAACTTTTAGGTTTAGTTGCTCGCCTGATTTAAGGCTTGTCTTAGTAGGAGTTACTTTAAATGTAAATGTCCCAACACCTCCAGAGAAGTTGTCAGGCTTACCTGCTTTAGGAAGGTCTTTCGCCTTGATAGTTACTCTACCTGTACTGTATTCTTTCTCCATATACCCAAACTCAGGATATCCGAAGAAGTCACGTCTACCTGTAGGAACTTCTGCCTGTATCATTAACTCAAGAGGATCTATACTAAGATTGCCTGCTTCTTGGGCCATTAATACATCTTGCTTTAATACAATGTAGTTATAATCTGTCCCTTTATACTTACCTAGCTTCACTTCAGGTCGTCTAGGGATGTCTACATTGTGCACCCAGAACTTCTCATAAGTAGGTATTTTTCTTCCTGTATATCCTGCGATATTGGTATTGAAGTACAGTTTATACGTTATCGTTACAGGTTCGTTTATATAAGGATTCTGATTCGTCACCTCAGCGACTAGATGTATTTCATCTAGAGCTTTCTGCTGTACTTGATTATATTGCTGTCTAGGATCTTGCTTTGCTACAGCGTCAGATACTGTAATGGTAATCGGTTTGGTTTTATAGACCTGTCCATCTATTTCTATAGATGCTGAACCTATAGATAGAGTTCCTTTCTTCTTCGGTTGTAAGAAGTAAGAATAGGTTTTATTAAAAGACTTTTTACCATTTGTCCAAGCGTAGCTAACAGATTGGTTAGGCCCTCCAACTACAGTGAAATTGTCAAAACGAGGTGGAGAGAAGTTATCTCCATCTTGGTTCATAGCAAAGTCAACGCGAACATTGTCGTTAAGCGGTATGTTATCTCTACTTACTGTTGCTTCAAAGCTGATTTGAGCTAAGATTGCTTGGGTGCAAATCAGAGCGAATAATAATATGTAGTAACGCAGTGTTTTCATTGTATTCTACCAGTCTTTTTTTCTTTGTTCATTTTGTCCAGCAGGTTGTCCTTTCTCTGGTTTACCACCTTTAGGGCCTCTATTAATTAGCCTCTGCTGTACATCTTTTTCATTTTTATTCATCGCATCTAATATTCGATCCATCTGATCTTGATTAGGTGTTTTAGGGGTATTCTGTTTAGGTTGATCTTTCTTGTCTTGGTCTCCTTTATCGTCTTTATCTTTATCATTCTGACCATCTTTGTTCTTGTCATCCTGATCTCCTTTATCATTTTGATCTTGATCTTTCTTGTCTTGGTCTCCTTTATCCCCTTTGTCTTTATTATCTTTATTTTGGTCTTGATCTTTGTTGTCCTTGTTTTGGTCTTTATTCTGATCTTGATTATCCTTATTCTGATCTTTGTTTTGGTCTTGATTATCCTTGTTGTCTTGATTGTCTTGAGGATTCTCTTTGTTCATTTTCTTCGCTACAGCGTAGTTATAACGAGTCTCATCATCTTTAGGATTGTTTAATAAAGCCTTTTTGTAAGCTTGTTCTGCTGCTTGATAATTCTTAGATTTCATATAAGCATTCCCCAAGTTATGATAGGCTTGGTGCTTAGCTTCTTTGGTTGTCGCTTTTTGTATGGCTCTAAGGTAGGCAGCTTCTGCTTCTTTGGTTAATTGCTGTTTGTATAAAGAGTTTCCTAAGTTATAATCAGCTACAGACTTACTGTCTTTAGAATTAGCTATTCTATAAGAAGATTCTGCATGAGTATAATGTTTGTTCTCGAATACTTCATTACCTGTGCTCAGTGCTCTACCAGCAGACTGTGCAAATGAGTAAGCAGTAAACAATAAAAATATCGTGATGTAGAATGAGTTTTTCATAATTAATCGCATGCTATTCTTTTTCATTGAACAAATTAAGTTTCTTCATCCAGATAGTCTTTCTTTCTAGTATGAATAAATCGATAAAGATCAGTAAGAAAGCAAATCCTAAGAACCACTGATATTGAGATTGGTACTCTGCGATTTGTTGATCTTCAAAATCTGTTTTTTCTATTTTGCTAAGGTCGTTTTTAATAAGGTCTACAATCTCTTGCGTATTCGAACCGTAATAATACTTTCCTCCAGTAGCATCAGCTATATATTTAAGTGTAGATGGATTGAGCTTTGTAGTAACGATCTCATTGTTCCAATCTCTTTTATATTCTACGCCTTTAGGTGTCTTAATAGGGATAGGCCCTCCTGCCTCTGTTCCTACACCGATGGTGATAATCTTTACTTTCTTTTCTTTTGCTATTTTGATAGCATTCTCCATTTCTTCTCCGTGGTCTTCTCCATCAGAGATAAGGATCATGACTTTGCTTGTATTGGGATTGTCATAGAAATTAGAAGCTACATAGATAGCGTCCTCAAATGCGGTACCTTGTGAAGAGACCATATCTGTGTTCATCGTCTGAAGATACATCTTAGCAACGTAATGATCTGTAGTGATAGGCAACATCGGGAATGCTGTACCTGCATATCCTACTATACCTATTCTATCTGGTCCTAGATTATTGATAATCTGAGAGACTAGTTGTTTCATCTTTGCCAATCTATCAGGAGCCATATCCTGAGCTAACATACTCTTAGATACGTCTAATGTGAATACGATATCAACACCTTGTCTTTTGACTGTAATAACCTTTGTTCCTATCTTAGGATTGATTAAAGCAATTACAATAGATATTAGAGCTACTAGATAAATAGATGCCTTAATGATTGGTTTATTCTTAGATTGATTAGGTGCCAAAGTTTTAATTGCTTTAGCTGTAGCAAATGATTGTTGCTTCTTTTTCTTCCACAAGATATCCCCAATAAAGATTAAAATCAATATTGCTATGATTGAAAATAGAAAAAGATATTGTTTATTGTCTAACTCCCACATAATCTATTATATGAATCCTCTGAATAATGTTTTTTGTAATGTGAAATCAATACACAATAGAATAAAAGCAAGTAACACTAAGAATTGAAACTTGTCATCAGATTTAACGAACTTCTGTTCGTCAATCTTCGTTTTCTCTAATTGATTGATTTCTTCATAAATTGCTTTAAGCTTACTAGTATCTGTTGCTCTAAAGTATTTACCTCCTGTTGTCTTTGCGATAGACTTCATAAGCTCTTCATCTAGTTCTACAGGTACTTTCTCATATACTATTTCACCGTTCTCTCTTATTCCTACTGGAGATTCTGCTAACCCATTAGTACCGATACCAATAGTATATACTTTAATATTGTATTCTTTAGAGATCTCAGCAGCTAATGTAGGGTCTACTGTACCTGTATTATTGACACCATCTGTAAGAAGTATGATAATCTTACTTTTAGCAGGGCTGTCTTTTAATCTGTTTACTGATGTCGCTAAACCTACACCTATAGCAGTACCATCTCTTAGTACATTGTCATATTTTATACTCTTAAGATCATTTAGTATCAGTAATTTATCACTAGTCACTGGCGTCTTAGTATATGCTTCAGCAGCATAAATAACTAATCCTATACGATCTGTCACACGCTGTGATACGAAGTCTGCAGCTACAGTTTTTAATGCTTCTAAACGGTTTGGTTTTAGATCTCGTGCTAACATACTTCCTGATACGTCCATAGCCATCACGATATCGATACCATGCGTAGAGTGTATCTGTGAATCTACATTCACGATTTGAGGCCTAGCCATACCTACTATAATGGCACTAAGGGCTAGTACTCGTAAGATAATAGAAATAGGCAATAACTTTACTAATAGTGAAGTATGCTCTTGTACACCTTGTATAGTGCTTAGCTTGACAGTAGCACGCTGTTTCTTTCTGTTTTTATACCATACAAATAAGACTATTGGTAATAGTATAAATAGCCAGAAGAACTCAGGATTGGCAAAAGTTATATTCTGTATCATTGTTATTTCTCCTCTTTTTTATACTGTATTGAATCAAACATACGTTCTACTAGCTTAGGAGCTATCTCATCTTCTGCTAGATAGAATATCCATACTTGATCTTTGTTAGCACCATTGTCTGTTAATACTCCTTCGAACATTACTTTCTCTTCTACTTGATTAGTAGGGTTCTTGAATGCAAACTCACCATAAACAAGTGTCCCGAGAATACCATTTGCATTCTCAAAGCGTTCATCTTTATACTCTAAGTTTTCTATTTTATTGTTTTGTGTCAGCAATGAAATAGAATAAGTAATCAATTCCTTATCAGTATATTTATATTCCTTAGTGGTAACTACATTATTTAATACAATGTGAATAGGGTCTTCTAGTACACCATATTTAAATTGATTAAGTGATGATATACCATCAGGTTTTCCTTCTTGCAATAAAGGTTCATTCTTACGGATTAGAACTTCAGGAGTTGAGATAGTCAGTCCTGGAGCAGTACCGTACGTACTAGTAATCCATTCTTTGTTCATCAGTTTCTTCGTATTGTTGAATGTAAACCAATGATAGTCTTCTTTAGCAGAAGTATTGATAATATACACTATCCCAGTCACAACAACTAAGAATGCTGTGATGGCTGTAGGGATCCATATACGTATTCTTTTCTTTTTCTTTTTACTTTCCTCTCTTCTTCTGATTAACTCTGTTTGTGTTGCAGCAGAGATAGGATAAGCCGTATTGATACTGTCTATGACATTCTGTATCTTAGAAGTATCTGCTGTTATTTCGCCTTCAGTAGGTTGAGACTTAGCGAACTTAACTAAGTCTGCGGACTCTAGAACTCGTTTTAATTCTTTAATTACGACAGGATCTAGCTTTACCTTCTTATCATTTAAAGTAGCCTTAAGAATAGTGATAATTTCGAAAGTCGTCAATTCTTTTGCTGAGATTCCAAAAGTATCTTCTATAAACCCTCTAGTGATAATACTCATATCAGAATAGTATGGTTTAGCATCACCTCTATTCCAGTTTTTCTTCTCTTCTAGTTTCTTAAGTTTTTTAACTGCTTTCTCATAAGGAGTTTTGTATTTATCATCCTCCGTAAGGTTCTTCTCTTGTTGTCTTCTGATATAGATATAGATACCTATCCCCGCTAGTATGGCAATGAAGATAAACAGTAGATAATACCAATCTGTAGAGAAAGAAGCTCCTTCTTTAGAGATTGACTTGATCTCATATAGAGGTTGTTTTAATGTATCTACTGCTACATCTTGTACATGTATCTGTATAGAGTCTGTATGAAATAGCTTAGCATCTACTATAACAGGTACAGCAGGAATACTAAAATCACCTGGGTCGAATTGAGTCAAGTGATATTTCTTAATAAGCTCCTGTGTATTATCATTCTTAATCGTATCAATAGGGAATGACTCTACTACATCAAAGTTCCCTATCTGTTCTGTTGCAGGAAATGTAATTAAACTCCCTGTGTTAGAATGGGCCTTTATGGTGTATAGAAAGGTGTCTCCTATTTTTATAGCAGTAGTATCTACTTGCGTTTCTACTCTATTTTGAGCTAGAGTAGAGAAAGTAGCAACTAAAAAAATAATAGCGATATGTAGAAAATTAGATTTCATTGTCCTTATCTCGATTTAAAGTATCCTAGTAATTTTTTGACATAACTATCATTTACTTCAATATTGATAGTTCCTGCTCCACATTTTTGAAATACTTTGGTAAAGTTTTCTTCTTGCTTGTGGAAGTGAGAAGCATAGGCTTTTCTTACACTAGCATCAGAAGTATTGATTAACTGTTCTGTATGAGTCTCTGCATCGAATACATTGATAAGACCTACATTAGGAAGTTCTTTCTCTCTTTTATCGTAGATTCTTATGCCTGTAATATCGTGTTTTTTTGCCGATATCCTTAAAGTCTGTTCAAAAGAGTGTGTAATGAAGTCTGAAAGCACAAAGACAATAGCTTTCTTCTTGACTACCTTCGAGAGATACTCAAGAGCAAAGCCTACATCTGTCTTTAGACTTTTAGGTTTGAAGTCGATAAGCTCTCTGATTATTCTCAGCACATGTGTTTTTCCCTTTTTAGGAGGAATGAATAACTCTATCTGATCAGAGAACAGTATTAGACCTATTTTATCATTGTTTTGAGTAGCAGAGAAGGCAAGTGTAGCAGCTATTTCGAGTACAATATCCTCTTTAAACTGATCAGTAGACCCGAACGCTTCCGAACCACTCACATCCACTAAGAGCATCATTGTTAACTCACGCTCTTCTTCGAATACTTTGATATAAGGCTCATTATAACGTGCAGTAACATTCCAGTCTATAGCCCTTACATCATCGCCAAATTGATATTGACGCACCTCTGAGAAGGTCATACCTTTCCCTTTAAAAGAAGTGTGATACTCTCCCGAAAAAATATGGTCACTTAATCGCTTTGTTTTTATTTCGATCTTCTTGACCTTCTTTAAGATATCTTTGGTTTCCATGACTATACAGCTTTCAAATTAACAAAATCATCAAAACCTATCTACACTTAACTATAAATAGGTTTTGTATATTAAAAGTTATCCTTGTTCTACTAAGGAACTTCTATTTCATTTACGATTTGGTTAATAATATCTACAGAAGTAATATTCTCAGCCTCTGCTTCATAAGTAACCCCGATTCTATGGCGTAATACATCTATTACTACTGCTCTCACATCTTCTGGAATTACATACCCTCTCTTTTTGATAAAAGCGTAACATTTAGCTGCTAGAGCTAAGTTGATACTTCCACGAGGAGATGCACCGAAGCTAATCATAGGTTTTAACTTCTCTAGTTTAAATTGTTCTGGATAACGAGTAGCGAAGATAATATCTAAGATATACTTCTCTATTTTCTCATCCATATATACTTTCTTAACAGCTTCTTGAGCTCGTTGTATTTGTTCTAGAGTTACTACAGCATTAACTTGAGGTTTCTCACCAGCTAAGTTTTGACGGATAACAAGTCTTTCATCCTCTAATTTAGGATAATCAATAACTGTCTTAAGCATAAAACGGTCCATCTGTGCCTCTGGTAGAGGGTAAGTACCTTCTTGCTCCACTGGGTTTTGAGTAGCCATAACTAAGAATGGCTTGTCTAGTTTGAAAGTGTCATCACTGATAGTTACTTGTTTCTCTTGCATCGCTTCTAGTAATGCAGATTGTACCTTAGCAGGAGCACGGTTAATCTCATCCGCTAGAATGAAGTTAGCGAATATAGGTCCCTTTCTGATCGAAAAGTCATTTTCTTTTACGTTATAGATCATTGTACCGATAACGTCTGCTGGTAATAAGTCAGGCGTAAACTGGATGCGGTTAAATGTTCCATGTACTGCTTTAGATAAAGTATTAATGGCTAAAGTTTTTGCTAATCCAGGTACTCCTTCTAGTAGAATATGCCCCTGTCCTAACAAACCAATTAAAAGTCTATCGATCATATGTTTCTGACCAACAATAACTTTATTCATCTCCATGGTTAGGATATCGATAAATGCACTCTCTCTTTCTATTAATTCGTTTAATTCACGGATATCATAATTAGATCCTGTTGTGTCCATATCTATAGTTTTTTTTCTAAAGTAATATACTTTTCTGATTCTTACCGCAAATTCAAAAAATATTCTCTATTAAGTTGTTAATGTATGGTTAAATATAACAAAGAGGTTTCTGATTTAGGTCTGAATTGTGAGTTTCTTTTTATAATTTTAAGAACAAAACAAGAATGTTGTGATTAATAAGCGATTACTTATTAAAAATTTACTAGCGCATTATGATGAGAATAGCTTTTATGATAAGAAGAGGCAACTCAATCTGCACAGTAAATCAGGCAAAGCTAAGTTTTTAAAACATATCTGTGCTTTAGCGAATTCAAATCCAGACAATAGCTCCTATTTATTAGTAGGGATAGAAGATGAAGATAACGAAATAGTAGGTGTAGACTTCTATGATGACAGTAAGATTCAGAACTTAGTCAACGCTTATTTAGATAACCCTCCGCTTATCATCTATGATAATGTGGCTTTTAATGACCTACCCAAAGATAAGGTAGTAGGTCTTGTCTCTATTCGATCAGGTATCGGTCTAACGACGTTTAAGCGGTCAATCAGTGAGATAGCAGAAGGAAGTTATTTCGTGAGGATAGGCAGTACCTCTGTTCCTGATGCAGTAGTACCTCGTAGCACGAATAGGGAAATAGTAAAAAGCATAGAGAAGAACTCTCAGAATGATCTAGCGAGTATCTTAGATAGTGTTATCACCTTTATGACAGATACGCATCGAGATATGAAGCCGAGATATAATGTTTTTAGAGAACAATTTATCATCTGTTGGGCAGGTAATAAAAAGATGGTTAGGGGGATGCCTTTTTATTCTAGAGTAGATATAGAGTTTGTCAATGAGCAGATTAAGTTGTTTTATTCAGATCTTGACTCTGTCACGATTGCGTATAATGGGCATAAGTTTGTGATAACAGAGTATCTAAATCTAGGGCTGAATGATAAGACGAGTTATTACCCATTCGAAGAAGTGATGATCTCCTTCTCAGAGAACGGGACTTATTCTATGACCAACACAGTCTTGTTTAAAGCACCATCCTATAACAGGAATATCCTTGGGCATATCTACGGATCTAGTCTTAATGTTATTTATAAACTTCAGAACAACCTTAAACTGACTTCTAAGGAAGAACGTGTGTTGGGTAAACTATGTTTTAATATGATGCTGTGTTACCTAAACGGTTTTGAAGATGCTAAAGATGAACTAATCTCCGTTAAAGATTATCTAAAATATTCGAATGACCCTCAGCTCTTTATAGCCTTTAAGGAAGTAATGCGTATCTTGCGTAAACTGAAATACGAAACAGAAATAGATGAGTAGAACACTAGTTATAGGAGATATACACGGTGGTTATAAGGCGCTATTACAAGTGATGGAACGTGCAAAAGTAACCCCTTCAGATAAATTAATTTTTTTAGGAGACTATGTAGATGGATGGAGTGAATCTGAGAAGGTAGTAGAGTATTTATTAGCTTTGAAGGAGACACATAATTGTACATTCTTAAGAGGTAACCATGAGACGCTTTTAGTGAATTGGTTAGAAACAGGTAAGGAGAATAAACTATGGGAAGGCAATGGAGGAGACGCTTCTGTTAAATCTTATTCTTTAGACAATATCACAAAAGAAATGAGAGAGAAGCATCTCCATTTCTTTAGAAGCTTACAGAACTATTATATCGATGAGAACAATAGACTCTTCGTTCATGCAGGTTTTACGAACTTAAGAGGGGTGAAGGACGAGTATATTGAAGAAGGCCTTTATTGGGACAGAACGTTATGGGAGATGGTATTATCTATGGATACAACGATCAGTAAGGAAGACATTAGATATCCGAAGAGATTATTACATTATCATGAAATCTTTATAGGGCATACACCTGTTACTAATTATGGTTTTAAGCATCCTATGAACTTTGCCAATGTATGGAATATAGATACAGGAGCAGCATTCTTAGGACGTATTTCTATTCTAGATATAGAGACAAAGGAGTATTGGCAGAGCGATGTAGTCGCTGAGCTATACCCAGATGAGGAGGGAAGGAACCATAAATAAAAAACACTTTTATTATATTTGTCACACACAATCTTGTTATATGAAGAAAATATATTTAGTACTATTACTCTTAGTAGGTACAGTAGGAGCTAGAGCACAGGCTGTTAATGAAGTAAAAGTGAATGTGTTTAATACACTTGCACTTGCATCAGTAGAAATCGGGTATGAGCACTTTATCGGGCACAACCAGTCGATAGGAGCTAATTTTAATATCAACGACCGTTTTTCTTACCACAAAGAAAAAGGAGGAAAGAACCAAAAGTTTAATACCAATAGTTTAGTTGTTAACTACAACTACTATTTTGGGTCAGGGAATGATGCACATGGCAGTGGTTATGTAGTATCTCCTTTCTTGAAATACCGTTTTGGAGATTTTAAAGAGAATCTATGGTCAGAAGCAGCAGATACATCTATCAGAACTAAAGTAGATATGAATAGCTTCATCTTTGGAGTAGGCTTCGGGTATAAGTGGGCTTTAGGAGACTCATTCACGATTCATCCTTTTGCAGATATTGCGAGAAACTTCAGTAGTGAAGTGAATGACAGATTCTCTGCTATTGAGTTTAATGCAGGGATTAACTTAGGATATAGATTCTAAACACCTAGATAATAGAATAAAATAGAGGGTGCTTACTAACTGTAAGCACCCTCTATTTTTATACATATAGACTAGAAGTCAAATTTAATACCTTGTGCTAATGGTAGCTCTGTACCATAGTTGATTGTATTCGTCTGTCTTCTCATATAAGCTTTCCACGCGTCTGACCCAGACTCTCTTCCTCCACCAGTCTCTTTCTCACCTCCGAATGCGCCTCCGATCTCAGCACCAGATGTACCGATATTCACATTAGCGATACCACAGTCAGAGCCTGCATGAGATAAGAATAACTCCATTTCTCTCATACTATTCGTGAAGATAGAAGAAGATAGCCCTTGAGGCACCCCGTTTTGCATAGCGATAGCCTCTTCGATATCTTTGTACTTCATGATGTATAAGATAGGTGCGAATGTCTCAGCCTGTATAATTTCGTAAGTATTCTTACCTTCTATGATACACGGTTTTACATAACATCCACTCTCATACCCAGCACCTTCTAGTACACCACCTTCTACGATGACCTTACCACCTTCAGCTTTTGCCTTTTCTATAGCGTCTAAGTAATCTTTTACAGCTGCTTTATCGATAAGTGGTCCTACGTGATTAGTAGCGTCTAATGGGTTCCCTATTTTTAATTGTGCATACGCCTTTTGTAGTACATCTACTGTTTTATCATATACGCTCTCGTGTACGATCAGCCTTCTCGTACTAGTACAGCGCTGTCCTGCAGTACCTACAGCTCCGAATACAGCCCCTACTAATACCATGTTGATATCAGCATGCTCAGATACGATGATAGCATTATTACCTCCAAGCTCTAGGATAGTATTACCGAAGCGTTCTGCTACAGTCTTAGATACATGTCTACCTATACGAGTAGACCCCGTGAATGACACTAGAGGGATTCTAGGATCCGTGTTGATTAGATCACCACACTCATTACCGATAACTAGGTTACATACACCTTCAGGGATATTGTTTTTCTTGAATACGCCAGCTACGATATTCTGACACGCTACACCACATAATGGTGTCTTAGAACTAGGTTTCCAGATACACACATCACCACATACCCATGCGATCATGGTATTCCAACTCCATACTGCTACCGGGAAGTTAAATGCAGAGATAACACCTACCACTCCGATAGGGTGCCACTGCTCATACATACGGTGCATAGGGCGCTCAGAATGCATCGTTAGTCCGTATAACTGACGAGATAGACCTACTGCGA
Source organism: Myroides sp. (assembly GCF_032073645.1). NCBI lineage: Bacteria > Pseudomonadati > Bacteroidota > Flavobacteriia > Flavobacteriales > Flavobacteriaceae > Myroides > Myroides sp. The sequence goes on from NZ_DAMANB010000015.1 coordinate 87,513, forward strand.
AGTCACAGATGTCGATCATCTCCTGTACCTCACCTAGACCTTCTTGAAGGCTTTTTCCCATCTCGTATGATACTAGCTTGCCTAAGTATTCTTTTTTATTTCGAAGTTCTTCACCTATTTGTCTTACGATTTCGCCTCGTTTAGGAGCAGGTACTAGTCTCCAGCTTTTAAAAGCCTCCTCTGCAGTAGCCATTACTTTTTGGTAATCTTCTTTTGTAGAAGCTTTTACTTTTCCGATAAGTTGACCGTCTACAGGAGAATAAGATTCTATAATCCTACCGTTAGAAAAAGAGTTAAGACCTGTAGAAGAACCATTGTTCTCTGCCACGAGTCCTAATTTTTCTAATACTTCCGAAATACCAAATTGGTTATTAGATGTCGTCATTTGTTTTTTTATTTATAGTTTGTAATTGATTGTTACTTGCTAATATAAAAAAAAATTGACAGGGAGTGTAATGTACAGTAATCTACTATTCTACGAATTTTGCATCAGTAGGCATCACAGTCTGACAACACTTACAGGTTCTCAATTCTTCAGATGAGTAGAAATGTTTAAAATGAGGTAAGAAATCTTTCTCTATATCCGTCAATTCAAAATAGACTTCATATAATTTATGATTACAATTTTCGCAGAACCACATTAATCCATCTTTTGCCCCAGGGTCTTTTCTCTTTTTCTCTACCACTAGACCTACAGAGTTCTCTGTACGGATAGGTGAGTGAGGTACCTTAGCAGGTAGTAGATAAATGTCTCCTTCGTTTAAGGTAATGCGCTTGCGCTCGTTATTTTCTTGTATATCGATATAGATAGTTCCTTCTAGTTGAAAGAAGAACTCTTCAGCTTCATTATAGTGAAAATCCTTTCTAGCATTAGGGCCACCTACGACCATAATGATATAATCAGCTGCTTCAGGGTAAATATTTTTATTGCCAACAGGTGGTTTTAATAAATCTTTATTCTCTTTTACCCATTTAAATATATTGAATGATGACTGTGTACTCATAGTATGATATATGAATTAATTACTTCTGCTCAGCCAACTTTGTGGGTTATAGATATCTGTATTTCGAGACAGTAAGAACTTCAGCACCGTCTGACCATTACTATTCGTACTGATAGACCCGATGTCTTGTTTTAGACTTACTTTATCTCCTTTTTTCACAGATACATCACCTAAGTTTTGATAAACAGTTATATAATCTCCATGTTGTATTAAGACAGCTTTATTACCACCAGGTAATACCTGTACCTGAAGCACATCCCCTCCGAATACTGCTCTAGCTCTAGCGCCTGCCTCAGTAGTGATCTCTACACCACTATTGTGTATCGTCAGCTGAGTCTGTACAGGGTGAGGCTGATCTCCATAAGGTAGAGAGATATATCCTTTAGCTACTGGCCAAGGTAGTTTACCTTGATTTGCTCTAAAGTTATCTGCTACGATTTTCCCTTCTGGAGTAAGCTCAAAGGCAGTAGCAGACTTAGTAGAGGCAGTAGACTTAGTCGTCTTCTTACCTTCTTTAGCGGCTTTCTCTCTAGCGATACGGTTCGCTTCTTCAATCGCTTCTTTGATTAATTGCTTGATTTTTCTATCGATTGCCTTTGTCTCCTCTTGCTTTTGCTTGATGTGTTTGTTATACTTTTGCTGATCTTTTTGTACGATCGACATTAGGTTCTTTTGTTCTCCTAGATCCTCTTGTAAGTTCTTTTCGTTCTGTTGTTGTTCAGTAAGTAGCTTTTGCTGTTTTGCTTTTTGTGTACTTAGTCTAGCGAGTGCCTCTTTTAGAGATTCAGCCTTAGCCTTCACCTCATCTGCTTGAGATTTTCTATAGTCAGCATATTGCTTCATATACTGTACTCGTTTATAAGCTTGAAGGAAGTTATCTGATGATAATACGAACATCAGTCTACTTTGGCTAGACTTTGTTTTATATGATTTTAATACCAGATCAGCATAGTCTTTTCTAAGTTTAGCCAACTCTGCTTCTAGGGTATTAACCTCTTTTTCTGTTTTAGAGATATTGCTATTTGTTGCAGATATTTGTTTTTGAACATTGTTTATTAACTGTCTATTTAAGTTAATCTTACGGTTGTTCTCATCTATTTCTAATAGAATATTTCTCTCTTTCGTCTTTTCTTTTTTAAGTAAATCTTTGACAATATTTATCTCCACTAAGATTTGCTGCTTTCTACGCTCCAGTTGTTCTTGCGTTTCTTTCTTTTGCCCGTAAGCAAAAACAGTACATATTAATAATAAGGATAAATACGCTCGTCTCATTTGTAGATTACTTCTTGTTGATCTTATTGTTTTATTCCGACTTGTTTATAACCTGCTGGAACTTTGTAATTAAAGTTCAAGTTATCATTAAAAGTCACATTGTCATAACGAATGTTCAAATGTATGCTTTTTTCTTGTCTTGCATCTATATTTATTTCAGTAGGAGTCGTATATTTTCCCACTTTTTTATATTCTGGATACGAAATAGTGACAATTCTATTGCTAGATGCCTGAGATATCTCTTCTTTTTTCAATAATCCATTTTGGTCTTCGAAGAAATAAGCAGATTGAATATCTTCTTCTACCTTAGCTTTGATTTTGTGCAATCCTTCTTCTATAGATGCTTCATACTTATTAGTTCCTGACTGAGCATCTAGAGCCTGGCCTAATAACAGATTCTGAAACTTAGTATAGTTAAGGTCTGTACCTAGCCACTGGCTTAGCATACTGAAGTCTCCTTTGAAGAATACCTTATTCCACTTCTCATAGTACTGCACTCCTTCTGGAGTTACATATACCTTCGCTATCGGAATACCTATAAAGCGAATGTTCAGCAAGATCTGTTTATCCTTTTCGATAAAGATATCCATAGAGAACTTCTTAGACTCGTTATCTGCCTCATAAGACGCAGAAGAGCGAATAGCAGTGGTAGTGAAGTCTACTATTTGTTTATTGTGGTTGTTTAGAATCGTAAGCACAGTTTTAGCATTACTAGCCTCACTCTCGTCTAGTATACCATCCATGTTCTTCTTCTTACATCCTACGACTAGAAATAAAGTACATATAATAAGTAGGGATATCTTTTTCATAATTGTCTAAAACTATTTTATAGTAGCAAGATAGATAAAAAAAATCCGTTTTAAATAAAGTTTAAAACGGATTTAATATTTTAGAGCCTGTTCCTGTATTCAATAAGGATGCAGATATAGTCAAATAAATATATCAACAGAGTATACAGGCGACGTCTATATCATGATTTAGTCTAGTACAGAGTAGTCTCCGATACTGATACTCGTATGCTTACCGTCATAAGTAGCATGGTTACCCACCATAGCATTATCTAGATTTGCATTTTTGATCGTAGAGTTTGTTTGGATAAGACTGTTTTTGATGGTAGCATTTTCTACTTTACAGTTGTCTCCTAGAGATACATTAGGTCCTACAGTCGTATTCACTAATACTACATTTTCTCCGATATAACATGGACGGATGATCGTACTGTTCTCTAGCACTACATTACTAGATACATAGTTAGCGTTCTCTTGTTCTAAGAAACCTAGCATTCTATTATTCGTATCTACAGTTACATTTTTATTACCACAGTCCATCCACTCATCTACCTGACCAGGTACGAAGCGCATTCCTTTTTGCTTCATATTCTCTAGAGCGTCTGTTAGTTGGTATTCACCTCCTTTGATAATATTATTATCTAGTAAGTACTCTAATTCTTTGCGCAACGTTTCACCACTTTTAAAGTAGTAGATACCGATGATTGCTAGATCAGAGACGAACTCTTTAGGCTTCTCTACGAAATCTACGATGTCGTTTTTATCATTTAGTTGTACTACACCGAATGCGCTAGGATCTTCTACTTGTTTTACCCAGATAACGCTGTCAGCATCTTTCTCTAGGTTAAAGTCAGCGCGGAATAACGTATCTGCATACGCTACCACGATAGGTCCTTGCATTGCTTCTTTAGCACATAGGATAGCATGAGCAGTTCCTAGAGCTTCGTTTTGATAACATATAGTCCCTTTCGCTCCTAGTTTAGCAGCGATAGCGATTAAGTCTTCTTCTACTTTTTTTCCAAAGCTCTCGTGGATGATAAATGCAATCTCATCTATCGTATCGTTAAGAACTTTAGCGATGTCTTCTACTAATCGGTGTACAATAGGTTTCCCAGCGATAGGGATTAATGGTTTAGGAACAGTTAATGTGTGAGGACGAAGTCTAGACCCACGACCAGCCATTGGTACAATAATTTTCATTTTCTAATATCTTTATATTACAATATCTATTTTACTCCAGTACTCCCAAAACCTCCAGCACCTCTCTCTGTATCAGTAAGTACTTCTACAGGTTGCCATTGGATTTGTTCGTATTTAGCGATTACCATTTGAGCAATGCGTTCCCCGTTCTCTATCACGAAAGGTTCTTTTGACAGATTGACTAAGATAATACCTATTTCACCTCTATAATCAGCATCTATAGTACCAGGGCTATTTAGTAAGGTGATTCCTCTTTTTGCAGCTAATCCACTTCTAGGTCTGATTTGTGCTTCGTATCCCTCAGGTAGTTCTATAAATAGACCTGTAGGTACGATGGCTCTCTCTAGAGAGTTTAGCGTGATAGATTCTTCTAAGTTCGCTCTAAGATCCATCCCCGCAGACTGATTCGTCTCATAATTCGGCAATGAATGTTTAGATTTATTGATGATTTTTACGGTAGTCATATCTATTTTTTAATGGTTAACAAAGATAAAAAAGTTATACTGATTAAAAGAACATTATGCGATTAAGTATGAGTGTGATATTGTGTTTTTTATGTTTTTATAGGGGTGGTCGGCTTGTGGTCGGCATTTGATGGGCATGTGGTCGGCTAAAAAGTGCTATAAATAAGCCGACCACCTACCGATCAATAGCCTAGCAAATAATGATCACAAGGACTAGACTCAAAGAATGAAGTTATAATCCTGCTGAAATGAGGAGATGTAAATAAGGAGTTGTTATAAATTATAGCAATTCTGATCGATAAGGCACTTTAGATTCTTTTCGGAGCTATTTTTGTGCTATTCATAAATGTAATAACGAGAGATGATGACCATAGATTTCGTTTAGATATCTTAATAAAGATTGTATTTTTGGTCTAAAGAGTTTCTAGATTTTAAACAGATGTATATAGACAATAAGTATTATCGACTGAGCACTATCCTCTATAGAGTGAAGGATATAGTAGATAAGGCTATATCGAATAACTACTTTTGGTTAAGGGCAGAGATAGGTCAACTAAAAGAAGACCGAAAGGGACATCTCTATCTAGAACTCGTAGAGCACAAAGATGGAGTAGTATTAGCTAAGTGTCGTGCGAATATCTGGCAATCTAATGCCTATGTGATTAAAAAAACCTTAGGGGAGAATGCGAATGAGATACTGAAGAATGGGGCTGAGATCATGTGCTATTGCGAAGTCACGTTTAGTAATCTATACGGGATGTCTATTAATATACATCAGATAGACTTGTCATACTCATTAGGAGAAGTAGAACGCATAAAGCAGGAAAATCTAAGAAAGCTAGTAGAGCAGGGATATCATCAGAAGAATAAAGAACTGTATCTACCTGCTGTGCTTCAACGCATAGCCTTAGTAAGTTCTAAAGGGACAGCGGGGCATGCCGATTTTATAAAACAACTAGAGGAGAACGAGTATAACTTCGTCTATCATCTAGATCATTATGACTGTCAAGTGCAGGGTGATGGGGCTGTAGCGTCTATACAAGAGGCGCTGAGTGAGATAGAGGCAGATATGTATGATGTGATTGTACTGATTAGAGGGGGAGGATCTGCGCTAGACTTAGATGTGTTTAATCACTACGAGTTAGCAGTGACGCTAGCAACGAGTCATACACCAGTATTTACTGGGATAGGGCATGAGACTGATAGTTCGTTAGCTGACTTTGTAGCTAATCGCTATTTTAAAACGCCGAGTGCCGTAGCGGCTTATATCGTGGAGCGAACTGCTCTGTTCTATACGGATATCAGTAGGATGTATGAAGGCATTATGCAATCTTATAAACAGCATATCACTGTAGAACAGCATAAACTAGAAGTAGCAGAGAAGGAGATAAGGTTATATGGAGTGGCACAAGCCAAACAAAAAAAGCAAGAACTAGGTACGTTATCTAATAGACTGATAACAGAGGTGAGAAAACGCCTTCATACAGAAGAGTCGTTTATAGAGAGTGCGACGCAGTCTATCTCCTATCGGGCTCAACGCATAACAGGTAAAGAAAATCAGACGCTAAAAGAAAAAACGAAGCTAGTCGCTTATTTAGCACAACAATGTATCGATGTACATCAACAACAACTGAATACTTCACTTGAGAAATTAGTATATCAGGCAAAAGGGCAGTTGAAGAAAGAACGTGTACGATTAGTTACCTTCGAAGAGATTACGACAGCGTATGACCTGAGTTCTATTCTAAGGAAAGGGTTTGCGATCGTGATGCACAATGGGCAACTGTTGAATGAACACAAAGAATTAAATATAGGAGATGAGCTAGAGATAGCGATCTATAATAAGAAGTATAGAATTATATTAGCAGAAATAAAAGAAGTGAAGCAATGGAACAACTTACTTATGAAAAAGCCGCTTTAGAATTAGAAGCAATTCTGAATGATTTAAAGAATGATGAAGTCACAGTAGACGAATTAGCGAGTAAAGTAGAGCGCGCATCTAAACTAATAGTGTTCTGTAAAGAGAAACTCACAACTACAGAACAACAAGTAGAAGGCATTATAGAGAAACTAGGACTATAAAATAAGAACACGATCATAGAGATACTCCATGACCGTGTTCGTCGTATGTAGTTTACTATATTATAGTCTTTCTTTCATGTCTAAGAGAAGACAGGCTATAGCGACCTGTTATAATCATGGTAATAAGTATCCTTAGTTACCAAACGAATCATGATTAGTCATGCTGTTCTGTAGGAAATGTCGTACATCATCAGAAGAAGGCAACTCATATACATCTAGGTGAAAATAATCTACAGCGGCTAATATGTGGTCGAATATGTCTGCCATGATATTCTCATATACTGCCCACACAGTGGTATTCGTGAAGGTGTATATCTCTATCGGTAGCCCGTGCTCTGTAGGTTGTAAGTGCCTTACCATAAGATGATATTCTTTGTGAATATTAGGGTTCTGTTCTATATACCTCGTCACATAAGCTCTGAACATTCCTATATTTGTTATTCTACGTCCGTTGATAGGCATAGATTGATCAGCTTGTGTTCTCTCGTTGTATTCTTCTATTTCTTTTTGACGCTCTTCTATATACGGAGCTAATAGTTGTATCTTTTTAAGTAGTTCTATCTCATCCTTCTCTAGATAGCGGATAGAAGAGATTTTAATATTGATACTTCTCTTAATCCTTCTACCTCCAGAAGTTTGCATACCTCTATAGTTTTTAAACGAATCACTGATTAGAAGGTGAGTCGGTATGGTGGTGATTGTCTTGTCAAAGTTCTGCACCTTCACCGTACTTAGGTTCATCTCTAGTACTGTACCATCTGCACCATACTTCGCCATCTCTATCCAGTCTCCTACGCGTACCATATCATTAGAAGAAACTTGAATACTCGCTACGAATCCCATAATAGTATCTTTAAACACTAATAAAAGAATAGCAGAGGCAGCTCCTAATGAGATTAAGAATTTGATAGGGTCTGTACCTGTGATGATAGAGAATATAATAATCCCTGAGAAGAAATAGACTAGTATACTAGATACTTGTGCGTAGCTATCTAGAGGTTTGTCTGCTAGACGTGGCTTGCTCTTTAGATAATCGCGGGTACTGCGTATAGTAGATCTAATCACTAAGGTCAGAGCCACTGTGACTAAGATATCTGTCAAAGACATCACAAACTTCGTTAGGTTCGGAAAGCCTAAAAAGAATATCGGAAATAAGATTTTCGCTAAGGCAATCGGAATTAAGTGTGTGACATTGTGAAAGAATTTATTTTCTACTAATAAGTCATCGAACGTCGTTTTAGTCTTAGAACTAAAAGTCTTTACTAAGACAATAAAAAAGTTCTTTAGAATATAATCTAAAATGAACATACAGATTGTAAAGGACGTTAGTAATAGAATAGCTGTCACCACATGGGTAGCATATTCTGATAGACCTAAGAAGTCTAGCAGGTTGTAGAACCACTGATATAGTCCGTTGAAATCTTCTGTATTGATAATAGTGTTAATATTAGTAACTAGATAGTTATTAATCATCATGTAATTATGGCTTTTATATTTATAGCTCTTTTAATATAAGCATTATAGCAGACAAATACAAATGAGTACTGCTAATGTGTGTGAAAAGTAATTAATTTTTTAGAGAAATCACTTAAGAAAAGTATAAACTGTTGAAAAAACAGGTGAGTCTGAAGAGAGTGTATTGTCATGATGTAAAAAAAGGCGAAATGCTTAACATCTCGCCTTTTAGTGGGTATTTTATATTTTCTTTTAATGCTATAATTGATTCAGCATAGAGTTGATTTTATCCAGATTAGGAGTTAGGATAACTTCTATACGTCTGTTCTTCGCTTTGCCTTCAGCAGTGGTGTTACTTGCTAGCGGAGCATATTCACTTCTACCTGCAGCTGTAAGATTTCTCTTATCTATCTGAGGCGTTTGCTCTAGAATAGACACGATAGTTAAAGATCGTTTAGTAGATAAGTCCCAATTGGTCTTCACTCCATCTCCTAGATTACCTAATATCTTATCATTATCTGTATGCCCTTCTATCAGTACTGTGATATCAGGGTTATCAGCTAATACCTTGCCTAGCTCTACTACTGCCTCTTTTCCTTCATCACTGATCGTCCAACTACCAGATTTAAATAACAATTTGTTTTCCATAGAGACATAGACACGTCCATTTTTTTGTTCGATGGTCAGTCCTCTTCCTTCGAATGCGTTTAGGGCATTAGATAAGTTGTCTTTTAGGGTACGCATCTGCTTATCATTAGCCGCTAAGATACTCTCTAGCTCAGCTACACGTCTTGATTTCTCTTCTAGTTCCGTTTTGGCTTTAGCTAGTCTAGCAGCCTCTGCTTTTAGTGTTTCTTCACTGTGCTTCTCTAGATTGTTATAAGAGCTTTCTAGGTCTCTTAGTTTGTTCTGTGCAGCGGCTATCTCAGCATTAAGATTACTTCTCTCTTGTTGAAGTTCTTTTAACTGAGCAGCTAGTTGTCTTTTGATATTTTCTAAGTCTGTATTAGAACTATTCATCAGGTCTAATTCACTACTTAGCTGTTCGTTTTCGGCTAACGCATCTTTGTATTGTTGGTCTAGTTCATTGTATAACTTGCGTGTCACACATGATGATAACATGGTAAGCGCTAATAAGCCTAGGCTAATCTTTTTAATTGACATAGTTTGTTGTTTTATGAGGGAAAAATAGGGGTTATGCGTCTATCTCTACGAGTATTGGGCAGTGATCAGAGTGCTTTACATCAGGTAGTATAGTCGCGTGTTTTATCTTGCTTCTCATATTCTCTGTCACTAAGTGATAGTCTATTCTCCACCCTTTATTATTATTACGAGCATTCGCTCTGTATGTCCACCAGCTGTAGTTATGTGGCTCTTGGTTGAACATACGGAAGCTGTCTATAAACCCATTGTTGATAAATTTGTCTAACCATGCACGTTCTTCTGGTAAGAAACCTGATACTTTAGCATTGCGCACAGGGTCATGGATATCGATAGCTTGGTGACAGATATTATAGTCTCCACAGATCACTAGGTTAGGAATCTCTTTCTTTAGGTTATCGATATAGTTGAAGAAGTCATCCATATACTGATATTTAAAGTCTAGTCGCTCTATATTAGAAGCAGACGGTAGGTATAGAGACATCACAGAGATATCGTCATAATCTACTCTTAAGTTTCTACCTTCGAAATCCATATAGTCTATACCTGTTCCGAATACTACGTTCTTAGGTTCTTGTTTACACAAGATAGCTACTCCACTATAACCAGCTTTCTGAGCAGAATAATAGTATTGGTATGGATATCCAGCAGCTAGTATATCCGCTACAGGTATTTGATCTTCTTTTGCTTTTATTTCTTGTAGACATATAATGTCTGGATTCTCTTCTTGAATCCATTCTATAAATCCTTTGTTTATAGCAGCACGTATTCCATTTACGTTATACGAGATTATCTTCATATAAAATGAGTATGTAGTTTAAAAAATCAAAAATATAAAAAATATATTTTTTGATTTAATATCTTATCTTTGTTTTAATCAGTTATTTATACATTTTGTAATTTCTTTTTTATGAATTATAGTACTAGTCTGATAAAATAAAATGGAATAGCTGAAGATTTTAGTATATTTGTATTACTTAATTTTGAATTTTAATGGGGTTAGTAACGGCGAAAGAAGTAGCAAAGGCAATTAACGTAGATAAGTATGGTTTTCTAGGAACCTTTACGGGGTGGATGTTGATGAAGGCGCTTAAAATCACTACGTTAAATAAAATTTACGACCGCAATAAGCATTTGTCTAATCTAGATTTTTTAAATGCTATCTTAGAAGAATTTCAAATAGAATTTGAAATAGATCCAGAAGAACTTAAGAGACTGCCTAAGAAAGGGCCTTATATAACTATTTCTAATCATCCATTAGGAGGAATAGACGGTATTCTATTGCTTAAACTGATGTTAGAGCATGATCCTGATTTTAAAATTATCGCTAACTTTTTATTACATCGCATAAAGCCATTAAAGCCTTATATTATGCCTGTAAATCCTTTTGAAAACAATAAGGATGTTAAATCAAGCGTTATAGGATTAAAAGATACTTTAAGACATTTAAGTGATGGAAAGCCTTTAGGAATTTTCCCTGCTGGGGAAGTGTCTACGTATAAAGATGATAAACTTATCGTAGATAAACCTTGGGAAGAAGGAGCGATTAAGCTGATAAAGAAAGCAAATGTACCTGTAGTACCTATTTATTTTCATGCAACAAATAGTAAGTTATTCTATTTCTTGTCTCAAATAAATCCTACGTTGCGTACAGCTAAACTGCCTTCTGAACTATTGACTCAAAAAAATAGAGTGATCAAAGTAAGGATAGGTAGACCGATATCAGTAGAAGAACAAAGTGAACACTATGATATAAATGATTATGGTAATTTCCTGCGTTTTAAAACATACTTATTGTCGAATGCATATAAGGATGAAGATATACGTAAATGGATTAAAGTACCTTCATTTAATTTCAAATTACCAAAAAGCGTGAAAGATATTATTGAGGCACAGCCAGTAGAGAAGATTTTAGAAGAGATTAATACGCTGAGAGAAGGTGATTATAGATTATTACAGAGTAAGAATTACGAGATATTCTTGTGTAAATCAGATCTAATACCAACGATTCTAACAGAATTAGGACGTTTAAGAGAAATTACGTTTAGACAAGTAGGAGAGGGAACGAATAATGAATTGGACTTAGATCAATACGATAAGTATTATCACCATATGTTCTTATGGGATAATGATACTCAACAGATTTGTGGAGCATACCGTATGGGATTGGGAACAGAGATTTATAAGAAATATGGAATCAATGGGTTCTATTTAAATGAGTTGTTCCGCTTTGAGTCTGAGTTATATCCGATGATGTCTCAGTCTATAGAGATGGGTAGAGCTTTTATCATTAAAGAGTATCAACAAAAACCAATGCCTCTATTCTTATTGTGGAAAGGTATTGTACATACTACATTGAGATATCCTGAACACAAATACTTAATCGGTGGAGTGAGTATTAGTAATCAGTTCTCTGATTTCTCTAAATCATTAATGATTGAGTTTATGAGATCACACTATTTTGATCCTTATATCGCTCAGTACGTCACTCCTAAGATGGAATATAAAGTAAATCTTAAGGATAGTGAGAAAGATTTGATTTTTAGTGAGACAGATTCTGATTTAAATAAATTCGATAAGATCATTGAGGATGTAGAACCAGGAAAGTTAAGATTGCCTGTATTAATTAAAAAATACATTAAGCAGAATGCAAAGGTGATCGCTTTTAATGTCGATCCATTGTTTAATAATGCAATAGATGGTCTGATGTATATCAAGATTGCTGATCTACCAGAAAGCACAGTGAAACCTGTAATGGAAGAATTCGAAGCTGAACTTGAAAGAAAGATTCAAGAAGAAAATAACAAAAGCGAAAAGCAACAGTCATAAAAAAGGAGTTTCTATTGAAACTCCTTTTTGTTTTTAGTATAGTAATTTGATTTTGTCTATAATCGTTTGCGCTAGTTTTTCTTTGCTTTCTATAGTCCATCCTCCGATATGAGGGGATAGTAATACATTCTTAGCTTGTATCAAGTATTGCATAGGTTCAGGAAGAGTGTTATCAGAGAACATATTCTCGAAAGAAGACTTCTCGTACTCTAATACGTCTAATGCAGCACCTCTTACTTTACCAGACTTTAAAGCTTCGACTAGATCTGTAGTATTGACAGACTTCCCTCTAGCTGTATTTATAAACCAGAAAGGCTTTTTGAATCCTTGGATTAGTTCCTTGTTGATGAGATACATAGTCTCCGGTGTCTGTGGAGTATGTAGGCTTAGGATATCAGCTCGTTCCTGTAACTCTGCTAAACTTACTTGTTTTGCATAGGCATTCTCTAGTCCTTCTCTGATATCGTGGAAGATTACTTCACAGTCAAACCCTTGTAAGCGTTTGGCAAAAGCATTTCCCATATTTCCATAGCCTATAATACCTACTGTTTTACCTTCTATCTCATGTCCTCTGTTTCCTTCTCTAATCCAGATTCCTTGTCTTACTTCTTGGTCAACTAAGTTGAGTTTATTCATTAGGCTTAGTAGCATCCCTAAGGCGTGTTCTCCTACTGCAGTTCTATTACCTTCTGGAGCAGCGATAAGCGCTATACCTTTAGTCTCTGCATATGCACAGTCTATATTCTCTAGTCCTGCACCGACACGTCCAATGAACTTTAAGTTAGTTGCTTTCTCTAAAAAAGATTGATCAATAGAAAAGCGACTTCGGATAATGATACCTTCATATTCGTGTATGCTTTCTGCTATTTCTTCTTTACTAGCAGTGTAGTTTTCTACATTTTCGTATCCTAGTTCTGCTAGTTGTGTAATCATTAAAGGATGATTACTATCTATATGTAATACTTTCTTAGTGTTCATGGTTGTGATGTAGCTTTAAATAATCTAGAAACCTAAAATAACTTTTGCAATTGAAAAGTAAATTAAGATTCCAAAGATATCATTACTTGTAGTGATAAAAGGTCCTGTTGCTAAAGCGGGGTCTATACCATATTTATTCAGTAAGATCGGTACAAAGGTACCGATAAGACTAGCGATGATTATTACACTAATCAGCGCTATAGATACAGTGATACCTATGATGTAATCTACTCCTAATAAGAAGTGACTTCCTAGCATCATCAGAATAGCAAGTAAGAAACCATTCAGTAAACTAAGCGTTACTTCTTTTCCTAATCGTTTCCATATAGATCCAGTGATAGAGTTATTAGCTAGTCCTTGTACGATAATAGCAGAAGATTGAACTCCAACATTACCTGCCATAGCCGCAATAAGAGGGGTGAAGAAGAATAGTACACCAAACTTCTCCATAGCTCCTTCAAAACTTCTAGATACATTAACAGCTACGAATCCACCTATCATGGCTAATATTAACCAAGGTAATCTAGCTCGTGTCAGCATAAGGATACTGTCATTAGCCTCTACGTCTTGAGAAATACCTGCTGCTAATTGATAATCTTTATCTGCTTCTTCTTTAATAACGTCTACGATGTCATCTATGGTAATACGACCTACTAACCTTCCCATTTCATCTATAACAGGAATGGCTTCTAAGTCATACTTCTGCATAATACGAGCTACCTCTACATCTTTTGTATCTACTTTTACTGAGTCTACATTTCTAATATAGACATCACTAATATGTGTAGTAGTAGAAGAGGTAAGAAGGTCTTTTAGTGACAGTCTTCCTTTTAGTCTACCTTCATTATCTATTACATAGATAGAATGTACTCTAGATACGTGCTCAGCCTGTTTGCGCATTTCTTTGACACAAGTAAGCACTGACCAATTTTCATTGACAGAGACATACTCTTTGGCCATTAGTCCCCCTGCAGTGTCCTCGTCATAACGCAATAGTTCAACGATGTCCTTTGCATGCTCTAAATCTTCCAGCTCAGAAAGAACCTCTTCCTTCTTAGATTCTGGTAATTCAGAGATAATATCAGCAGCGTCATCCGTGTCTAATTCGTCTAACTCCTCTGCAATTTCTTTTGGAGATAGCGTTTTTAAGATCTTTTCACGGACATCTTCATTTAATTCTAAAAGGATTTCTGCTGTTACTTCACTATCTAATATATCGAATATGTATATCGCTTCTTCTCCAGAAAGCTCATTCATAATCTCTGCTATATCGGCATAGTGTAAATCTTTAAGAATTTCTAATAATTCCTTTTCATTCTTTTCAGCGATTAAATCTTCGAATTGTTGTAAAGATTCTCTACTGATTTTAAACTCCATAGGCTTCTATTTTCTTTGTTAGTTCTATAAATTCTTTATAGTCTAATTGTTCTGGTCTTAAATTAAATACTTCTTCGGATCTTATTTCCTCTGGCAAGTTAAAGCTTTTTAAGCTGTTGCGTAATGTCTTTCTTCTCTGATTAAAGGCAGTTTTTACTACTGTAAAGAATAATTTCTCACTACAAGGTAGACTGTAATCTTCTTTACGGATCATACGCATTACTCCTGACTTTACTTTTGGAGGTGGGTTAAATACGTGTTCGTCTACAGTGAACAAATATTCTGTTTCATAGAATGCTTGTGCTAATACTGAAAGTATACCATAAGCTTTAGTTCCTTTTTTCTCACAGATACGTTCTGCTACTTCTTTTTGGAACATCCCTGAGAACTCAGGGATATAGTCTCTTAGTTCTAATGCTCTAAACACGATTTGTGTAGAGATATTATAAGGGAAGTTACCGATTACAGCGAAAGGCTCTTGATTAAAAGCACGTACTATATCGAATTTTAGAAAGTCTTGTGCGAATATATGGTCGTGTAGTTTGTTATAATGAGCATGTAGATAATCTACAGACTCTGTATCTATTTCTACTACGAATGTTTCTATCGGTTTGTCTAATATATATTTGGTTAGAACTCCCATACCTGGACCAATCTCTAATACCTTCTTATATCCTTCTAATGTCAAGGTATCAGCGATTCTCTTTGCGACACTTTCGTCAGTTAAGAAATGCTGACCTAAGTGTTTTTTTGCTCTTACTTTATCCATGGTTATCTTATTGATGTTCGCTGATTAATTCTAGTTCTGTTTTAAATGTTAGCATAAGCTCACCAAAAAGCCGTTTAGCCTCGTTCTCAAAACGATCAAAGTCTTCTTTATAGAACTGATCTAGTAACTCTTTACTCTGTGTTTCGAATTGAATAGAATAAGTTTTTCCTCCCATTTCTTCTTCGATGAGTACTTTGACAATTTTAGCTTTGTCAAACTTTCCAGTTGCTAATATTCCTGGTATATAAGCGTTTTTTGTCCATTGCATCCATACGTCATGTGCGCTTTCATGAATGTTGACTGTGATATTATATATGATCATAATTTTAATTACACTGAATGAATTATTTTTTGCAAAGATAAAAAAAGCACCAAATGTCTTATTTCGAATATTTGGTGCTTTTTGTTTATAAGGTTATTGGTGTTAATTAGTCGATAATATCAAATCCTGTGTAAGGGCGTAAAACTTCTGGAATTACGATTCCTTCTGGTGTTTGATAGTTTTCTAAGATACCTGCTAGTACACGAGGTAATGCTAATGAACTACCATTTAAAGTATGTGCTAATTGGTTTTTACCATCTTTATCTCTGAATCTTAATTTCAATCTATTCGCTTGGAATGTCTCGAAGTTAGATACAGAACTAATTTCTAACCATCTGTCTTGTGCTGTAGAGAACACTTCGAAGTCATAAGTAAGAGCTGATGTGAATCCCATATCTCCACCACATAATCTTAAGATTCTATATGGAAGTTTAAGGTCGTTCAATAGTCCTTTAATATGTTCTACCATTCCGTCTAATGCTTGATAAGAATTATCAGGGTGTTCGATACGTACGATTTCTACTTTGTCAAATTGGTGAAGGCGGTTAAGACCTCTTACGTGTGCTCCATAAGATCCCGCTTCTCTACGGAAACATGGTGTATAAGCTGTACACATAATAGGTAACTCTGTCTCTTGTAAGATAACATCTCTAAAGATATTAGTCACAGGAACCTCTGCTGTTGGGATTAAGTATAAATCGTCAACTGTACTGTGATACATTTGTCCTTCTTTATCTGGCAATTGTCCTGTACCGTATCCTGATGCCTCATTGATTAAGTGAGGAACTTGATACTCTCTATATCCTGCATCTGTATTTTTGTCTAAGAAGTAAGAGATTAACGCACGTTGTAGACGAGCACCTTTACCTTTATATACAGGGAAACCTGCTCCAGTGATTTTGTTCCCTAGTTCAAAGTCAATGATGTCATATTTCTTTGCTAATTCCCAGTGCGGTAAAGCACCTTCGTGTAGTGTAGGTACTTCTCCTGCTTCGAATACATTTAAGTTATCATCAGCATCTTTACCAGCAGGTACAATATCTGTTGGTACGTTTGGTATAGTGTATAACTTCTCTGTTAATAATGCAGATACATTATTAAGTTCTTCAGTTAATTGTTTGCTTTGGTCACGTAAGTTTGATGTTTTCTCTTTGATGATTTCAGCTTTTGCTTTTTCACCACTTTTCATCAACTCCCCGATGCTTTTGGATAGTTTGTTCGATTCTGCTAATACATTGTCTAATTCCACCTGTGTGCTTCTTCTTTTCTCATCTAATTCAAGCACTTCTTTTAGCAAATCGGCAACATCAAGATTTCTTTTGGCTAATCCTTTAACCACTTGCTCTTGATTTTCTCTAATAAAAGCTATCTGTAACATATTATAAATATTAATTGTAAAGCAAAGTTAGAAAATACTTTTCTATTAGCAGCTATTTTACGTACCTCTTTATAAGTTTTGTAGAACATTATGCACTTTATTTGGTAGTTTATTAGCTTTTCTAAATAATAATTTAATAAATAGAATTACTTTAGAATAATATGTGAAGTGCTTTTTAGCTTTATTACACTTTGTTTATCTTGTTATTTATGTGAAAGAATTGATAATTTAAGCCTTGATTTAAAAAAAAGTGAGATTAGTTAAAGTAATATTTTACTTTTGTCTGAATAATATTAGAGTCTGTAAAAAATAAAAATGGATATACTTATTAAATTATCTCAATTCTTATTGAGTTTGTCGTTGTTAATTATCTTACACGAGTTAGGGCATTTTATTCCTGCTAAACTTTTTAAAACACGTGTCGAGAAGTTTTACTTATTTTTTGATGTTAAGTTTTCTTTGTTTAAAAAGAAGATAGGAGATACTGTTTATGGTATTGGGTGGTTGCCATTAGGAGGGTATGTAAAAATATCTGGTATGGTGGACGAAAGTATGGATACAGACCAATTAGCTGGTGAGCCACAACCTTGGGAGTTTAGATCTAAACCTGCTTGGCAACGTTTGATCATTATGTTAGGTGGAGTTACGGTGAACTTTATTTTAGCCTTTGTTATCTATATTGGTATGGCTTATGCGTATGGTGAGTCATATATAGCTAATAAAGATGTAAAGAGTGGAATCTGGGTTCAGAATCCTATCTTAGAAGACGCTGGTCTAAAAACGGGAGACAAGGTATTAAAGGTTGATGGAAAGGAGATTGTGAAGTTTAATAGTCTGCCAGAGGCAATCCTTATGGGGAAAGATATCGAGGTAGAGCGTGCTGGTGTTGTAGAGCATGTACAGTTGCCAGTTGACTTTTTGGGACAAATCACAGAGAATAAAGGAAATGGTTTCATAGGATTGCGTATTCCTTTTATTGTAGCAGGATTTGGTGAAAACTCTATTAATGAAGGTACATTAATGGTTAAAGATATTGTGAAGTCTATTAATGGGGTAGAAACACCTTTCTTTGATATGGTAAGCAATGTGTTAGAAGAAAACAAAGGAAAGACTGTTGCTGTTGTAGTGAATCGCGATGGAAAAGATACGACTGTTGATGTAAAGGTAAATCAAGAAGGTAAGATAGAGACATATTATGCTCCTGCTTTGCCATTTGATAATTTACAAAAACTTGGACTATATGAGATAAGTAGAGAGCAATACTCTTTAGCAGAAGCTATTCCTGCGGGGTTACACATGGGGAAAGATAGAATCATGAGTTATTTCGGACAGTTAAAGAAAATTGTACAACCTGAGACAGGTGCTTATAAAGGAGTAGGAGGGTTTAAAGCGATTTATGATATCTTCCCTCAGTTCTGGAGCTGGCAAGTGTTCTGGAGTATTACAGCGATGTTATCTATCATGTTAGGGGTTATGAACTTATTACCAATCCCTGCTTTAGATGGTGGGCATGTTATCTTTTTATTGTACGAGATGATCTCTGGAAGAAAGCCAAGTGATAAATTCTTGGGTAACGCTCAGATGGTAGGATTCTTCATACTTATTGCATTATTGTTATTCGCGAATGGGAATGATATTTATAAGGCAATTTTTAATTAGATGAAAAAAATATAAAAAAAATGCTTGTTGTGTTTGCAGAAATGAAAAATCGTATTATATTTGCATCGCAATAAAGGTAAGACATCACCTTCCTCCTTAGCTCAGTTGGTTAGAGCATCTGACTGTTAATCAGAGGGTCCTTGGTTCGAGCCCAAGAGGGGGAGCAGAGAAGCCAGTCATTGACTGGCTTTTTTCTTATAACCGTTTAGGTTATGGAATTTTAAAAACAAGAATACAAGTAAAGAAATTTACTTTTTAAGGGGATTTGAAAAGCGATATCGAATAGGTATCGCTTTTCGCTTTTCTAGAATATCTGTGATATACTATATATTAAGGTATATAAGAGAATGATTGTTCATTGCTTGAATCCTTTAAAGAAGAAAAATAATTATAGAATAGAGCTCTTGTCAGTAGGCAAGAGCTTTTTTCATTAAAGAATGTATTACCTACAGCCTTAGTCTATATAGTCTAGGGCTTTTTTATTGTCATCATAAGTTAACCCCCTTCAAGAGTGCGACAAGACCTCTTCAATATTGCTTCAAGAAAGAGGTGCTCAGATAGAGCAATCTTGGAGAAATGTTGAAGCAGTGTTGAAGCGGTGTTGAAGAAGTAGGCATAAAGGCTTGCTATTACTGGGATACAGAAGTGTTTTGGCTTTAGAAAGATAATACTGGTAATTTACTTTACTTTTTGATAGACAATTGTTTGTGAGGGTAAGTGCTCAATGTGAGAATAAAAAAAGCGTGTTAGTTTTTCTTCAAAACAAGGATATAGCTACTTTATAATGAACTTTTCTTCAAAAAACACACACCTATATAAGTAGATCAACTACAAAAAAGTAGATAAAACACCTCTATATAGGATAAAGTAACATCTATAAATAGAGAGAAAGGTTGTAATAAGGCATATTCTCAATTATTACATATATATAATAGAGTACAATATTGAGTACTGCTCTTTACGTATATATAGTATAGAGACGCCATAAGGCTATAACCTTTAAAAAAAGACAAAAAAACTTTCACTCGTAAAAGGTGGTATAATAATGAGTTATGAAATACTTTTCAAAAACATTGAAAAAAAGGCAAAGATAAGTTTGGAAGTAAGAGAAAAGATACTACTTTTGCATCCGCATTAGAGAAGTGATAACGACTCTAGAGGCA